>CAZLGG010000024.1:22165-44964 GCA_964559135.1 uncultured Planctomycetia bacterium
TCCACAGGCCGCTCACAGTCTGTGCCCATGGGAGGACCGCAACGCCATCGCGAGGTCGGGGTCGACGTCGGGATGGGGCTCTCCTTCAGAAAATATCAAAGATTTCTTAAAAAGGAGCGCCCTTCGAGAAGACCAAAAAGACGCGAGTCCTGCCTCGTGCTCGGGCTTCGATCACAAAGCCGGAGCTGGATTATAGTATCTCGGTCGTACGGGTCAACCGTCTTGCAGGGGAATGCGGGGAATCCGGGACTTTTTCAGCTCGAGGATCGGAAAAAGCACATAACCATATAATTTTCAAAGGGTTCGGAGCACGCAAAATGTTGTCCGGCGGCAAGGCCGGCTCCGAACTTCGGCGGAGTGAGCCCGCAGGGTCCCAGCGGCTTCGAAGAGCTTCGAAAGGACCGCGAAGTGTCCCGTCGCAGTGGGGAGAATCCAACCGACCGGGGTGCGCGTCCGCGTCGGATGTCCTGCCCGGCGGAATGCATCGCGACACCGTGTGGGAGAGAGCCGGGAGGGCGATTCCGTCCCGTTGCGTTTCCACATCGTGGTGACGTTCTCCCCCATCGACGGTGAACTTTTTTCGGCAGCGCCGCGCGGATTCGTGACGCGCCGCGGCGCGAAACGGTACGCGAATGTTACTTCGTACGGACATCGCCATCGGTGATGTCGATGCGCATGACTTCGCCACTCGTCGGCGTGAGTGAAACGCGAAACTTCGAACGAAACGGCGCACGATCCTTGGGATTCGTCGGGATGAGAAACAAGCGACGTGTTCTTCCCGCGCGGGGAAGACGTATCCGGGCGTTGCGCGGGAGTGCGTCGCTGAATGATGCGACATCCATGCGTTCGTTCGGTCTGAGAGTCGTCGCTTCCCAGTTGGGGACGATGCCGACGAGAAGGGTTGTGGGCGTCGTTCGAACGCGCACCAACAGAGGTAGCCAGGGCGAACCGTCCATCTCGGCGGTCACCGGCGGGCGAACGTTGGACAGACGAAGCAACCCGCGGAGTTCGTCACGAAGCGCATGACGGGGGCCGTGGCATCGCTCCTTGAGATAGCGCCCGACCCAAAGGTTGAGATAGACCGCGCGCCCCCCCTCGGCCTGGGGGCAAACAAACAGAGCCGGATGATCCGCAAGACTCCTCATCGACGTGGCCGTGTCGCGGGCTTGCAAGTCGGGCTCGCCCAGACAGAGCGCGGGGAATCTGGGGTCCGCGGGGCCTTTCCATGTGCTCCCTTCCAACGTGCAACGTCTCAGTGGGCGTTCGAGCCCGAACATGTCGTCGAGCGCACCGCGGGATCGCGACCTCAAGTGTTCATCGAAGAGACCGGTCTGCATGTCAGCGAGGACCGTGTTCTCGAGGCAGTACGTCCGAATGGCTTCGGCCAGCGTGTCCGACATGGCGATCGTGCGGGGGAGAATGAGGACCCTGATTGTGGACGGCAGACCCCTGAGGACGTCTTCGGGGCGAACGAAGCGAAACGGGATCTGGAGATCATCGAGGAGCTTGACCCACGCCTCTCGGGTCCGGTTCTGGCTGCTTTGCGTGAGGGCTTCTTGATCCTTCCAGTGGATCCATGCCCGGCCGTCGAAACGGGTGTCCAGCATCCAGTGGAGTCGATTGGAGGGTTGGGATTCGAGAATCGCGACCTGCGGTTCGATGGGGCGGGCGGCATACCAAGCGGCTGCTTCCTCGCTTCCCAAGAGTCGCAGCGTGGGCGCGAGAATCCTGGCGCGAGATGTCGGGCGACGCACGTCTCCGTCCTGGAACCAAAGGGAGGAGTTCCAGAGGATGACACCTTTGTCTCCGCGAATGAATCGCTCCCAGAGCTCGTGTCGTTCGAACGCGGGGCCTTCCGGGTGGGGCATGAGCGTGTGGAAGAGGATGGCTCGCGGGGAGGCGAGCGTGCGGACGAGTTCACCGACACCTCCCCGATCGTAAGGTTCGAAGAAATCCAAGCCGCGGGTGACACGCCCCCAATCGATCCCCGAAAAAGGTGATGGGGTTCCCCCTCCGCTGAACCCCACGGGCTTCGAAGGCACTCGCTGGCGCACCTCCCGTGCCAGATCGTCGAGGCTCCGCGCGAACCTCTCTTCCATGAACTCCCTGAAGTCGGACCAGGGTGCGAGATTCCACCGGTCCGGGGACTTCGTCAGCTCCCGGCGTCGAATGGCCTGCGTCGAGAGAGGAACGATGTCCTCGAAACGATCCACGTCGATGTCCCACATGTCTCGAAGGGCATTCAGCGAACCGTAGCGAAGGCGCAGCCAAGCTCGAAAGAGCTGGAGGTGATCCGAGGAGAAGCAGAAGTCGATGGGCGTGCGACGGCGACTGAGCGAAACCTCGTCATCGAGCGAGAATGCCAAGGCCCGGCGTCGGGCCTTCGAACCGAGGACTTCTTCGATGCGGCGGGACATGGCTGCCCGGACCTTCTCTTTTGCGAGGCATCGGGGTCGCGATCGTCCGGCGAGGGCCGCATCCTCCAAGAATTCGCGGTGAACCTTCTCCCAACGTTTCTCGGCGAGATAGAGGATGCCTTTGCCCGCCGTGTGCTCCAGATAGAAAGGGCGACCCGCCGCAATGTGGGCTTCCGCGGGCGCCGTGCCCGCCACGTTGGTCCCGGAGACGCCGAGGGCGTCGAGGGCCCGAAACAGCTCCGGCCCCGGCACCGGGCGGTTTTTCATCCAAAGGAGGCTCACGAGCCCTCTGGGAGGTGGAGAAGCGGGGAGATCCTGCCCGGGCGACGAGATCGGGAAGAAACAGCCACCGAGAAGAATGACGGACGCGATCCAGAGGGTCCGGGATTTCGGTCGAAAACGGAAGGGAAGATCGCCCCTGTCGGTGTCGTCCAAGACCGAAGCCCCAACCGGGTGAAGATCGGGTTTTTGATCGCGATTCCGCATCCCGATAGTGTATTGGGGCTTCCATCAACTACACAGGTGACAAAAATGGGTCGTGATACGTTGGTCCTCAGTCTGCTCGTGGCCCTCGCCATCGGAGGCGGAATCCTGTTTTTCATGTTCAGCACCGAGGACGAGTCTCCCCAGGGATTCGTGCCGGCGGACGTCGAACATCTGGACGACCCCACGGCGGAGGAAACGGGAGCCGCCCGCAGGAGCACGCGCGTCACGGAGCGCAGACCCGAGACGCTTCACGGCGCCGACGCAGGGGAAACCGCGACCGTCGCTGCCGACGAAAACGTCGCCCCCAGCGAAGCCGCTCGGATTCAGGGTTGGGTCAAGGACCAGGACGGCAAGGCCGTGTCGGGAGCGGTGGTTTCGCTTTGCGTGGACGTTTCCGACTCACTTCACATGAGCCTTCAAGGCCCTGTGAAGGCTTCCGTCGCGACCGACAAGTCCGGTGCGTTTCAGATCCGGGATATTTCGCCGGAGGATCGCTATCTCCTCCGCGTCGACCACGAGGACTTTCCTTCCTCCTTCGAAAACCTGGTGACCCTTTCCAAGGGCGAGACGAAATCCGTCACCATCGTTCTCGACCGCGGAAAGACGTTGACGGGCGTCGTGACCGACTTGGAGGGCGTACGGATCCCCGACTGCGAAATCCTCGTCTTCGACCAACAGCATCGTAGTCAGGATCCTGCGATGGACGTGGAGCGACGCGCCTTCACCGACGCGAACGGCGAGTATGAATTCCACAACCTCAACGTGGGGTTCAAGCGCGTGACGGCTCGCAAGGAGGGATACGCTTCGCAGACGAATCTCATGGTGCAGATCAAAAGTTCGCAACCGGCGGATCCCGTCAACTTCCAGTTGGCCAAGGGAGAGGCCATTCGAGGCGTCGTGGTCGACAAGAAAAGTGCGGCTCCCATCGCCGACGCCATCATCGTGGCGATGCCCATTCGAACCGGCGGCGGCGGAATCTCCACGGCCAACTATCCCCCCGTCAAGTCGGACCAGGACGGCAAGTTCGATTTCATCGGGTTGGCTTCCGGCGCCTACAAGCTGCGGATTCATGCCAAGGGATACGGGAGAGTGGGAGTCCAGCGCACCGCACGCACCGGGGAGGAGAACCTCCGCGTCGAATTGGAGCGGAGCCCCGTTGCGCGGGGGCGTGTCGTAGACGCCGAAACCGGCGAGCCGGTGAAGCGTTTCAGCCTCCAGATCGGCCGCGGCGAGAGGCTCATGATGACATCTTTCCAGCTGACGCAACGGTTCCAGAGCGAGGACGGGACCTTCGAATACACCGACCTGGACACCAACGGAGAATTCCGCCTGTTCGCGCAAGCCCCGGATTACGCGGGCGGGAAGAGCGAAGTCATCCGCCCCAAGATCGGGCAGGACATCGAAGGGCTCGTCATCTCCATGAAGCGGGGAGCGACGATCAAGGGGTTGGTCGTCGATGCCAAGGGGAACGGGATTCCGAACGCACGCGTCAAGGTCCGCACCAGTCTCGGAGGCCAAGGCGATGCCGCGGCCGCGTTTCTCAATATATTCACTCAGAGCATGCGGTCGTCGTCTGTGCGGATGGCGAAGACGGATTCTGAAGGACGGTACGTCATCAAGCACGTTCCCTCCGGCGATATCGAGATCACGGCCGATCACGCCGACTTTGCCCAGGGCGAGTTGGGCCGTTCGATTTTCGTCCCCGAGACGGGCGAGGTGATCGCTCCCAATCTTGCCTTGGTCAAGGGTGGGGTTTTGGAAGGCATCGTCTACGACAAAGACCACAATCCTGCTCCGAATTCGAAAGTCGAGATCCGAGAGAAGGGCGGTTTCGGCGGTGTCGCCTACACGGGCACCAGCGACGAGAGTGGGCACTACGTCATCCGAAACATTCGTCCAGGCATCTACACCGTGCGCGTCCTTCAATTGAAGGGCGAACAACCCGTTCTCGACTTGAGCAACCTTCTCCTCGGCAAGAATCAGCAAGAGGTCGTCATCGGTGATGGGGAGAAGGCCACGTTGGACGTGGATGGTTGATCCAACGCCTCCGGCGCGCGACGGCGGAGGCTCGCGCTCCCGGTCCAAGACGGGAGGGAAACCGCCCTCTTGGGCGTCCTCGAAGACCCAGGTGTTATCCCCTCGGCGCAATCCTCCTCGAGGTCGTCCTCGGAGACGAAGAGACGGTCACGCTGAGCGTGGAGGGATGAGCCGCTGGAGGTCGCGGATTCGAGCCTTTCCGCACCCTCCGAGGGATTCCGCCCCGTTCGCGTTAACCTGGTGAGTCGAATTCACCCCGAGGGCGTGGACCGTGGAACCGGCCCGCGCGGTAGGAGATCATGACGAGATTCCTGATTCTTGCGGCCGTCATCGGCCTCATAGTCGCGGCCTTTTGGAAGCTCTCCGGAGATTCCGGCCCACTCCCTGGAGGGACGGGGACCTCTCCATTTGGCGAAACTGTCGACCTAGGGGCGAATACGCCACGAAGAGGAGGCGGTCTCGAGGGCCCCCTGGGACGTTCGGATGCCCGAGCCGAAAAGCCTGAACCCGATCGAGCGATTCCGTCGATTCCCCCGCCGAGGGAAGGCAAGGACCCTTTCGGGAGCCGTTGGAGTGCCATCCAAGGCCTCGTCCTTTCCAAGGAAGGTCCCGTCGAGGGCGCCTCCGTCAGCCTCTTCGAAAACTTCTCCGCGAGTGGCGGCGGCGTGTTGATCGAAGGCGGTCTCATCGCGGAGGAGGTGTCGAATCGGGAGGGGGCGTTTCGGATGGACGGGCTCTCGGGAGATCGTCCAGGCATTCTGCGCGTCGAGCACCCCGACTTCCCCCGCTGGGCGGCTCCCGTGACCCTGGTTCCCGGTCGAACCCTGCAGATCACCGCGCATCTCGGAACGGGGGTGGACCTCGTTCTCATGGTCAAAGACGCGGGCGACGGCCGCTCCCTCCCCACGGCTTGGGCGCGCATCGAAGCTCTGGAGGAGCCGCTTCCCGACGGCGGTTTCCAGGTGGACCGTGAGGTCCGTGCCGACGAGAACGGTCGCTGTCTTCTTCGAGCCGTGTCGCCGGGAATGCGGCGCATCGTCGTGGGAGCTCCCGGATATGCCGAGCAGACGCTCCCTCCTCGCCCCGTTCGCCGTGTCCGCCCGCCGCAGCCTCTCGAAGTGCGTCTCCAACCGGGTGCGAGCATCGCGGGCCGCGTGCTCGCCCCCTCCGGAGGGGCGATCGCGAGGGCGCGCGTGCGGGCTCGGCCCGTGGCTTCCCCCGGCAAGACCCTTCTCGGCGACCACATCGTCGAGGCGGACGTGGAGGGTCGTTTCGTCCTGTCCGGCTTGGGGGCGGGAAGCTGGGTGCTTGCGGCCGAGAAAACCGGGTTCACGGGCGGACGCTTCCTGTTGGACGACACGGTCACGCCCCCCGTCTACGGGACCTCCTCCGTCAACGCGAGGACGGGGGACGATGGTGTGAATCTCTATCTCGTCCCCGCCCCCATCCTCGAGGGCCGCGTCCTCGATGATGCCACGGGTGAACCCGTCAAGGCCTTCCGACTCTTCACCCACACGAGTCGGTACCCCGCGGCCATCGACCCGCAGCGCATTCGCTCCGTCGTCTCCGAGGACGGAACCTTTCGGTATCCCCTGGATCACGCCTCCATCGTCGCCCGCCATTTTTGGCTTCAAATCCTGTCGCCGGGCTATGCCCCCGATCGGGTGGAACTCGGCGTCGCTCTCGGCCTGAACGGTCGGGTCCGCGCGTCGGCTCCCGTCTACCGGGATATCGAAGTGCGTCTCATCGAAGGGTCGACACTCACGGGGCGCATCGTCGATGCCTCAGGTTCTCCCGTCGAGGGCGCCCGAGTGACGGCGACGCACCTGGCCGAAGGTGGGAGGGGGGAGGCCGTCGCGGCCTTGCCGACGGTTTCGGCGGGGCCCTGGTCGCTCGGCCGCGTGGAGGCGACCACAGATGCGTCCGGCCGCTTTCGCCTCGTGCATCTCGACGAAGGGGGATGGAAGCTCGCCGTCACTCACGCGGCGTTCGCACGGAGTGTTCTCGAAGGGACGATTCAGGTGGGCCGGCGGGAGTCGCGGGACGTCGGTGACGTCAGGCTCGAGAAGGGGGGAGAGATCAAGGGGCTCGTTCGCGATTCCCGAGGAGATCCCCGAGAAGGCGTGGAAGTCGTGGTTGCCTCCGTGAATCGTCTCGGGTTCCGCAGGAGCGGCAGGACGAACATCGGCGGGGCTTACATCTTCAAAAACCTTCCGCCCGGCCGCTATGCGGTCACGTTGACGGCGGCCTACGGCCGCGTCACCGCACGACGCGAGGTCAGTTTGAAGCCCGGTGGTTCGATTCGCCAAGACTTTCCCTAGTGGAACGGAAATTCGCAGGGAACCGTCAGTCGTCGTGGGGCGGAGGGAGGAGGATCTCTTCTTCCTCCTCGAGGGGGCGAGAGACCCGATAATCCTCGTTGAACCAATGCCCGAGGTCGATCATCTTGCACCGGACCGAGCAGAACGGGTACGTCGTGGGAAGGGGCGTTCCCTTTTTGGGGGGAGCCAGCGTCGCTCCGCAGGTCGGGCATTTCATGAGATGTCTCGCAGCCGATTTCAAAAGTCAGCTCTCCGACGGAGAGCAACCCTTGGGCGTTCACGTGGCCGGAGGGGACCCGGAGGACTCCTTGGGCTTGTCCTTCTTCTTCGCGGACTTGTATGAATCGGATCGGTAATCCGTCGTGTAGAATCCCGAACCCCTGAAGAGAAGGGCTCCTCCCGTTCCAAAAAGACGATTGAGCTTCATCTTCCCGCACTTGGGGCATTTTTTCTTGAGAGGCTCATTGATCGACTGGAAGAGTTCGAATCCATGTCCGCAGGCTTCACATTCGTAGTCGTAGGTGGGCATCCTCAATCCTCCCCATTCTTCGTCTCGCCGTTCTCCGGCCCTTCGTCATCGCCGACCTCCTCTTCGCCCTTCGGGGGAGAGGCAACGATCACCTTGGCGTGGCGCACCACCAGGTCATCCATCTTCCAACCGGGTTGCATCTCCTCGACCACGGCGCCCGGCGGATGTTCCTCGCTGGGAACGCTCGTGACGGCTTCGTGAAAATGCGGATCGAAAGGTTGGCCCGAACAGTCGATCGGCTCGACGCCGTGATCACTCAGAAACTTGACCAGCATGTCGTGGATCATCTTGACGCCCACGAGCACGGATTCGGGATCCTGTCCCTGGTCGGCGGCGGCGAGGGCTGCCTTGAAGGTGTCGACGATCGGGAGAAGTTCCCGAAAAAGATCCCTCTTCGTGAAACGTCTCGTCTCGTGAATTCGTTTTTCGGTCTGCTTGCGATAGTTTTGCAGATCCGCCACCGCGCGTTGAAGGCGTGTGGTCAATTCCGATTGGGCCTCGGCGTCCGCGGTCGGCGCCGCTTCGGCTGCGTCCGTTTCCGGCGCATCGGATTGCGAGAGCTCTGGTGTCTCCACCACGCCTTCCGCCGATTCTTTTTCCTGCCGCTTCTTCTTGCTGCGCTTGGATGCCATGACGATTACTTCCTCCCCCAGAAGAAACCACTGCGCTTCGCTTTGAGGTCGGCGATGCCCATGGATTGCGCGAGCTTCTCGAGAAGCTCCTTCTGCTCGGACGTCAACTTCTTCGGGGTCACGACCTTGATTTCGATGTAGAGATTGCCGCGGCGGCCTCCTCGAAGCCGCGGCATTCCCTGCCCCTTGAGGCTGAGGACCTGGCCGCTTTGAGTGCCCGCGGGAATCTTCACTTCCACGCGGCCGTCGAGCCCCGGAACTTCCCGCGTCGCTCCCAGCGCCACCTCGGGGAAGCTCAGCTCCAGAGTGGCGAAAAGGTCGTCACCACGGCGCTGGAAGTGAGGGTGCGGGAGGATTTCGATGTCGCAGAAGAGGTCACCTCGCGGACCTCCTCCTGGGGCCGCGTCGCCTTCACCCGGCACCCGCAGTCGATGTCCCGTGTCCACGCCCGCGGGGACGTCCACGGAGATTTCCACCTTCTTGGATTCAAGTCCCGTGCCGCCGCATGGTTGGCACGGGTCCTTGATGATCACGCCTTCGCCGTGGCACCGGGGGCAAGGCGTGCGGATGCTGAAGAAGCCCTGAGAACGGGCCACTTCGCCCATGCCGCCGCAGGTGGAGCAGGTTTCCGGACCTTGGCCCGATGCACTGCGCGATCCGTGGCAGGACGAGCAGAGTTCGTGTCGACGAATCTCCAGGGTTCTTTGGACACCCTTGCCCGCCTCCTCGAGCGTCAGCTGCAAGTGAATCCGCAGGGAATTCCCCTTGGCGGGACCGCGCTGGGTGGCCCGGCCTCGTCCGCCTCCGCCGCCGAAAATGTCCCCGAACATGTCGCCAAAGAGATTCGAGAAGAGGTCTCTCGGGTCCGAGAAGCCTCCCTGAAACCCTCCTTGTCCGAACCCAGCCTGCTGGGCGCCCGCGTGACCGAACCGGTCGTACTGGGCGCGCCGCTCGGTGTCGGAGAGGACCTCGTAGGCTTCGGCGGCCTCCTTGAACTTCTCTCCGGCTTCCGGCGAATCCTGATTGCGGTCGGGATGATACTTGAAGGCCAGCTTGCGGTAGGCCTTCTTGATCTCGTCGGGCGTCGCTTCCCGAGAGACTCCGAGGACCTCGTAGTAGTCACGCTTGCTCAATGTACCCTTCCTTCCCGCGGTCATGGTCAGCCCTCCACGGAGGACGCGGGAAGAAACCTCCCGCATCCTCCACGAACCGTCTCCCTCAAGACACGGCGCCGGACACCGCTTCCCCGTCGTCCTTCAGACTGGTGATGGCCGCACTCGTGGTGAGCATCAGCCCCGCCACGCTGGCGGCGTTCTGAAGAGCGGAACGGGTGACCTTGGCGGGGTCGATGATTCCGGCCTTGACCAGGTTGGTGTGCTCGCCTCGAGCCGCGTCGAAACCCCAATCGTCCTTGTCCGACTCGAGGGTCTCTTGCACACACACCTGTCCGTCAAAGCCCGCGTTTTCCGCGATCTGGCAAGCAGGCATCTTGAGAGCCTCCATCACGATGCGGGCGCCGGTCTTCTCGTCGCCTCTGAGTTTTCCGAGGATCTCCTCCACGGCCGGAATGGCCGCAAGCAGGGTGGAGCCACCGCCCGCGACGGTTCCCTCCTCGACCGCGGCACGGGTTGCGTGCAGCGCATCCTCGACACGGGCCTTCTTCTCATTCATCTCGTGCTCGGTGGCGGCGCCCACGCGGACCACGGCGATGCCGCCGGAGAGACGGCCGAGGCGCTCGGTCAGCTTCTCTCGGTCGTACTCGGACTTCGTCTCCTCGATCTGGAGTCTGATCTGTTCGATTCGCTCCCGGATCGCCTTTTTGGTCCCCTTGCCCTCGACGATGAGAGTGTTGTCCTTGTCGACCTCGACGCGTTTCGCCTCCCCGAGGATCTCGGTGCCGAGATCTTCGAGGTTTTGTCCCAGCTCCTCGGTGATGGACTGAGCGCCGGTCAACACGGCGATGTCCTCGAGCATGGCCTTGCGTCGGTCACCAAACCCGGGTGCCTTCACGGCGCAGACCTGTAGAGATCCCCGGAGCCGGTTGATCACCAGCGTCGAAAGAGCCTCGGCCTCCACGTCTTCCGCGATGATGAGCAGGGGCTGTCCCTTCTGGGCGACCCCCTCGAGGATGCGGAGAAGCTGTCTCATGTTGGAGATCTTCTTCTCGTAGACGAGAATGGCCGCGTTCTCGAGGATGCAGTTCATCGAATCGGGATGGTTGATGAAATAGGGCGAGATGAAGCCCTTGTCGAACTGCATGCCGTCGACCAGGTCAAGGGTCGTTTCGGTTCCTTGAGCTTCCTCGACGGTGATCACGCCGTCGCGCCCCACCTTGTCGATGGCCTCGGCGAGGATGTCACCGATCTCGGATTCGCCATTCGCGGAGATCGTCCCGACCTTGGCGACGTCGCTTCGTCCCTTGACGGGGCGGGCCCGCTCGAGAATCTCCTCGGCGGCGGCCTGGACGGCACGATCGATTCCGCGTTTCAGACTGACCGGATTGGCGCCCGCGGTCACCATGCGAAGGCCTTCCGAAAAGATGGCCTCCGCGAGAACCGTGGCCGTCGTCGTCCCGTCACCCGCGGTGTCGCTGGTCTTGGAGGCGACCTCATTGACCAGCTTGGCGCCCATGTTCTCGAAGGGGTCTTCGATCTCGACTTCCTTGGCCACGGTGACTCCGTCCTTGGTGACGGAGGGACCACCGAAGGCCTTCGTGTAGATGACGTTCTTGCCGCGAGGTCCCAAGGTGACCTTGACCGTGCGCGCCAGCTTGCGCACGCCATCGAGGACTTTTCTTTGCGCCTCGTCGTTGAACAGCATTTGCTTTGCCATGGATTTGGTGCCTTTCAGCTCACGACCTTCGCGAGGATGTCTCTCTCGCGCATGATCTTGTATTTCTTGCCGTCGATTTCGATGTCCGATCCGCTGTACTTGCCAAAGACCACCTTGTCTCCCTTCTTCACCGACAAGGAGCAGCGGTTTCCGTCGTCGTCGAGGGTGCCGGGGCCGGCCACGACGACCTTGCCCTGTTGTGGTTTCTCCTTCGCCGAATCGGGAAGAACGATGCCTCCGGCCGAGACGGTTTCGGCCTCTTCGGGTGCGACCACGACGCGGTCGTCCAACGGTTGAATCTTCATTCCTATCTCCTTTCGTTCGCTTGGTGTTCGTGGGGCCGGTTGCCGGCTCAGAAGCCCATGCCGCCCATGCCGCCCATGCCACCCATGCCGCCCATGCCGCCCATGCCGCCCATGCCGCCCATCGCGGCCTCGGCTCCGGCGTCCTCGTCCTTCTTGGGGACGTCGGTGATGAGGGCATTCGTGGAGAGCAACATCGTGGCCACGCTGACCGCGTTCGCGAGGGCGGAGCGGACGACCTTGGCCGGGTCGACGATGCCGTCATCCAGAAGGTCGACGAACTCGCCCGTGAGCGCGTTCCAACCGAACGTCTCCTTGCCTTCCATGACCTTCTTGACGATGACGGAGCCTTCGGCTCCGGCGTTCACGGCGATCTGACGGAGGGGCGCCTGGAGGGCCTTGCGAACGGCCTGAACCCCGAACGTCTCGTCACCGTCCACCTCGAGCTTGTCGAGAACCTTGCCCGACTTGGCGAGGCCGACGCCGCCACCGGGGAGAACGCCCTCCTCGAGGGCGGCCTCCAGGGCGGCCTTGGCATCCTTGGCGCGGGCCTTTTTCTCCTTCATCTCCGTCTCGGAGCCGGCACCGATGCTGATCACCGCCACGCCGCCGCTCAGCTTCGCCAGACGCTCCTCGAGCTTTTCACGGTCGTAGCTGGAATCCGTGCGCTCGATTTCCACGCGAATCTGCTTCACCCGGTCTTGGACGGCCTTTTCCGAGCCCTTGCCTTGCACGATCGTCGTGTTGTCGGAGGTCACGGTGATGCGCCGGGCCTGGCCGAGTTCGTTCAGTTCGAGCGTGCTCAGGTCGACGGCGAGATCCTTGAAGACGGGACGGGTCGCGCCGGTGAGGACAGCTATATCCTGAAGCATGGCCTTCCTGCGATCACCGTAGCCCGGTGCCTTGACCGCACAGACGTCGAACGTGCCACGCATCTTGTTGACGACCAGGGTCGCGAGCGCTTCGCCTTCCACGTCCTCGGCGATGATGAGCAGGGGACGTCCGGCCTTCGCGACTTTCTCCAAAAGCGGTACCAGCGTCGTGATGGAGCTCAGTTTGTCCTCGTGGATGAGGACGTAGGCATTGCGCAGATCGCACTCCAAGGTGGTCTTGTCCGTGACGAAGTGGGGCGAAAGGTAGCCGCGATCGAACTGCATGCCCTCGACGACGGTGACTTCCGTCTCGGTGCCGCGCCCTTCCTCGATGGTGACGACGCCGTCGGCGCCCACCTTCATGCGGGCCTTGACAAGGGGTTCGCCGATGCTCTTGTCACCGTTGGAGGCGATCGTGGCGACTTCGGTGAGTTTGCCCTTGTCGTCGATGCCGATTTTCTTCGACTTCTTGGCGAGCTGCCCCCCCACGGCGCCCGCGGCCGCGGAAAGTCCGCGGAGGACGGCCGAGGGATTGGCGCCCGCCGTGATGGCCTTCAAACCTTCCCGGTAGATGGCCTCCGCGAGGACCGTCGACGTGGTCGTGCCGTCGCCGGCCACGTCATTGGTCTTGTCGGCGGCTTCCTTCAGGAGTTGGGCGCCCAGATTCTCATAAGGGCAGGAGAGGTCGATTTCATCGGCGACGCTGTAGCCGTCCTTCGTGATGGTCGGACTCCCGAACCCGCGGTCGATGACGACGGTCCGTCCACGTGGTCCGAGGGTGCTCTTCACCGCTCGGGCCAGCTTCTCGACGCCGGTCTTCAGCGCTTCCTGGGCTTCGTCGTCGAAAACGAGCTGTTTGGCCATGTCTGATTCCCTTAAGTCTGCGGATTTCTTGAATTCTGGTCTTCTCGGTGCCGGCCCGGGTGGCAGGAACGCCCCCGGGACACACGGTCCCCCGGAACCGAATGCCTTGGGGGCGCAACAAATAGCACGCCAGAGGCGCATCTTCCCAATGGCTTTCGCAAACTGATGGCGGGGAATATGTTGTGAGCGTCGGCCTGGTCACCGGTTTTCAAGTCGGGCGGCCGGGCTGCCACGCTGTCATGGGCGAGAGGACTCCTCCCGAAAACTCCGTGACAGTTTGGCAGGATTCCGGGGTGGGGTCATCCTGTCTCCTTCGTTGAAGAGACGGGACCCGGAGCCCGTGCAAGCAAGGAGAGGCGGATGGCGTCGGACAAGATCGGAATACTGGCGGCTTTCGGATTCTGGATGCTCCTCCACGGCTGCCTCGTCGGGCAGGTGAAGGTGCGGACCGTGGACGGAGGTCTTTTCGAGGGACGACTGACCGCGTCGAGCGAGCAGGGAGACCTTGTCCTCGCCGGTGCGGACGGGAAGACGCGCCGTCTCTCGGCGCGTCGCGTGCTCTGGATCCGTTGGAGCGAACCCAAGGCTTCCGAGCCCGGGGTGGGCAGCCGGCTCCTCCGCTTCGATCTGTGGGGAGGGGATCGCGTCTTTGGCGAGATCCAGTCCTCGGACTTCGACAGCGTGGTGTTGAAGCACTCCTTGCTCGGGCGCCTGGAGATCCCTCTCGATGCGGTGCACCAGGTCATGGTGCTCGCGAATTCCACGCGTCGGGGAGAGCATCTCGGCGAGGACGCTCCGAAGGATCGGGACGTGATCTTCATGAGGTCCGGCAAGTCGATCGACACGTTGGCGGGAGATCTCATTCGTTTCAAGAAGTCCGCCGCGGTCTTCGAATGGGGTTCGGAGGAAAGCACGTTTCGCTTCAACGAGGACCGGGTCGTTGCAATCCGCCTTGCCGACGATGACGTCGTCGCGCGTCCCGAGGGCCTCCACGCCCAGGTTCTGCTGAAGGACGGCTCGCGATTGACGGGACGTTTCTTCCGCAGCGAGTCCGGCCCGTTCCGCCTTCAGAGTCCGCTCGGACTCGACGTGGAGATCCAGGAGAGCGCTCTCGTGGAAGTGGGTTTTCGCGGGGGCGACTTCGTGTTTCTCTCGGACTTGGAACCGGCAAGGGTCGAGGAGACCCCCTACATCCAAGGCGACTTGAAATTCGGGCTCCACCGAGACGAAGGGCTACGGGGTGGTCCGCCGACCATCAGCGATGAGTACTTCTTGAAGGCTCTTTGCGTCCATAGCCGCTGCGCCGTGACCTATCGTTTGGACGGCCGATTCGAGTCCTTCGTGGCCGCGGTGGGTCTGGACGGCCATACCGCCGGAAAGGACGTCCCGGGGAGCGTGGCCTTTTCGGTTCTTGGCGACGGTCGCGCGGTTTCGCCGGTGACGGTCATGAAAGCGGGGGAGCCCGCACGGTGGATCTCCGTCTCGTCGCTGGGCGACGTCAAGAAACTGACGCTCCTGGCGGACTTCTCCGAGAACTTCCATTTCAATGGATGGGCCGTTTGGGGCGACCCGGTGCTCGTCCTCCCGCGCTCGACGACCCGATGACGGCTCATCTTCCCTGGGACGGACTCGCGAGGCCCGTTCTGCTGCTCTTCCTCGTCCCCGCGTTGCTGTTCATCGGCGTGGTTCTCTGTACGGCCGTCCGGCGTCGCCGCCGTTTCCTCTGGTTCGTGGTTGCGATTTCGCGAGCGTTCATCGGGGTCGCACTCCTCGTGTTGGCCGCGGGGCCATGGGTGTGGGAGGAAGAGATCCGGCCGGGGCGTCTGGAAGTCATGGTGGATCTCTCAGCCAGCGAAGGCCCGGATGCCGCCGAGCGCGCGGTCGCTCTGTTGCGCTCCCGGATGAGTGAGGCGGCTTCGTCCCGTCCACCGACCGCCTGGGTCTTGGGAGCGTTTGCCGAGGGCGGCCGCCTTCTCGCCGCGGGCGCGGGGCCCTCCGAGGACTGGACGGAGGCCCTCGCGTCCCTCGACGAGAGGGATTCTCCCGAACTCCCCGGCCGCTTGAACTCCGATCCTCGCGGTCTCGCGGTGAGTTTGGATGCCGGGAGGGACGTGAATGAGGACACGACGCGGTGGATCGTGACCGACGGGGCCCTCCCCGAGGGGCTCCCGCGTCCCTCGGTGCCCTCCTTCATCATTCCGAGTCGGTCCGCGGGGTCGGACTCCGCTCTGCGTGACCTCGTCGTCGAGGGGACCGTGCCCTTTTTGGAAGGCGAACCGGTCGTCGTGCGTTTGACGTTTTCGGGAGAGGAGCCGCCGCCGCTCTCGTGGACCTGGGATGGAAACGACATGGAACCCCCGGAGCCGATCAAGAAGGGGACATCGCCGCATGCGTCCCGATTCGAGTTGCCGCCGGACGGGTTGACGCCCGGATGGCATCGCGTCGTCGTGCGGACTTCCGTCGACCCCTACGTCGTGGCGTGCGCCATTCGGGTGATTCCGAAACGCAGGCTGATCTACGTGGCTCACGGTGGGGAAGAGAATGCGGCGCCCCTTCGGGCTCTTCGCGCTCAACAGATGGCCGTCGACCTGGTGTCGCCCGAGACGTTGGAAGGCACCTTGAAGAACCCGGAGAGGATCTCCGCCGTCATCCTGGACAGGCTGGCGCCGGAAGATCTCACGCCCTCCGCGGAGAAGGAACTCGTGGAACTCGTTCGCGTCGGCCGGGGTTTCTGGCTCATACCGCGAAGTCGCAGGGGTGATTTCCTCGCCTGGTCGCGGAGGCCTCTCGGGCGATTGCTTCCGGTCGCGGGTCTGCCTCCGCCTCCGGAGACCCCTCCCAAGACCCCTCGCAAACCGAAAACCGATCCAAAGAAAGGCCTCTCTCGGCCCGACCCGAAGAAGTCTCACGAAGAGGAGCGCGAGGCCCCGACACTGATTCTGCTCTTCGTGATCGACAAGTCGTCGAGCATGAAGGAGGGGAGCCGGCTCCACTTCGCCAAGCGCGGGGCGATCGCGACCTTGGCCCGGTTGCATCCCGAGGATCGGATCGGCGTCATCTCGTACAACACGGAGCCCACGGAAGTCGTCCCCGTCCAACCGGTGGGGCAGAGGGATCGCATCGTTCGCTCCATTCAGCGCATCCGTGCTCAGGGCGGGACCAACATCGAACGGGCGCTCAAATTCGCCAAGCGGGTCCTCGATAGGGAGGAGGCCGCGGTCAAGACCGTGGTTCTCCTGAGCGACGGCCAGACGCCGGCGTTCGACATCCGCAAGGTTTGCGAGTCGCTCGTGACTTCGGGGATCTCTGTGAACACGATCGGCGTCGGGTCGAGTTTCGATCGGGGAACGCTGACCCAGATCGCGAAGTACGGCCGGGGAACGGGCCCGATTCCGGCACATGCGTCCTCCCACATCCCGGCTGTCATGGTCGATCTCGCCAATCGGATCGTCAGCGAACATGGGGCGCGCCGACCGGAGGACGCCCGGCCCAAGAACAAGGACGACATGGTGCGCAGCCGGAACACGAAATCCCCGGACGTCTCCGCCAGGGATGTCTCCGCGGCGACCAAGCCGGCGAAGGCCAGGTGGTTCCCGGTGAAGCTGAAACGCCCCGCCTCCTACCTTGTCGGCCTCGATGTGGCGAAGATTCCCGCTCTTTCAGGGCTCCACCCGACGCGCGCGAAGGACGCGGCGTGGGTGTCCCTGGTTGCGGGCGACGAAGCCCCCTTGCTCGCTCATTGGCGCACGGCCGGCGGATGGGTGGCGGCGAGCACCGCGCCCGTCGAGGGTTCCTGGGCCCAAGCCTGGCCGGTCTTTGGCGGCTACGCTCGCTTGGTGGCCCAGATCGCGGCGTTTCTGGAGGAAAGGAGGCCTTCCGCCCCGTTCGAGACGAGAGCCATCGGCGGGGACGATCTCGTCGTCGTGTCGGTCGAACCTCTCTTGGACGATTGGAGGGTCGCGGCCCTCCTCGACGAACAGGGAGAGGAACTCGAATACCGTGAATTGGAGCGCCGCGACGGAATGCGGCTTCTTCGGCTGTCTCGCCCGGTTCACGAGACGTTCCTCACCTTGGACGTGCAGGCAGGCGGTGATGGGCAGCACCGCTCTCTCGTTTTCTGGATGCCCCCCTCTCGGGAGTTGGAACCCGTCTCATCGGATGCGCCCCGCGCTCTGGCGGAGCACTGGGGAGCTCGCGTCGTCGACGCTTCGGCGGCGACAGCAAGAGGTCTCCTCCCGCGCTCCGGTTCGAGGCGTCATCGGCGCTCGGTGGTCTTCGCCTGGATCCCGATGGTGTTGGCTGTCTTCGGCGTGGAACTCTTGTTGAAGAGGATGGTCGCCCGATGAGCGTGCCCGCGCATGACGTGGAACCGGGGTCCGAGCGTCCCCACGATCTGGTGATCAGCCTGGGAGATCCTCAAGGAATCGGTCCGGAGATCACCCGCCAGGCCCTCGAGGTCATTCTCGAGGAGCGCCCGGGCCTTTCGGTCGCTCTCTTTGGCGATGCGGATGTCTTTCTCGAGCGGGGGGGAGGCCCCCTTCTCGAACGTGAAGGGAGCCTCGCATTTCATGACGTCCCCTGGGTCCGCGACGGCACGCCTCCTCCGTCGGCGAATGCGGGAGCGGCGGCGTTCGCCGCGTTCACGCAGGCGTTCGACGTCGTGCACCGAGGCCGCGGGCGTGCCCTCGTGACGGCTCCGCTGTCGAAGGAGGCCGTCGCGCGCACTCAACCCGGGTTTCGAGGTCACACGGATTGGCTGGGAAGGTTCTTCGACCGGGACCCCATGATGATGCTCGCCTCGGACGCGTTGAGGGTCTTCCTCGTGACCGACCACATCCCTCTCGCACAGGTGAGCGCCGCCCTCACACCGGAGAGACTGCGCCTCTCCATTGTCCGGGCGTTGGATTATTTGGTCGCGGATCTTGAGCCCCGCCCTCCCCGCCCTCCCCGGCTCGCCGTGTTGGGCCTGAACCCTCATGCGGGAGAGGGCGGCGAATTGGGAAGAGAAGAGTTGGATCTGATCGCTCCGGCCATCGAGCAAGCGGGAGGGAGGGAACGCGGCCTCTTCGGACCCTTTGCGGCCGACTCCTTCTTCCGTCCGGAACAACTGCGACGGTTCGACGGCGTCGTGGCCATGTACCACGATCAGGGTTTGATTCCTCTCAAGGCCCTCTCGTTTGGAGACGCCGTCAACGTCACCGTGGGATTGCCCATCAGCCGTTGTTCTCCGGACCATGGCACGGCCTTCGATCTCGCGGGTCGCGGCGTCGCCGACTCCTCCAGCATGCTGAGGGCGATCCGTCACGCGCTCGGCCGAAGCTGAGTTCGTCGTGACGGCCGAGATGTCCTCCCTCCCAGGCAAATTGGGGGCGTCGCGCATCCGGGGGCCGGCGACGGAGTTGTGGTCATGGTTCGACGGAAAAAGAAGATCCTGTTCGATGTGTTCGACGTCGTGGACACGAAGAGTCCGCCGTCTCGTTCCTCCAAGTCCAAGACCCGCGCAGCCCTTCCGCCTCCTCCAAGCAGCTGGACCGAACGCGAAGTCCGTGTCTCTTTGGGATTCGTGGCGGCTCTCGCCGTCGTGACCCTCATTTTTCTCGGCGTGGCCTACTGGATCGGCCTCGGACAGGGAGCCCGTCGCGTCGAGAAAAGTCGGTCCCCGCAGTTGCGCATGACCCGGAACAGCGGAGCGCCTGCGCGGAGCGCCATGGGGCGTCACTACGCCGTGAAGGCCGTGGAGAAAACCTACATCCCCGAGACGTTTCAGGATCGGAAGGCCGAGTTTCGCGCCTACAGAAACCTTCTTCAGGAAAAGGGTTATAACCTCGTTGACGTCTGGCAGTACCAGGACGCCGAGCATCCGGGGAGCGGCAAACTGGTCCTCTGGGTGGGGCGCGGAGCCAGTGCTGGAGACCTGGAGGACCTGGCCCGCGAGCTCTGGAGCCTCTCATTCCGAGGGTCATGGCCTTTTGAGTGCGCCTTTCCTGCGTTATTTACTGGGTCTCCGGCCCACTGACGCGACCCGTTGTCGCTTCAAGCACGTCGGAATTGGCGCTGAGCTCCTGGAGAGTAGGAACCATGTCCCTGCATAAGAGTCTATCGGCGGGCGGCAAGTTGAGTCGGGCCCGCAATGTGTTGACCCGAGACGAGCGCATCGCCCGCTTGATCGAGGAGGGCCGTTTCGTGGAGGGAGACACCTCCGTCTACGGACTTCCCAAGGTGCGAACGATTGTCGCCAAGGTGAAGAAGAAGAAGAAGAAGAAGGAGGAGACCGAGGAGGCCGAAGCCTCCTGATCGGCTCCGGTTTCGGACAGCGGCGCTCCGTCAGGTTCGCCGCGATGCGCCGGGCCGATTCTTTCGCCAATCGCACCAGCCTCGCGTCCCTCTGGCCGCGAGGCTTCGTCATGGATGGGACGACATGCCTCAGGCATCGGACGCAAGGTCCTCCGACCTCATCGAAGTCTTCTCGGCTCTGCAGGGCGAGGGGCTGGTGGTCGGTTTGCGTCAACTCTTCATCCGATTCGGCCACTGCGACATCAAGTGCGCCTATTGCGACACGCCGCTGTGTCATGTGGACCTGCCCCGAGCAAGGATCGAGGTGGAAGCGGGGCAGCGCGTTTTCGAGTCCTGGCGAAATCCGGTTCCGTGGGATGACGTTTTCTTTGCCGCCCAGCGTCTTCTCGACTCGGGGCCCCGCCATGCGTCCGTATCGTTGACCGGCGGAGAGCCCCTGTTGCACTCGGACGCGATCCTTGCGCTGGCTCCGCGTCTCCGCGAATTGGGACTCCCCATCTACCTGGAAACGAACGGTCACTTGTCCGAGGCCATGGCGAAAGTGCTGCCCGTCGTGGACCAGGTCGCGATGGACATCAAGACACCCGCGACCACGGGATTCCCTGCCCGGTTCGAAGACAACCGGGCCTTTCTCGCTCTTCTCGCGGACCGAGATGTCTTCGTGAAGATCGTTGTCGGCGAAGGAATGTCGGACGACGAGTTGGGGGCGGCCTTGGATGTCGTTGCGGATGTCGCGTCCCAAACGCCCGTCATCCTTCAGCCCGTGACTCCCCATCGGGGCGTAGGGATTCCCCCCACTCCCTTGCGACTTCTGGAGATGCACGCCTTGGCGGCATCTCGTCTCCCTCATGTGCGAGTGATCCCCCAGACCCACAAGATGACAGGTCAGCTATGAATCCTGCGTGCATCGCCATCGTCGGACGACCCAACGTCGGCAAGTCCTCGTACTTCAACGCTGTGATCGGGCGGCGTATTGCCATCGTCGAACCCACGCCCGGCGTGACACGTGACCGGGTCAGCGTTCCGATCGAACGGTTCGGTCGCGTCTTCGAACTCGTCGACACGGGCGGCATCGGCATCGTCGACGAATCCATGCTGAACGAGGACATCGAGGGGCAGATCGACATGGCGCTCCACCTGGCCGACGCCGTCATCTTCATCGTGGACGGGAAAGACGGTCCCACGGCGTTGGATCGCCAGGTTGCGGACCGCCTGCGTCCATTGGGAAAACCAGTCGTCCTGGCGGTGAATAAGATCGATCACCCCAGTCGAGAGGCAGCCGTACATGAATTCCATGCCCTGGGAATGGGCGAGCCGATTTCACTCTCGGCCCAGGAGGGTTTCGGCGTGGAAGCCGTGCTGGAGATGGCCATCGAGATCCTCCCCGACCGGTTCCGTGCATCGGAGGTGGAGCCGGAAGAAGAGGATTGCGGGCTGCTGAAGCTGGCCTTCGTGGGCAAGAGAAACGTGGGGAAATCGACCCTTCTCAACCAGCTGGCGGGCGACGACCGCGTCATCGTGAGCGACCTCGCCGGCACCACCCGCGATGCCGTCGATGCGGACATCGATTTCCACGGTCGACAGTTCCGCGCCATCGATACCGCCGGCATCATGAAGAAGCAGAAGGTCAAGAATTCCATCGATTTCTACAGCCAGGCTCGGACGGAAGCGGCCATTCGACGGGCGGACGTGGTTCTTTTTCTTTTCGATGCCACCTTGGAAATCTCCCAAGTGGACAAGAAAATCGCTCGCCAGTTGGTCGACGCCGGGCGGCCTTCGGTGCTGGTCATCAACAAGTGGGATCTGGCCAGGGAAGGGATGTCCACCGAGGAGTATCTGGACTACCTCACCTCCCGGCTACCGGGTCTCCACTACGCTCCGGTCGTCTTCATTTCCGCGCTCGAGAAGATGAACCTGGAGGGTGCCATCGATGTCGCCTTCGACCTGCACCGCCAAGCCCAGACGAGAATCGGAACGGGTGAGCTGAATCGGGTCCTGGAACAGGCCTTCGAGCGGCGCAAACCTGGGGGCCGGGACGGCTACAAGGCGAAGGTTTTTTACGGAACGCAGGTCGACCGCACGCCTCCTACCTTCATCATCTTCGTCAACGATCCGAGCCTGTTCCCCGCGAATTACCAGAGGTATATCGAGAACAGGTTGCGGGAGGCGTTCGCCTTCGAGGAGATTCCTCTGCAGGTTTTCTTTCGTCGGAGACAGTCCCTCTACCACGATTGAGAGAAGGTCGGGCAACGCCTGCGCGGATCAGGTAGAATGTCCGCAAGTAACGGCTGCATAACGCCTTGCAAGGAGCCATCCATGCGTATTTTTGTTGCCTGCCTCGCGATGTCGATTCTGGCGGCATGCTCGTCGCACTCCAACGATCCCTTCGAGGAAGAGCGGAACGTCGAGGTGTATCACAGCTTCGATCTCATGTGGAATCAAATCCAGAAGGCGTTGGCCAAGCGGTACGAGTTGGACGAGGTCGATGAGACCGGCCGCAAGATCACGACCCGCTGGAACACGCACCTCGCTCCCTTCGCCGAAGGCGGGTACCGCACCCGCCTCATCGTCACCTTGGGTGGGGACGTGGGGCATTGGAAGGTCATGGTTCGAGAGGAGACTCAGGTGAATGCCGAGCAAGAGAATCCCCTCGCCGCGGAGGAGGCTGAGTGGGAGGATTCGAAGTCGGAGGGAGGCGAGGCCAATCGGTTCCTCGTGGCGCTCTTTCGTCTTCTGAATCCTCGGCGTGATTGGCTCGACGACGAAGGCAGATGAACCGAGCCGGTGCTCGGAATCGAGCGCGTGTCGCGCTTCCCGACGATCACCGGCGAGGGGGAAGACGGAATCCCCGAAGTTTTTTTCTCGATGTGGTCGATCTTTTCTTGTTGAAGGTACTTGTGACGTACCTTATGTTCGAGTTTGCGAGGTGAGGGTGTTTTCGGATACCCGATCCTCTTGGTTGTGGTTTACGGGACCACGTGGCTTGACTCACTGATATAGGAGTTGGGAATTGGCTAAGAAAGTGACCAAAAAGGCGACCCGCAAGAAGGCCGCCAAAAAGAAGGTGACCAAGAAGAAGGTCGCCAAGAAACGGACCGCGAAGAAGAAGGCCGCCAAGAAGAAGACGACCAAGAAGAAGGCCGCCAAGAAGAAGGCGACCAAGAAGAAGGTCGCCAAGAAGAAGGTCGCCAAGAAGAAGGTCGCCAAGAAGAA
>CAZLGG010000025.1:0-43955 GCA_964559135.1 uncultured Planctomycetia bacterium
CCCGCCAAGTCGCCATGGCGGGTTCAGCGCCAGCGAATCATCATCGTCCTCGGATTGAATTGGAGATGGATGCTGTCGTGCGGCAGACCCGAGTGCGTCTTCAAGAAACTGAGATCGACTTTTTCGCCGTCAGGGGCCAGGGCGACGACGACGGAGATGAGGTCGCCCAGTCGCTCGACGGAGGGCGGGATTTCATTCTCCGCGCAGTCCGCGCGGTGCGTGTGACCCGAGATCCAAATCTCCGTGTCGAACTCGATGGCGAGATTCTTGAGAGCCTGGATATCCTCCGTCGCGACGGCGTTGAGGTCGGGCCAGCCTTGGAGTTCCACGAGCCCCGGAGTGAATTGGGCATGCTCCTTCAGAAATTCCATGGTCGTTCGGAGGCGTTCCACGGAAAACTCCCCGCTACGCCAGACGTAGATCTGCTTGTGTCGTTCGACACGGGCCATGATCTCCGCTCTCTCGCGCAGATCGAAGGGCTCGATCATGCATTCCAGGACCTCGTCGTCGTAGGCGCGGACCTCGTCGATGCTCTTGCCGTAGACCGCGTGAAGCGTCTCGACGCCGTTCATGGCGTGGTCGATGGCGATCGTGGTCATGACGGCGAGCTTGCCCGTGCCATGTCGACTGACGAGGACCCCGATGTTGCCTCGCCCCAGGCCGCCGTCCAGGATCTTGTCGAAAACCCGCAACGGACGGTTCATCTCCTTGCTGCTCATCTGGACGGCTCCTAGCTCTTCTTCTCTTCTCGTTGCTTGCGGTACTCTTCGATCAGGCCTTCCTCGACGTCCCTCGGTACGGGGGCGTACTTTTGGAATTCCATGGAGAATTCGGCCTTACCCTGCGTGACGCTTCTCAGGTCCGTGGCGTATCCGAACATCTCGGAAAGAGGAACTTCGGCTTCGACGCGGACGAACCCTTCGTCCTCCGCCGTGCCGACGAGGATTCCCCGGCGCTGGAGGATCGTACCCACGACGTCTCCCTGGAATTCCGTGGGCGACTCGACGACGACGTTCATGATGGGCTCAAGCACCTGCGGTTTACCCTTCATGTAGAACTCGCGGAAGCAGCCTCGTGCGGCGGCCTGGAAGGCATTGTCCGAGGAGTCGACGGAGTGGGAGTTGCCGTCCAGGAGATTCACCGTGAGTCCGTCGAGGGGCGCGCCGATCAGCAAACCCTCGTCGAGACAGGAGACGAAGCCCTTCTCCACGGAGGGGATGAATTCCTTCGGCACGTTGCCACCCGTGACCTTGACGACATACTCCCATTCTCCCTCGTCGTTGGGGGACATGGTGCCGATGATGCGACCGTATTGGCCGGAGCCACCGGTCTGCTTCTTGTGGGTGTAGTCGTACTTGACCTCGCGGGTGATCCGTTCCCTGTAGGCCACCTGGGGAGCGCCCACCTCGACCTCGCAGCCGTATTCCCGTCGCATGCGCTCCACGTAGACCTCCAGGTGGAGTTCGCCCATGCCCGAGATGATGGTCTCGCCACTCTTCGGGTCGACCTTCACCCGGAAGGTGGGGTCTTCCTTCGTGAACCGTTGCAGGGCTTTCGACATGTTCCCGGCCATCTTGCGATCCTTGGGCTTGATGGCGAGATCGATCACGGAATCCGGGACATGCATCGAACTCATCGTCAAAGAGCACTTGTCGGACCGGAACGTGTCGCCGGAGGCGCAGTCGATGCCGAAAATCGCGACGATGTCGCCGGCCCCGGCCTCATCGATGTCCTCCATCTTGTCGGAGTGCATGCGCGCGATGCGGCCCAGCTTGAATTTGCGACCGGTGCGCGCGTTGTAGATCGTGTCCGCCTTGCGAAGCCGTCCTTGGTAGATGCGGACGTAGGTGAGTTGGCCATACGTGCCGTCCTCGAGCTTGAAGGCATAGCTGAGCAGCTCGTCGTCCGAGTCATTGCTGACGGGAATCTTCTCGTCGGGGTTGTTGGGGTCGAGCGCGTAATTGACGACGTCGTCGGGAGCGGGCAGATACAAATCGACGGCGTCGAGGAGAGGTTGCACCCCCTTGTTTTTGTAGGCGGAGCCGCAGAGCACCGGGCACAGCTTGAGGGAGAGAACGCCGGCGCGGATGGCGCGATGGATCATCTCCTCTTCGACCTTGTCCTCGAGGATCGCCTCGAGCAACTCGTCGTCGAACTCGCTGACCGCGTCCAGCATCACTTCTCGGCGGGTCGTCGCTTCGAGCATGAGTTCTTCGGGGATGTCTTCCTCGCGGATGACCTCACCTCCCTCGCCATCGAAATAGATGGCCTTCATGCGCACGAGGTCGACGATCCCCTCGAGCTCGGCCTCGAGGCCTATGGGGATCTGAATCATGACGGAGTTGAGACGAAGCTTCTCCCTCAGTTGGTCACAGACCCTTGCCGGGTTCGCACCCACTCGGTCGCACTTGTTGATGAAGGCGAGACGCGGGACGTCGTAACGACGCATCTGGCGGTCAACGGTGATGGACTGGCTCTGAACGCCGGCGACGCCGCAGAGCACGAGAATCGCACCGTCCAACACACGAAGCGCACGTTCGACTTCGATGGTGAAGTCCACATGGCCCGGAGTATCGATGATGTTGATGTGCTTGTCCCGCCATGACACATACGTGGCCGCGGACTGAATCGTGATGCCGCGTTCCTTCTCCAACTCCATCGAATCCATGGTGGCGCCGACGCCGTCCTTGCCGCGAACCTCGTGGATCGCGTGGATTCGTTTCGTGTAGAAGAGGATGCGCTCTGTCAGCGTCGTTTTTCCCGAATCGATGTGAGCCGAGATGCCGATATTCCGCATCTTTGAGATTTCGGTGCTCATGGTTAGGTGGACCTTGTCCTCGAACCTGGTGTCTCGGGAATGGAACGCTCGCCTTCGAGCTTCCTCCCTTGGGATGGTTCGCAATCTGTCAAGAGGGTGCGCGCGTCCCAAGGACAAATTGCCCGAGGAGTGATTTCCGTGGACTCTTCGGGGATGGGGGCGGTCGTTCGCCGGGGGAAGGGATTCGGGATTTCTCCCGCAACCTCTCACGACCGCTACGGTTTCCACCACGGATTCGGGGCGGAAAGGCCCGCTCCGGGCCGTGAAACGATGGCGCAAGTCAATTCGCCATAATGTCTTTAGGAGATTCTCCCATCATGAAGCGCTCAATGCTCCGCAACGGGGCCATCCTCGGTTTGCTCGTTCTGTTCACCGCATCGCTCACGGCTCAAGACCAGAAGAAGTACACCTTCAAATGGAAAGTGCCTTCCGTGGGCGAAACCATGGGGATGCAGATGAAAATGACCATGGACAACGAAACCACGGTCAAAATGGACGGCGAAGTCATGCAATCCATGTCCATGTCCATGAAGAACGACGAGAAACGAGAGATCGAAGTCCTCGCCACCGACGGGAAGTCCATCACCAAGATCAAGGTGAAGTATCTGGAAATGTCCCAGGAGATGGATGCCGGGGAGATGGAGGGGATGCCGGGAATGCCTGAAACCGGCGAGAACCTGGCCGAGTTGGTGGGGAATACCTACATCGTCGAGTTGGTCGACGGGGCTCCGAAGGTGACGGACGAAGCGGGCGAGGCCGTCGCGGATTCCGTGGCTCAGACCGTCAAGGAACAAGAGGTGAAGGACGGGCGGTTCACCACATGGTCGCCCATCCTCGAGAAGATCATTCCCACGCGCCCGATTTCCGTGGGCGAAACTTTTACCATCAAGGGCGCCGATGCCAAGGAGCTCATGCCGATGGGCGACGGTCCCGGCGACCTGGGTGACCTTTCCGTCGACGTCACTTTCAGCGGCACGAAGAAGATCCTGGGGACCGAGTGTGGTGTCTTCGACGTCAAAGTCAACATGGGAGGTGCTCCCGTTCCAGGCCTCGAGCTGAAAGGGGTACCCACCGGTCAGATGGTCGTCGGTGTCGACAACATGTGGCTCTACCAGATGAAGCTCAACGGGGATATGACCATGGGCGGAAGCCCCGACATGGGCGACCAGCCCGCTCCCGTCGACATTTCGATCGACGCCACGATCAAGATCAAGGCGGATGGGATGGCCCTCTACGGCAAGAAAAAGTAGGTTTCGCCGGTAGGGTGGGGTGGATCGGATGCCCCTCGGCCGTCAGGCCGTGCACTTCCGTTCCACACCACTTGCCACGGACCTGGAATCGATGATGGGGACGCGCGAGAGCGCGTCCCTGTTTTTCGTGGGTCGCGCGCTGGATAGAGTGGCCTTCGAAAGGAGTCGCCATGTCCCACGACGTCGTTCTCATTCCCGGTGACGGAATCGGTCCAGAGGTGAGTGAAGCCACCAAGAGGATCCTTGGGGCCGCCGGAGCCGACATCCATTGGATCACTCGTCGCGCAGGCCTCGCCGCCTTGGACGCAGGGTCCGATGTGGTCTTGCCGGACGAAACCGTGGATGCCATCAAAAAGGTGGGTGTGGCGCTCAAAGGGCCCTGCACGACACCCATTGGTGGTGGTTTTTCTTCGGTCAACGTCGCGCTCCGCAAGCGGCTCGAACTCTACGGAGCCGTTCGCCCCGTACGGTCCATGCGAGGCGTCACGACCCGATTCAGTGACGTCGACCTGGTGGTGATTCGGGAGAATACGGAAGGACTCTACGCCGGGATCGAAAACCTGATCACCCAGGGCGTCGTCACGTCACTCAAGGTGGTGACGGAAGAAGCCTGCCTGCGGATTTCCCGCTTCGCGTTCGACTACGCCCGTCGCCGGAATCGCCGCAAGGTGACGGCCTTTCACAAAGCCAACATCATGAAACTGGGTGACGGCCTGTTTCTCGAATGTGCCAGGAAGGTCCATGAGAGCGAATTCGAAGACATCGCGTACGAGGAGCACATCATCGACGCCGCGTTCATGCGTCTCGTGCAGGACCCGTCGCGATACGACGTCCTCCTCTGCGAGAACCTCTATGGCGACATCGTGTCGGACCTGTGCTCGGGGCTCGTCGGTGGGCTGGGGCTCACGCCGGGGGCGAACTTCGGGGCGGATATGGCGGTCTTCGAAGCCGTCCACGGGTCGGCGCCCGATATCGCCGGGCAAAACGTCGCCAATCCCATGGCTCTTCTCGCCAGCGCCGTTTTGATGTTGCGCCATCTGTCGGAGGTGAACGAGGCGCCTGAGTTGATGGACGTCGCGGAGTCGATCCGCACGGCCTACAACGATGCTCTGGAGGCGGGCGAGAAAACACGAGATTTGGGCGGCACCCTCGGTACGACGGAATTCGCTGACGCGGTTATCCAGCGGCTGAAATGAGAACTTCGGCGGCGGCTGCGGCGTTGGAATCGGCGGTGCCGGTATCGAAACCCGCGCCGGAGTCCGAGGATGACGTCTTCGTCTCGGGCTCCGAGTTCGTGGCGCCGGCCTCACCATCCTCCTCTCGTTTCTTGTCGCGGAGCTCCTCACGGGCCTTTCGTTCCACATCGAGAGCCCGTTTGCGGGCCGCATAGTCGGCCCCGGACGGCTGGGCCGGCGCGACGGCGGCCTGGGCGACCTTGCGGGCCTCCCGAATCGTTGCCTGGGGGTCGCCGGAGGTGGATTTGATGCTCACCGGCACTTCGCCCTCCACCGCATAACGGCGCCCGTCGGGACCGACTTCGTAGGTAAAGTGCGCTGATCCACCGCCGAGGGCCGCGATGTGGGCCTGCTCGTGGGTACGAACCTCCTGGTCTCTCGCCTTGAGCTGGGCGACCTCCCGTTTCTCTTTCTCGGAGAGTTGCTCCGGCTTCTTGGGGCCCGGTGTTGCCTCGGAGGACTCGGAGGAAGCCAAGTCTCGTTCGGCAAGCCGGCGTGCGGCGGCGCTGATGGACACCTCGTCGCTCGACACGGGGATGGCCGTCGACGGATCAGGCCGGGTGGGTCCGGCGGGACTCGCTCCCGGCTCCAAGGGGGCCGGGAATCCGGTCGCTCGACTGTTGGAAATGCCTGCAATGCTCATGGGCGATGTCGGAATCATCGACAGTGCGGCGGCCATCGCTCCAGGGAATTTCAATCTCGCCGCCCTGGCTACGTTCCGCCTCCCTGGCGTGTCGATAAGATCCCCGGGCCATGTCACTTGGGGGAACGCCCCTGGTCAGGCACCCTGAAGGATGTTCTCGGAGAGTCGCATGAATCGTGAACGGTTGGCGATGGTCGCGGTCGCTCTGATGCTCGCAGTCGCGGGGGTGACCTGGGTCTTGACCCAAGAAGAGGAGGGCGCGGACGATCAAAACGTCCTCGTCCAGGAAGGCCGCTCCGACTCGGAACCGGGGGAGACAAAGGTTCGGGACACTGGCGTCGTCCGTCGTCCCGGCGGAACGAGAGGGGACGCCTTGCTCGTGGACAGCGCTCCCGTGGCGGACGCTGAGGTCCCACCTCCCGACGCGATGCCGAAACCCTTCGAGGCCGCTGCTTACGGGCGCGTATTCACCCGCGAGGGCGGAGAAGAGAAGCCTCTTCCCGATGCGGTCGTGGCCATCTGTCGAGATGTCTCCGATCATCGCGGGCTTTCACTTCAAGGCGCTGTTCTCGAGCACACGGTGACTGACGCGAGGGGCCGGTTCTATCTGGGAGCGATTCCATCGGACGCCCGATACCTCGTCCGCGTGGAGCACCCGGACTTCGCCTCACGTTTCGTGCCGAAGATCACGTTCGCGGCCCGGCAACGACGCAGGCTGGATATCGAGATGAAAGCCGGTCTCACATTGCGCGGCACGGTCACCGGACTCGACGGCCGTCCTCTCGCGGGGGCCGTCGTTCAGGTCGCCGATCAGACGATGCGCGTCATGGATCAGATGCAGGGAGTCGAACGAGAGGGGACGACCGATTCCGAGGGGCGGTTCGTCATTCGGAATCTCACGCCCGGCTACAAGCGCGTGCATGCCATGATGGAAGGCTTCGCGACCCAGTCGAAGAGCAACGTGTATCTCGTCCGTGGCGATGCGGACCCGCTGAAATTCGTCCTGGGACCGGGAGTCGGCCTGGTCGGCCGCGTGATTTTCGACATCGACGAGAGTCCGGCCGCGGGCGTTTACGTGACGGCATTCGGCTTGCAACGCGACGGGGGAGGCCCCTCGTCCTATCCGCCGGTCATCACGGACGACCAAGGTCGATTCCGCTACGAAGGACTTGCGAAGGGTGACTATCGGCTCACCGCTGCGAAACCCGGCGCGCTGGCGCCGGGCGGGCGGACGACGGCCCGTACAGGTGGGGAAGAGGTCGTCATCCGGGTGAAACGACTTCCGACCTTGCGAGGGACCGTGGTCGATCCGTCGGGGAATCCTGTCTCCCGTTTCTCGGTCGTCGCGGTATCCCGCGACTCGCTCATGTTCGCTTCGAAACGACTCGTGAGGCACTTCACGTCCGAGGACGGCGCGTTCGAATACCCCTGCGAGATTCTTGCACCCAAGGTTTGGCTCTTTGCGGAAGCTCCAGGTTTCGCCGGCGGCCGCGTGGGACCACTGAGTACCCAAGACACCGAGACGGTCGACGGATTGCGAATTCAATTGGTGCGTGGGGCGGAGGTGACCGGGCGCGTCGTGGATGCATCGGGCAAGCCCGTGGCCAATGCGTCCGTGAGGCTTCTTGGTGTCGGGGGGGGCTCCAACCCCCTGGCCGGTTTCTTCGTTGCATCTCTACGAGGGCTCGAGCGATCGGCTCGGACGGATGCGACGGGGGTCTATCACATCGAGAACGTCCCGTCGGGAGACTTCCGGCTGGGGATCTCAGCGGGTGGCTTTGCCGCCGCCGAGAGTCAGCGAACCTTCCAAGTTCGAAGCGGCGATCCCGTGCGCTTGCCGGACGAAACGTTACTACGCGGGGCGACCCTCGAAGGCGTGGTTGTGAACGAACAAGGGCAACCGACCTCAGGAGTGACGGTGAAGCTCTCCCTCAAGGGCACGCCGATCTTGGCGTCGGCCTACACGACGCGGACGGACGGGGCCGGCCATTATCGTATCGAGCACATCCGCGCCGGGATCTACCGGGTGGAGCTACTGGAGACCAGTGCGGTCGGCGGGGCCCAGCGCATCTTCTCGGGGCTGGGGGGAATCGGGGCTCAGGCCCAGGAGGTGGTCCTTGGCGACGAAGAACTGCGGACGATGGATCTCACCCTCAAATAGGCCGTCTCAGATCCGCGCTTCGACGATGTCCCGGACCCGCCCCTCCAATTCTTCGGCGCGCTCCTTCAGGGCCGTCACCTTGGTTCGCATGTCCGCCACGAACTCGGGATCTTCGATGCTTCCGAGGTTGACGAGGACGTTGTAGACGGCGCCGAGCACTCCCGAGCGTGCCATCAGAGCGCCGACGCCCGCGTCCGTGACGCTGGCGGGAAGACCCTTCTCCGCGGCCTCCTCGCAGATCTGCATGGCCTCGAGGCAGAGCTCCGCGGTTCGCAGCGGCACGCGCGTCGCCGACTTGTAGCCCTCCTGGATGGCCCGCGACCTTATGGATCGTTCCTCTTCCGTCGATTTGGGCAGGCGCATGGCGGCGATGACGTCGTTGAAGGCGTCCGTGTCCGCGTCGACGGCTCGGAGGAGGTCGTCCTTGATCCGCTGGCCTTTCATCGCCAACCCCTCCATCGTCTCGCGATGATCCTCCATGCCCTTCTTGAAGAAGGTGAGGTTCCCCACCATGGCCGCGAGAGCGGCGCCGAGCGAGCCCGCCAGGGCGGCGATGGAGCCTCCTCCGGGAGCGGGGGTCGCCCTCGAGACCTCGTCGGCGAATTCGACGGCATTCATTCGGACCAGCGGTCCTTCGCGTTTCGGGAGACCGAGAACGGACTTTTCCGCGTCGAACGCGGCCACGTCTTCGAGGCCCATGGACTGGGCCGCCGTGCGGAGCAGGTCGGGAGTCGGAATCCCGCGGGAGGCTCCCTGCCGCTCGAGGTAGTACTCGGCGGATTCCTTGATCGCGGCGAAAGGGATCAAACCCACGAGCTCGGAACCCGTGACCTGGAGCCCTCGGTTTCGGGCGAGGTCGCGAGCCGCCTCGAGGACCGCGTGCGGGGGAGTGATCTTGTAGTTCGTCAGGTTCAACGAGATCTGGGCCAGCCCGTATTCCGGGATGTACCACCCGACGCCTCGGCATTCCTTGAAGAGGCCGCGCCGCATCACATTGACGCCCTCGAGGTGCTTGGGGTCGCGCCCGAAGAATTCGAATTCGGCGGTGAGGTCGAGTTGATGAGCTTCGTCGTAGTGGGCCGCGAGATCCTCGAGCGTAGTCGCGACGGTGTCGCAGTACCCGCAGGGGAACTCGTTGCGTGAGGGGGCGTATTTCACCAATCGTCCGCTCGAGGTGTACGGACTCGTCATATCCTTGCGTCGCGCCCGTCCCTTCTCGCGCAATTCGAAGGCGATATCGTCGGCGTGCTCTTTGCGGCTCGAATTGAGGTCGATGTTGTAGGCGATGAGGAATTCGCGGGCCCCGATGGTGACGACGCCCGTCTTGGGGAGGAACTCGGCGGGCCCGAAGTCCGGCGCCCACGCCGGGTCCTTCATTTTTCGCGGCAGGGCCTCGTATTCTCCCGCGCGCACCTTCGCGAGGGACCGCCTCTCTGGAAGCATGGCCGCCTGGTCGTAGAGATAGACCGGGATGTTCAGCTCCTCGCCCACACGGCGGCCCAGGTCCTTGGCAAGCTGGACACAATCCTCCATCGTCACGCCGGACACGGGGACGAAGGGACAAACGTCCGTGGCCCCGTGACGGGCATGCGCCCCGGTGTGCCCCCGCATATCGATGAGCTCGGCGGCCTTGGCGATCAAGCGGAAGGCTGCGTCCGCCACCGCCTCGGGCGGCCCCACGAACGTGATCACGGTGCGGTTCGTGTCTCGTCCGGGGTCGACATCGAGGACATCCACGCCCTCCACCGCGGCTGCCGCTGCGACGATGCGTTCGATCTTGGCCGTATCACGGCCTTCGGAGATATTCGGGACACATTCGACGATGCGTTCATTCATGGACATGGCCTTCGGATTCCTTTTCCGTTCGAGCCGGTATGATGACTCGGCCCTCCTCGGGGCGAAAGGTCTGTGTCAAGGAGCGCATCATGAGAGTTTCGATGAGGTCCGCGGCTTGCTTCGTCTTGATTCTTGCGGGGGCTGGACGTGGACAGGATGCCGATGCCCCTCGCACCGGGCTCTGGACGGTGGACGACGTCATCAATCAGAAATCGGCCTCCGGGTGGTCACTCTCCCGGGACGGGCGCCACGCGATCTTTATCGAGCGCGCCCCGGACAAGAAGAAGAACGGCTCGGTGTCCCGCTTGATGTGGATGGATTTGCCAGAAGGAAAGGTGCGAAGGCTCGACCAGGGCAACACGGGCGTCTCGTCGGCGCGGTTGTCCCCGAGTGCGCGCTATGTGGCCTTTTTGTCCGGCAGGGATTTCCCCCCCGGCATGAAGGGACCGCCGAAAGGCGAGGCCGGCCGTCAGCTTTGGATTCTGGACATGCGTGGCGGCGAGGCGCGGCCCGTTACGCGCATTCCACAGGGCGTTTCCTCGTACCAATGGGTCGACGACGACACCCTCATTCTCGCGGCGCGCGAACGGCGGACTCGGCGCGAGGCGCGGGCGAGAAAGGCGAAGGACGACAGCATCGTCGTCGAGGACCCGGTGGCGATGACGGACCGTGGGCGACGCCTCTTCCGGTTCGAGATCGCGACGAAAAAGCTCCGACGTCTGACGCGGAATGTCGAGGGCGTTCAAGGGTTCGAGGCGTCCCCGGACGGTCGTCACGCCGTAGCCCTCTTGCAAAGGTCGCCGAGTTACGGTGCTGAGGGCGACATCCCTCCGCGCTGCGTCGTCTTCAACCTGGAGGATGGCAGCGCGCGCGAGATCTATGCGGACCGTCTGTCGAAGCCCTTCAGTTTCCGATGGCGTCTGGATGGCAAGGGTTTCTTTGCCTTGCGCCCGGCACCGACGGTGGACGGCGAGGCCGAGGGGGCGATTCGAGTGGTCGACGAGATCTCGGTGGCCGACCTCGCGGTCCGCCCCGTGGCGCTCGACCACCCCTGGGGGATCACCGGCTCCTTCGTGCCCACGAAGGACGGGTTCATCACGGGGCTTTGCAACGGCGTGCACCCCCTTCTCGCTCGCTACGAGCGAGGACCGGACGGCAACTACTCGAAGAGTCTGCTGGCGGGCGCCCACGCCGAGCGTATGTTCTCGATTGCGAAGGCGAGGGATGCGGACCGGATACTCTACGTGACGGGGTCGGCGTCCGATCCGGATCGCGTCTATACCGCCGTTCTGAAGGGCAACACCGTGAGCGATGAGAAACAGGTGTTCCGCCCGAATGGAGGCTTCAAGGGCAAGAGGCTGGCTCGCACGGAGATCCTTCGTTGGAAGGGCGCCCTGGATGAGGAGATCGAGGGCATCCTCTACTACCCCCACGACTGGAAGCCCGACCATGACGGGCGAAGGCCCCTGGTTCTGATCACTCACGGCGGACCGCACGGCGCCGATCGGGATCGGTTCAGCGAGAGATGGGCCAACAGCCCGAACCTCTACGCACAGAGGGGAGCCTTCGTCCTCAAGACCAACTACCACGGGAGTTCGGATTACGGGCTGGCGTTCGGGGAGTCCATCAAGGGCCGCTACTACGAGTTGGAGATCCTCGACATGTTTCGGGGCATCGAGTTGCTCATCGAGGAGGGTAAGGTCGACAAGGACCGCCTGGGCCTCGTTGGCTGGTCGAATGGTGCCATCCTCTCGATCGCGTCCCTGACCCTGGCCCATCTCTACGCCCCGGGTTTTGACTACGATTTCAAGGCCTGTGCCCCGGGGGCGGGAGACGTCAACTGGTCGAGCGACTATGGCAACTGCGCTTTTGGCGTGACCTTCGACGACTACTACCTGGGCGGCGCACCCTGGGAGATCCCGGGGCTCTACCAGAAGAAGTCGCCGCTTTTCCACGTGGAGAGAGTGACGACGCCGACGATCATCTTCTTCGGAACGCGAGACACATCGGTTCCGACGGAGCAAGGGTGGCAGTGGTATCGGGCCCTGCACAAGTTGAAGAAGGCGCCGGTGCGGTTCGTCCTGTTCCCCGGCGAGCCCCACGGCCTGCGGAAACTCACACACCAACGTCGCAAGCTCGAAGAGGAGCTCGCGTGGTTCGACACCCATCTTTTCCGCTCGAAGAAGAAAGACGCTCTCGAAGAACTGGTGGAGAAGAATTCACCCCTCGACCGCGCTCTGGCCGCCCGCGATTACAAGCGATACGGCCTCGCCTATGGCGAAGTCCACGAGAACCACTTGGTCCCGGAAGTCGTTCCGCTCGACGAGGCCCTCATGGTGGGGCGTTTCGAGATCACGCGGGCCCAATGGGCCGAATTCAAGCCGGAGAGTCGCGACCTTTTGCACCCGAATCTCCCTGTGACGGGTATCTCGGGGGCGGATGCCGCGGCCTACGCGCGTTGGCTGTCCAGTCTGACCGGAGAGACCTGGAGATTGCCCACCCGCAAGGAGTGGACGAGGATCGAGCGACACAAGGGTTCCACCGAAAACACGCTTGCTTGGTGGACCGGATATGAGCCCGCGCCTTCCGAGGTGCCCGCCTTGTCGGCGGCCGTCGCCTCCTTGGGAACGGAGGGTGCCCTGTGGAACGTGGGGACGTCCACCCCCTCGACGTGGGTCGTGGGGGAGAGGACCGTCCGTATTCACGATGTGGGGGGGAACGCCGCCGAATGGGTCACCGACGAAGGGGGAGGTTTTCGCGCGGCCGGGAAATCCGCGGTCACGCCCTCCGACGACCGAGGAGACGACGTCCGATCCCCAGCGGCTTTCGTGGGCTTCCGACTCGTGAAGGAGGCGCCGAAGAGATAGATTCGCCCTCATGGACCCGATCTATGTGAGCGAACGCAACCGCGGTGTCGAGCCGGCGAGAAAGAGTGAGTTCCCATCGCTCAGGCTGGGGCCGTTGCAGGTCTGGCCTCCGGTCGTGTTGGCTCCTATGGCGGGCATCACGAATTATCCTTTTCGCCGCATCTGTCGGCGGTTCGGCGCGGGGCTTTACGTCTCGGAAATGATCACGGCGCGCGCCCTTGTGGAAGGCCACGGCAAGACGCTGAAACTCGCGGCTTTCGGACCCGACGAGTCGCCCCGTTCTCTTCAACTCTACGGAGTGGACCCCCGCCATCTCGCGGAGGCGACCCGTCGCCTCGTCGGCGAAGGGAAGGTCGATCACATCGACCTGAACTTCGGGTGTCCCGTCCGCAAGATCACCTCGAAGGGCGGCGGAGCGGCCATCCCCTACAAGCCGCGACTGCTGCGCAAGCTCGTCCGAGCGGTCGTCGGCGCTTCCGAGGAGACTCCGGTGACGATCAAGGTGCGCCTGGGTATCGACGAGGACCACATGACGTTTCGCACGGCGGGCGACGTGGCCGAGGGCGAAGGCTGCGCCGCCATAGCTCTCCACGCCAGGACCGCGGCCGAACTCTACGACGGCGAGGCGCGGTGGGAATTCATCGGAGAGCTCGTCGAGAGGTTGCGTATCCCCGTTCTGGGAAACGGCGACATCTGGGAGGCGTGGGACGCACTTCGGATGATGCGGGCGACCGGTGCGGCTGGAGTCGTCGTGGGGCGGGGATGCATGGGACGCCCGTGGCTCTTTCGGGATCTGGCGTTTGCGTTCGACGGTCTGCAGCCTCCCGACCCCCCGACTCTGGGAGAGGTCGTGGAGGTGTTGAAAGAACACGCGCGGCTCATGGTCGAGTGGTTCGGCGCTCGGAGCGGACTTCGAATGATGCGGAAGCTCACCGTCTGGTACACGAAGGGGTTCCCGAAGACGGGGCCGGTCCGCGATCGCCTCATCCGCATGGACTCCCTGGAGGACATCGACCGAGCCTTCGACGGGTTGGACATGGCGACCCGATTCCCACCGGCGGCGATGCGGGTACGGCGGGGGAAGAGATCGGGGAAGCAAAAGGTTGCGCTGCCGCACCGGTATCTGGACCACCCGGACGACGACACTCCTCCGACCGCCGCCGCGGGGGATTCCTCGTCGGGAGGCTAGCGGGGGCAACGCAGTCTCGCGGCGAGGCACCGGCCTTTGCGTATGGTTCGACGCCACGGATTGCGTCGACACCCCACCGGGAACCGCTTCAACGCCCGGTGAGGGAGAAGCGAATCGGCACGCGGAGGGTGTCCTCCACGGCGACACCGTCGCGTTTGGCAGGAATGAACCTCCACTTGCGGACGGCCCGCTCCGCCGCGCGATCGAACATCGTGCGACCCGAACTCTCCGCGATCGCGATCTCGATCGGCCGCCCCTCCCTGTCAACGTGGACGAGGAGGACCACCCGCCCTTCGAGCCGTCTTCGGATCGCCGCCCGCGGGTAGCGGGGTTTCGGGCACGAACCGGGGAGCTTGGTCGCTGTGACGAACCCGGCAGGAGCGGGCCGTCGCGCCACTCTCGGCGTCGCGGCCGTGCGCAGGGGCGGTGGGTCGCGACGGACGATGGGAGCCGTGATTTGCTTCTCCTTCGCGGGAGGCGTCCGGGGTGCGATTCGCGCCATCACCGGTTTCCAGGCCGGCAGAGGGATGGGATTCTCCACGATGGGTTCTGGACGGAAGGTGACGGGCTCGAAGGACTCGTCCGATTCGCTGCGCTCCCACGGAGGAAGGAGAGCTTCCTCGGAGGGCTCAGCGGGAGCCAGATCGACGTCTGGCTCGTCGGGTGGGGATTCTTGTGAGAATTGGAAGAGGACTTCGGGGGGGGCCCGGTCGGGCTCGGGTGGAGCCGGCGGGTGCAGCAAGGCCGGCAGGGCCGCCGCGCAGAGAACGGCTCCGTGAAACAGCACGGAGAACCCGGTCGCCGGCCGCGAAAAGCCGAGGATCAGACGTTCGTTGAAGATCTTGTTCCAGAACATGGTGTGTGATTCGCGCTGCGTCATCATAACCGGATGCAGGGAGCGGGGCCACGCCCGCTCGGACCGCTCACGGCGGCCCGCAGCGGGCCGCGGCGCCCCCGGTGAATAAAAATGTGAACCGATGGTCTGTCGGTCCGTTCTCGCTCCCGATCGGCCTTACGACAGTCGAGTGAGATGAAAAAAGGGAAAACGGCCATGATCGAGATGGGGAGGCGGGGTCTGTCGACCCTCCTGGTGATGAGTGTCCTGGGCGGCGTCGCCTGGTCCCAGACGGAGAATGAGACGCGGCCCGACGAGGCCGCCCGGAAGCGTGCCGAGAAGTTGAATCGCGCGGTTCAGGACCTGGACGAGATCGTCGTCACGCCTGGACGCATCGAGGAGACGATCTTCGATACGCCCTCCTCGGTCGTTCGCCTGAATGCCGAGGAACTCTTCACCGAACGCGTACCCTCGACACTTCCAGACGCGCTTCGCGAGGTGCCGGGAGTCATGATCCAAAAGACGGGACCTGGGTTGGGGGCTCCGTATATTCGTGGTCTCACCGGGTTTCGGACCCTCATGCTGGTGGACGGCGTGCGCGTCAATCATCCCGCCATGCGAAGCGGGCCGAACCAGTATTTCGCCACGGTGGACCCTCTCAGCCTGGGGCGAATCGAAGTCGAGAAGGGCCCGGCCTCTGTCCTCTACGGGAGTGATGCCGCGGGCGGGACGATCCAGGCTTTCAGCCGGACCTTGGACCTGGGATCGGAAGGCGAGGGCTGGGAATTCGGCGGTGAGGCCTACTACAGGTTCAACTCGGCGGAAGCGTCCAACGTCACCCACGAGTCGTTTCGGGGTGGATACGACGGACGGTTCGGTTTCGAGATCGGCGGCAGCTACAAGGATTTCGGGAACACGGATGCCGGAGGAAAGCTTGGACGCCAAAAAGGGCTCGAGTACGATGCCTATTCAGTGGATGCCAAGCTCACGGCCATCGTCGACGAGAATCTCGAACTCGAGTTTCTCTTCCAACGCGTCCGTCTGAACGACGTGCCGCGTCACCATTCCACGGCCAACGGCATCAACTTTCACGGCACGACCCACGGAAGTGATCGCAAGCGCGCCTTCGACCAGACACGGGACCTCGCTCTTTTGACCGCTCGCATCACGGACGGTTCGTTTTTCGACGAAGCCGTATTCAAGGTCTCCTACCAGGCTCAGGACGAGGTCCAGGACCGAATCCGCTCGAGCGGTCGCCGCGACAAGTCAGGGTTCGACGTGGACACCTTGGGTGTCCTGGGGCAACTGACGTCCGAGACGCAGATCGGTACATTGGTCTACGGATTCGATCTCTACGTCGACTGGGTGGATAGCTTCAAGACGCGCCTGAACACCGACGGGAGCTTTCAGGTGTTTCCGCAGGGACCGGTCGGGGACGATTCCCGCTACCTCTCGCTGGGCGTCTACGTCCAGGATACCCTTTCGCTCGGGGACTGGGGGGAGTTGCAAGCAGGCGTTCGCTTCAACTATGTCGACGTCGTTTCCGACGAGGTCATCGATCCGGCCTCCGGCGGAGTGGGATCGCTCGACGCCAACTACGAGGCCTTGGCGGGCTCCCTGAAGCTGCTCGTGCATGCGACCGAGAATGTCAATGTGTACGCCGGCGCCTCCTCGGGATTCCGTGCCCCCAACCTCAGTGATCTCACTCGTTTCGATGCGGCACGGTCCGGGGAGTTCGAGATCCCGTCGCCGAATCTGGATCCGGAATACTTCGTGGGGCTGGAGTTTGGTGCGAAGGCGCAGTGGGAGAACTTCCGCGGGGAAGCGTCGTACTTCTACACCGTTCTCATCGATACGATCATCCGATCGCCGACAGGCGTCGTGAACGGGAGCGGTGAGTCTGAAGTGACGAAGAGCAACGTGGGCGACGGTCATCTTCAGGGTGTCGAACTTGCGCTGGCTTGGGACGTGTTGGAAGACGTGACGTTGAGCGGAAATTTCGCCTGGGTCGATGGGCTCGTCGACACGTTTCCAACGTCCGCTCCCGTCGTCGAGTCGGAGCCCCCGAGTCGTCTGCCGCCGATTCATGCCCTCGTCGGTGTCGATTGGCGGCCGTCGTTCTTCGAGGGATTCTGGGCGCGGTTCGATGCGGAGATCGTGGGGAGAGCGGACCGGCTCAGTCCGAGAGATAGGGCGGACACACAAAGAATCCCGCCCGGCGGCACGCCGGGGTACACGATCTACAATCTTCGTTTCGCGTATGACGTGAATGAGAACCTGAAAGTGTTTCTTCACTTGGAGAACCTCACGGACAAGAACTACAGGATTCACGGGTCCGGTTCGAACGAGGCGGGTTTCAGCGCCGTGGCGGGCTTTCATCTGAGGTTTTGAGACCGGGGATCCACTCGCGGGCCTTGGATTATTCTTTGTGTCCGTAGTTTCACACGAGAATCTCCCGTATCCTTGGTCCGGAACGGGAGATATTGTTGATCGGAATGGGGGATCAAGCTTGCAAGCAGAGGAGAGACTCTCTATCATGGTAGCCGCGAGATGCATGCAACCTGACGGGAAACGATGGTCACTCATGCGGTTGTCGTTGCGAGCCTGCCGCACGATCATGAGAGAGTCAAAGGATTCACGATGCAGAAAAAACTGACGCTACTGGTCTTCGCCTTGTTGATGGCCGGGCTGAACGCCCAGCAGCCCAACACGCCTTTCGCGGGGCTGAATGTGGACGGCCCGGCGTTCCCTCCGGTGGCGGCCCCGGTCACCACAAGTGTGTTCACCGATTCCGACATCATGTTGAACATTCACGGTTTTCCGGGTTCGAACCCGGTGGTCGTCTTGTTCGCGACGTCGTTCGCCGTTGGCGGCTCGATCTCGTTCGACGCTCTTCCGAGCCTGAATCAGTTCGGTTTCCAGCTGGACATTCCCGACCAGGGCGGTGCGGGTTACTCCGATCAGGAGTACGTGAACGGATATGTCCAACCCGGCTCGTTGAGCTACACGGACAACCTCGGTGATCTGCAACTGGTCATCAATCTTCCTGCATGCGTGACGGTGAACAACCAGCCGATGTGCATCACCCAGGCCAACTGGGAGGTGTCGGCCCAAGCGCTCGTCGTGGACCCCACCAACGCGCCTTTCAACATCCGCAGCACCGGCGCGGGTACGGGGCAGTTTTCCAATGGCTATCAGGAGTTCTCATTGAGCGGTGATCAGTTCGCCACGTTCACGTTCTTGGGCGGGCTCACGGTTCCGTTCTATGGGAACGTCTACACCCAGGCGCGGGTGTCGTCGAACGGTTTCGTCGCGTTTACGAACAACACCGGCGGTTTGGCGGGGTTCCCCAATCCGACGGTGAACGACATCAGGACGGGTCCCCCTCGGATCATGACGTTCTACACTGACCTCGAACCTCAGATCACCGCATTCAATCCTCGGGTCTATGCCCAGCAGTTCGTGCAAACTGGACCGGGCGGCACGCCGGTTCGAAAAGTCAAGTTTGTCCACGAGCGTCTGGCCGAGTTCAGCAACACGACGGGACCTCACGGAGGGGAAGCCGTCATCACCGAGAACGGCGACATCGCCATTTTGGTGGCGGGCTACAACTCGATGCCTTCCATCAATACCGGCGTCGGCATCACCCGTGGTTCCGGGGGCCCCACGGTGGCGGGATTCGGGCGTGATCTGTCCGCGGATGTCACCTTGGGGCCGACCACCGTTTCGGCCGGGCAGCATGCTTTCGAGCTCTTCGATCATGGCAACACGCCCCCTTCCAACGTCCTCGACTTGGTGGGCCTCGGAATGTTTGCGATGAACGGTGTGGGACCTGGGATCGCCTTCATCCTGAACCCGACGACAGCGAACACGTCGCCCGCGACGACGAGTTACATCATTCAGTAGGGCTTCGCCCTCGGGATGACTCTTTCGAACCCCACGGCTCTTCGCCGTGGGGTTTTTTTGTGGGGCATCGGGCCCCGTATGCGCTTCATCCGTTCAGGGGCCCGGGACGGCCTCCGTTCCGTACATGGAAAAATGAGGAGTCTTGCGGAAACGACATGGACCGGTTTAGGATGCCGCCATCGAGTCGGGCGCATCCTTGTCCGGGACGTAAAGTCTCGGCCTACCAGAATCCTCCGGATCCCTTGGTCTCGGAGGAGAGAAAAGGGAAGGAACCGCCATGACTCGTACTCTGCCCATCACCATCTTGCTCTTGGCCTGCCTGGGCCTGCCGGCCCAACAGCAAAACAGCTTCTTCGCGAGCCTGAGCGTCGACAGCGCTCCGTCACCGACGATGCCGGCTCCCGTGACGGTCAACGTGCTGACGGACTCCGACATCAGGCTCAACCTTCAGGGCTTTCCGGGCGTCCATCCCGTCGTCGTGCTGTTTTCCACGTCGTTCGCTCCGGGCGGCTCGCTTTCGATCAACGCAGTCCCGTCGCTCAATCAATATGGATTCGGAATCGACATTCCCGACCAGGGGAGCCCGGGGTACTCCGATCAGGAGTACGTCAACGGCTACCTCCTCCCCGGTTCGTCGAGTTTCACCGATGTTTCGGGAAACCTGAGCCTCACGATCAATCTTCCGGCCTGCGTCGTCGTGAATAACCAGCCGACCTGCGTGACGGCGCCCAACTGGGAAGTCTCGGCCCAGGCCCTCATGGTCGATCCGACCAACGCGCCCTTCGGTGTTCGCTCCACCGGCGCCGGCGTCGGGCTTTTCACCAATGGTTTTCAGGAGTTTTCGATCGGGACGGATGCGTTCGCCACGTTTGCCTTTCGAGGGGGATTCACCTTTCCTTTCTACGGAAACGTGTACACGCAAGCTTTCATCTCCGAGAATGGTTACATCGCGTTCGGGGCGGGAGGTCTCACCGGATTCCCGACTCTGACGGTCAACGCCATCACCACCGGGCCGCCGCGGATCATGAGCTTCTACGACGATCTCGTTCAAGGACAGTCAGGGGGCGTCCAGGCTCGCATCTACGCCCAGCAATTCGCCGTTTCGGGGCCCGGAGGCACTCAGGTGCGCAAGATCAGGTTCGTTCACTGGATGCTTCAGGAGTTCGGAAACACGACCGGTCCCCACGGGGGTGAAATCGTCATCACGGAGAACGGAGACCTCGCCGTCTTGGTCGCCGGCTATAACTCTATGCCTTCCATCAACACGTTCGTAGGCATCACGCGCGGAAGCGGAGGTCCCGTTGTCACCGGATTCGGGCGCGACCTTTCCCAGGATGTGGCGCTCGGCCCCACGACGGTTCCCATGGGGCAACATGCCTTCGAGCTTTTCGATCACGGCACTCCCGGGGGAGCCGTCAACCCCCTGGACGTCGTCGCCTTGGGGAGCCTCCTCACCTCGAGCGTCGGCCCGGGGATCAAATTCTTCTTGGACCCGACGACGCCGAATGTGAGTCCATCGACGACGGGCTACATCATTCAGTAAATCGAGGGCGGGAGTTGCCTCGGGGCCGAGTCCCCGAGGCGTTCTCCGTGGTGCGCCGGAAGGAGGGACGGTGCGCCCACGGGGTTCACCCGCGGTACGGGCTCTGGAAGTGGGAGGCGTCTGTCGTAAGACTGGACCCCGAAGGAGTCATGCCGTGCCCCAGCACTATCGATCGTTCTCCCGCACGTTTCTCCGCTTCGCTATCATCATGCTCGTGTTCGGAGGGTTGGCGGGCGTTTTGTTTCAGGAGATGACGAAACACATGAGCTACGCGGACTATCCTCCCGGGCTCAGGCTCGAGGGCGTCTATCATCTCGCCCTGCTCCACGGGCACTCGTTTCTCATTGGAGCCGTGATGCCCATCGCTTGGGTCATGGCCCTGAGGATCGGGTTGGAGCTGGGAGGAAAGCCGGTGACGCCGCGCGCCCTCTCCTGGATCAAGTGGAGCTATCTCATCGGTGCGGTGAGCGTCTTGAGTCTGATAACCTACAAGGGCATCCACTTCGTGTCGTGCCTCAAGGGCGGCACCCGGGATTTCGCGAAAATACAAGAGAGCCTGTTCGGCGGCAATCATCTGGCGCGAGGCCTTGCCTACGGCCTCAGCCACACCGTGGCGACGGCAAGCCTCATGGTGTTCGGCTGGATTCTCTGGCGAAGTCTGTCGGCTTCGACGGAGCAGGATGGCAGTGCCTCTTCACCGTGACCGACCCCGACCGGCTCCACCGCGCCCTCCACGATCACTTCGGCCACGAGGCGTTTCAGGGTTTTCAGGAGGATGTCATTCGGCATGTCACCCAGGGCGGGGATGCCTTGGTCATCCTCCCGACAGGTGGCGGCAAGTCGCTCTGCTATCAGCTCCCGGCAGTCGTTCTCCCCGGCATGACGATCGTTCTCTCTCCCCTGATCGCATTGATGCAGGATCAGGTGGAGGCGCTCGAGGAAAAAGGCGTGCGAGCGACCTGTATCCACCACGGGATCGTCGGCCAGGAGCGCAAGGCGAGGATGCGAGGTCTCGAGCAAGGAGAGTTCGACCTCCTCTATGTGACTCCGGAGCGCTTTCGGAAACCGGAGTTCCTCGAACTCGTCCGCAGCCTCGACATCAGCTTGTTGGCTGTCGACGAGGCCCACTGCATGACGTCATGGGGGCATGATTTTCGTCCCGAGTATGGTCGGGTTGGACATATTCGTGAGCAGTTGGGTTGCCCTCCGACAGTCGCCTTGACCGCGACCGCCCGCCCGGAGACGCAGGATCGGATTCTGGAAGTCCTCGGGATTCCGGACGCACGCCGCTTCCTGGCGGGGATCGAGCGGCCCGAGTTGTTTCTTTCCGCGAAGCCGATCCACTCCAAGGAGGAGAGGCTGGAGAGGATCGTGGAGGTCATCGAGGGCGTCGGCGGTCCAGGCATCGTCTACATGACGCTCATTCGCTCCTTGACGGCGTTGGAAGACGAACTGAGGCAGCGTGGATTCGATCCCTGGGTCTACCACGGCAAGCTTTCGACCTGGGAACGTCGGAACATGCAGCAGGAGTTTCAGGCGTCGAAGGATGGGATCGTCTTGGCGACCAACGCCTTCGGGATGGGAATCGACAAGCCTGACATTCGATTCATCATCCACGGTCAGATTCCCGGCAGTCTCGAGTCCTACTACCAGGAGGTCGGTCGCGCCGGTCGTGACGGACGGCTGGCTCTCTGCGAACTGCTCTATCTGGAAGAGGATCTGGCGACGCAGCAGAAGTTCATCGAATGGGCCAACCCGGCGCCGGAATTCGTCCGAGGCGTCGTGCAAATCCTCGAGACGTGGGGGGAGCATGCGTATGCCCACAGCGTCGAAGAAATCCGCGACACTCTTCTTTTGAAAAATCGCGGGGACGGTCGTGTCGAGACGACGTTGGGGCTTCTGCGGTCTCGGGACGTCGTTTCGGGGGACTTCGAAGCGGGTGATCTCAGGCTTCTTCGCCCCTTGGCCGCGGGGGAGGAGCACGCCATCGTCTCGGAGGAAAAACGGTCCCGAGATCTCATCCGTCTTCTGGAAATGGCGAGGTGGGTTCGTTCGGAAACGTGCCGGCGGGTAAGCCTCCACGCGTGTTTCGGCGTCGAGTCGGATCCCTGTGGAGCCTGCGACGTCTGTCTCGGCGGCTCGTCTTTGGAATTGATCAAGTTTCGGCACCATGGAGGAGGCGGTCGGGAAAAGCCCTTGGCCGAGTCCGGGGAGACTCCTCCGCTGACACGGGGCGATTGGATCCGCGTCGGCCCCGCCAAGCTCAGAGTGTTGAAGGTTGCACACGGTCGCAGAGGGTGGAGCGTCGACGCCGAATGTTCCGACAGCCTCGAGATCAGGACCATCGAACTGAGCCGGACCCGCTGGACCCGCCTGTAGTCTCGTCTTTGGGATGACCCCCTGCGGCCCTCCGTTCGATTCGAGCCATGCCGCGCAATGACGATTCCCCTCCCGGCATCGACGCCCCGATCGGCGCGCGCGCCACGAGGGGCGAGGGAGAGGTCCCTCCTCCGTGGACGGTCTCGTTTTTCTCTCACAGAGGAACGGGGCCGCAGAGAGGAAGGAGAGGACAGATAGTGGCCCCCTCGCCCCGTGCGAGCCATCGGTGGATTCTCTGAATCGGCTCGGGAGGGGAGTTATACTCCGTCAAGACTGGTCCGCGGTTGCCGTGACCGTTTGAGGAGTTGGGACATGCCCGAGTCACTGAAGGGTAAACTGCTGATTGCAGCGCCCCATCTGGTGGAAGGATCCTTCATGAGGTCCATCGTCCTGCTTTGCGAACACTCCGCCGAGGGAGCCTTGGGGCTCATTCTGAATCGCCCGGGCGAGATCCCCGTGCGGGAGGCGTTTCCAGATTTCGCGGGCGCGTCACCGGACGACGCTCTTCGTTGCGGAGGCCCCGTCCAGCCCGAGGCGGTGTTCATTCTTCACGATCGCGACGGTGTCGGTGGTGAGCGGGTCGGGGACGGTTTGTGGTTTGCCGCGGACGTCGATTCCTTCGAGCGCCTCAAGGGACTCTGTGCGACGGCGAACCCTCCACGACAACGGCTCTACACGGGATACTCGGGTTGGAGCGGCGGACAGGTGGAATCCGAACTCGCACGGAACGACTGGATCGTGACGGACTGTCCGGGTTCGCTTCCGTTCGAAGTGGGCGGGCCGGAGAGTTGGGTTCATCACCTCGAGGGTTTGGGCGGGACGTTTGCGTTGCTCGCCAAGGCGCCCATCGACCCCACGCTGAACTGAGACGAGTTCCGCGGGCGGGGCGCTCTCACCAGGATTGGCGGACGATCACTTGCGGACTTCGACGTGGTCCGTGTGCCTGCGCAGGCGGGGGCAGAACTTTCTGAGCTTCAGCTGCCCTTCGATGTTGTTCTTGTTGCGGCTGGTGCGGTAATTCAGGTCGCCCGTCTCAGTGCATTTGAGCCAGACGTACTCCCGCGCCATCCCCTTTTTGCCTTTTTTGGCCACGACAACTCTCCGATCCAGTGCCAGTCGAGGGCTATTGTGACCCAGGATCGCCGCATCACAAGGGGGAACCCCCATGGGGTTTCATGGAAACAGTCGGCCACTCGGGGAGTCATAAACCCTTTCGTTTTAGATGATTGTGCCCATTCCCGAGGGTTTCTTCATATGGTTGCCTCTCGGAATCTCCGATAGGATGGACGGAAGCTGGGAAACTTGCCGGAGTCATTCATGTTCGAGCGTCCGATCGCGATCGTCTTCGGGGCGTTGGTTTGTTGCGGAATCATGCTGTTCACGTCCTGCGACCGTGTGTCTCCGAACCCGAAGGGCGGGGCTTCAAGTCCCGGGCCGGACCACGTGATTCGAGTTTGGGTGCGCGCCATGAGGGAGCGCGATCCCACGGCCCTCATTCCGATCACTCGTGGAGAGTTGCGCCTTTTTTACGAGGCGGCCGCTCGCATCGGGGAGATCCAAAAGAAGGTGGTAGGCGTCTTCCGAGAACTCTATCCCAAGGACGCGGACGACCGCCGTTTGACGAGGATGGAGGAGGACTGGCGACGCGCCGTATCCGTTCTCGAGAGCGTGCGACTGATCGGCCGGCTGCCGGAGGCCTCCGTCGATCGAAGAGTGTACTTGGTGCGGTTCGTGGATCGATTGCACATCGAGCGGGATGTCGAGGTCGTTCTTCGCAAGGACGACAAGGGGTGGTACGTCGAATCCTGGGGACGCGACACCCCCAACCCGGCGATCATCGGCTACGAGAAAACACAGAGAAATCAGCTGGAATACACCTACGAACCCTGCTTGAAAGCGATCCGTCAACGGCACCCGCGGACGCTTCTCGCCGCCATGAAGCTTTTCAGTGACGTGAGGACGACGGTCCTGAAGCAGGGGGAACCGAGCCATGCCGCCGCAGGAGGTCCCAAGAATTCCGGGAAGTGACACTCCCCGCGAGTCGGCGATGAAGCGACGGTTCCGCCATGGAGTTCTGCTCCTTGTGGTCCTCTTCGCTGCCGGAGGGCTCCTCAGCTCCCTTGCCTTGGCCTTCGTCGATGATCTGACGCTCCTCGCGCGAGATCAGTGGTTGGAGGGCCAGCCCTCGGATCGAGTTCGAGAGTGGCAGGAACGTCTGGAGGATCGGTCGCGAGATCTCGGACGGAGCCCGAGGGTCCTCCAGCAACTCTCCATGGAGGTGCTGGCGCGCATGCCTGTGGAGGCCTACTGCGAGGCCCCCCTTTGGCGAGCCTTGAAACGAGGACTGTTGCTGCGAGCCGTCCTGTTTTTCCTTCTCATCGTCCTCGCCGTACTGCGTTGGCGTCGATGGAACACGGGGTGGGGGATCGGCGTCGTCCTCCTCGCCTTGGCTGCATCGCCCCTCTTGGACCTCCACCATCTGGGAGACGACCTGGGTCACTTTCTCTCGGACCTCCTCCGCGATCGAGATATCAGTTTTCAGGCGTTCATCGACGAGATCGGCCAGAAGGATCGTATCGCGGACCCGTGGGGAGGGTTGTCCACCTGGGGGCCGTCGGGAATTCGCCGTTTTCTCGTCGCTTGGTGGCTCGTTTTTTCCCTTCCAGCCCAATTCATGCTCTTGCTCACCGGCGGAGGGCGACTCTTCGTAACACAGGTCCGTCACAGGTCCGCACAGCCACGATCGAAGGACGCAAGAACGACTTCCGCGGGATGAGCCCCCGTGTCACAAGGACAGACACTTGCCAAACAGCCACCGGCGGCCTCCAATGAAGCCATGATCCGCGTTGCATTTCTCTGCGCTACCTGTTTCGTCTTCGCGGCCTGTACGTCTCACGGCGGGCGCGAGCCGAGCATCGGCCCCCGCGAACCCGAAGCCATGGCGTTGCTCGAGCAGGGCAAGTACAAGGAGAGCCTTGCCCTCTTCGAGGAAGAGGCTTTCCGTGCCGACGGACCCAACTATCGCATGCTTGTGGGGGTCGCGACGTGCGAAGCGCACCTCGGGCACGAGGACCGCTTCCAGCTGGCCGCCCTTTCGGCCGCTTCGGAAGCACCGTGGTCCGAAGAAGCCTTCTTGCGCTTGGGGCGCATGTATCTCACGGGCTCAGAGCGGTTTCGCTCGCTTCCCTCATCGCGGCTCTACGCGGAACTTGCGGTGGAGTACTTCCGTCGCGTGTTCGCACAGGACCCGGATGCTCCCCATCTCCTCCATAATCTGGGATTGGCGTTGTTTCTGGCCGGGAAACCGCCCGCCGCCGCCCTCATGTTGGCGCGGGCTCACGAAGAACGTCCCGACAATTTGGAGACCCTGGAGACCTATCTCATCGTCCTGCACGCCATGGGCAACAAGAAGGAGGTGACTCGCCTCTTGGAGCCAATGGAGGCGGCTGGGCGTTTGCCGGACCCTTGGAAGGCCACTTTGAAGTGGGCGAAGACCCCAGAGTGACCCTGGACGAAACTTTCAGGATCCTTATGATATTCTCAGTGAGTGAATTCGTCGGTGCTCGACGAGTCCTGAGCTGCGGCGAATCAGACCTGACCGTAATCCTCTTAGACGAGATCGAGGAATGAATATGCTGGCAACGAGGAAGAGAACCGCCACGAAGAAGAAGGTCATCCTTCTGGTGGAAGACGAACCCGACATCGCGGAAGTTCTGCGCATGACTCTCGAGAAGGAGGGTTTTCGCATGGACTGGTGCGCGAGCGGCGAGCAGGCGTTGGAGCGCGTTCGCCAAGGTGGCGTGGACATCGTGCTCCTGGACATCCTTCTGCCCGGCGTTGACGGTCATGAGGTCTGTCGGAGGATTCGCAAGGATGTCGCCACGGCCGACATCCCCGTGATCATGCTGACGTCACTGACGGACGAGACCGATCTCGTCGTGGGGCTCGACATGGGTGCCGATGATTACATCTCTAAGCCCTTCTCGAACAAGGAATTGCTCGCGCGCATTCGGGCGGCTCTTCGCCGTACGGGCCGGAGTACGGTCGCGCCTCGACGCGTGATCCGGGCCGGCGCTCTCGAAATCGATGCCGACCGCTACGGCGTCCGCGTGGCCGGCAAGTCGGTCCACCTGACCCTGGCGGAGTTTCGGCTGCTTTATTATCTGGCGCGACATCCAGGACGGGCTTTCGGTCGGGCAGAGCTGTTGCCTCATGTCGTCGGCGAAGGCGTCTACGTCCTCGACCGCAATATCGATGTGCACATCCGCAATATCCGCATGAAGTTGGGGGAAGCCGCCAACTACATCGTGACGGTTCGCGGCATCGGTTACCGCTTCGAGGTCGAAGCGGACTGAAATCCGTTTTGGAACCGGGAATATCCCGGCCATGATTGACGTTCGAACTCTGGAATGGGGGCGACGCACGCTGCGCGCCTCCATGACGGAGGAATGTCTCATGGAAACGTGGCCGTCTCTGGCTGGCTCCCGTACAGGACGTCCGCTTCTTGCGCGTGCCGACTGGCCCGATTCAGGGGTCTCCGCGTTCGAGGCTCTCAGTATCAGTCCGTGTGAGATTCATGATGCGGTATCCCACCCGCTCTTGTTTCTCGTGGCGCCATCCCGTTGGATTCGTCAACGGGTGGCTCACGCCATCCACCTCCAACGCCCCGGCGGTGGCATCTTGCTCCACCTCGATGCCCGGTGCGTCGGATGGGAATCTCTCATTGAAACTCCGCAATCCTCGCTCCTCGAAGATTTCGGTACGATCTACATCGAAGGAGCCGAGGCTCTCAGCCAAACGCAGCTTGCAAGCTTCGCGGCGCACCGAGACGATCTTCCCCCTATTCTTTTCGGGACCCGATGGGCTCCAGGGACTCCCTTCGATCCGCCGATCTGGGTGCTTCCCTCGCTGGCCAAGCTCAAAGCCGATCTGCCACGAATCGTTCACCAGTGGTTCGCCTCCTGGCGCCAAGCCCCTTCCCTCACACAAGGAGCGATGCAGGTCCTCGAGCGCCATCACTGGCCGGGGGATTTCGACGAACTTGCTTCGGTTCTACAGAGGCTTGGGGAACAGGCGCATGGGGGCATCGTCTCGAAACGGGACGTCCGGCGGCTCATCGCTCTGGACCCGTCCAAGGGGACCGAAACCCTCAGTTTGGCCGATCTACAGAAAAAGCACATTCTTGGGGTTCTCGAACGCTGTGAATGGAACCGGACTCGAGCGGCCGCCATTCTCGGAATCGACGTGAAGACGCTCTACAACCGACTGAAACGCTACGGCGAAGCCGGCGATCCGGCGTAGCATCCTCGACCGCAGAGTTCCTTGTAGAAACAGCTCTCGCAGGTGGCGCCGTTCTCGATCATCGGGAAAGTCGTTTCGACATTTTTCAGGGGGATGTTGTTCTCCTTGTCCTCGAGTAGCTCTTCCATGCGCAGGAAATCGTTGCGAATCCTCGTCTCGATGGCTGCCAGTTCGTCCGCATTGCATGGGTATTCGCGGATCTCGTCGTCCGCCAGATAGAACGCCATGAGGCGAATCCGGTCCGGGGAGAATCCCCACCGGTCCCTCGCATAAAGGGCATACGAGAGGAGCTGTGCCTGGTCGTGGGGATTCCGGCTCCCGGTTTTCCAATCCCAGATTTCGCAAAGGCCGTTCTTTTCCCGCGCGAAGTCGGGGAGAGCCCAGATCGTTCGGTCGTCCAACTTCAACTTGGAAGCGTCGTCGAAGGACGGTTCCTCGTCCACCGCGAGCCAACGGCGGTTTTCCTCATTCTGGAGTTCGCGGAAAAGGTCGCTTTTCGCGAAATTCTCGATGCAGCGGGCAGCGTGGGCCCCGGCGCGTTTGAGCTCCTCGGGAGTCGGCGCGTCGCCGTAGTAGAGTTCGAAGAGCGGGGGATGATTTTTGGCCGACGTCCGCCAGAGTTCCTTTTTCGCATCCCGCCAGACCCTCGTGAGAATCTCTCTGCGGACGTGATCGGCGGGATCCGCGATCGTGCAGCGGCCCGTGTCACGCACCGAGCGAAGCATGTCGCGAATGGTCTCGTGGACTCCCAATCCGACGAGCATGGGGATATTCGTCATCTTCGTGAAGAAGTAGGCCTGACGGGCGTCGTCCGGCGCATCCCAGCTCCAACCGCCCCATTTCAGGTAGTACTGGTAGTAGTAGGCGCGGGGGCAGGTCTCGAAGGTCGAGATCCGCGTTCGCGACCAGGAAAGCTCGTTCTTGATGCGGGCCATGGCGGTCACTCCGAAGGATCGATGTTCCCGTTATAATCCTTCCTCCCTAAGAGAGGAACGCCGGTCATGTCGCCTTTCACCTCGAGTCATGGGCCCCTGCAACGCGATCGCGCGGTCCTCGTGCTGGTCGACGTTCAGAAGAAGCTCTTTCCGCTGATGCAGGGTTCCGAGGACTTGCTTCGTCGACTCACGTCACTCATCGCGGGGTTTCGTCTCCTGTCCATCCCGGTCATCGTGACGGAGCAGAACCCGAGCGGCCTCGGTCCAACGATTGCTCCCCTCCGATCGTCGGCGGGGTGCGCCGACGTCGTGACCAAGACGAGTTTCTCGTGCTGCGGCGAGCCGGCGTTTCTCGAGGCCCTGCGAGAGACCGAGCGAGACCAGATCGTTCTGGCCGGCATCGAGACTCACATCTGCGTGGCCGGCACGGCGATCGATCTCCTGACGCGGGGATACGACGTCAGCGTCGTGGCGGATGCCGTCTCCACCCGGCTTCCACACACTCATCCGATCGGACTCCAGCGCATGCTGGGAGCAGGGGTCGTCCCGCGAACCGTGGAGGGGGTACTCTTTCGACTTGTCGGCCGCTCGGATGCGTCGGAGTTCAAGAATCTTCTGCAGCTGGTCAAGGAAGGAGATTGACATGCCGGAGGTTTTCCATGCCGAACGTCGCATCGGTTTCGGCGAGGTGGATTGGGCGCGAATTCTCTATTACCCCCGATTCCTCCACCACTGTCACCTCGCCTTCGAGCTTTTCATGGAAGAGGCCCTCGCTCGCTCCTACTCCACCTTCCTCGAGGAGGATGATCTGGGCTTCCCGACGGTTCATCTGGAAACCCGCTACATGCGTCCGATCCCGTACGGAGGCACGCTTCGGATGGATGTCTCCGTGGCCCGGTTGGGGCGGTCGTCGATGGATGTGCGGTATATAGGACGCATCGACGAGGGAGAACCGGCGGCCAGCGCGCTGGTGACCAATGTCTTGGTTCGGATGTCGTCGTTCGCCTCGCTTCCCATGCCGACGTGGGTGCGAGAGGGGCTCGAGAGGTACCTCGAGGTCGGCGGATGAGCGATTGGCCACCGGCGGCTCGACGAGGATTCCTGTCCGGTGGTCATCTGCTCGAAGGCCGACGATTTGAATCATAAGGAACCGCCCGTAGAATCCTCGGCACCCATTCCAGAGGAGGTCCCTCATGCAATCTTCGGTTGACGGCAAGATGTTGCAACGTCTCGACTTCTCCAACGCCCGCGTTTTCGTGACGGGAGGCACGCGGGGGATCGGTCGCGCCATCGCGGTGGAATTCGCCAAATCCGGCGCCCGCGTCGCGATCAACTACTTGCGGAACAAGCGCAGCGCCAGCGAGGCACTGTCCGAACTCGAGGGCTTTGGAGAGGGGCACTTGTTGGTGAAGGGCAACGTTGCAGACGAAGCCAAGGTCGGGGCGATGTACGAGGCGATCGAAGAGGCATGGGGAGGATTGGATATCCTCGTCTCCAACGCCGCCTCGGGCGTCTTGAAACCCGCCATGGAGATGACGATGAAGCATCTCCACTGGACGATCGACATCAATGCCGGAGCGCTGCTCCCCCTGGCTCAGGGTGCTGTCCGTCTCATGAATGCGGGGTGGGGCAAGATCGTGGCCGTCTCATCGCTGGGCGCCACGCGTGCCTTGCCGAACTATTTTGCCGTCGGCGCTTCGAAGGGCGCCCTCGAGAGCATGATCCGGCACCTCATGGTCGAATTGGCGCCTAAGGGAATCAACGTCAACGCCGTGTCTGCTGGACTCGTCGATACCGAAGCCTTGACGCATTTTCCGAATCGAGAGGAGATGCTCGGGGGTGCGATTCAACGCACGCCTGCCGGGCGCTTGACGACACCCCTCGACGTTGCGAACGCGGTCATGTTCCTGTGCAGCCGTTACGCCGCCCAGATTCACGGACAGACGCTCATCATCGACGGCGGGAGTTCGGTTCTCGCCTGATCGCTAGGCGAGAACCCTTCGGTTTGCGGAGGTTGGGGACTACTCCTCGTAGACATCCTGGTGTTCTTCGGGAATGTATGCATTCAGGTGGGTCAGATTCTCGGCTTCCTTGAGAAGGCCCCGCGCTACCACGAGCCGCTGGATCTGATTCGTTCCCTCGTAGATCTGGGTGATTTTCGCGTCCCGCATGAGTTTCTCGATGGGGTAGTCCCTCATGTATCCGTATCCGCCGAAGATCTGCACGGCGTCCGTTGTGACCTCCATGGAAACATCCGTCGCATAGAGTTTGGCCTGGGCGGCGACGAGTGTCGTATTGTCCAGACCCGCATCGAGCTGGCGCGCGCAGTAGTAAACGAGTTGGCGGGCCGCCTCGGTCTTCGTGGACATGTCGGCCAACATCTGCTGGACCATCTGGAAGCTGGAGATCGATTTGCCGAATTGTTGGCGGCGCATGGCGTACACCGTGGCGAGCTCGAGTGCGCCCTGGGCGCATCCAACCCCCTGGGCCGCGACGCCCGGTCGGGCGCGGTCGAGGGTCATCATGGCATGGCGGAACCCCAGGCCCGCTCGCCCTCCCAAGAGATGGTCGTTGCCGACCTTGACGCCATCAAAGACGGTCTCGACCACTGGGACCGCCCGGATTCCCATCTTGTCCTCCACCTTGCCGATCGAGAATCCGTCCATCTCCTTCTCGACCAAGAAGGCTGAGATGCGACGGGAACGGCTCGTCGGGTCGGTCACGGCGAACACGGTGTAGATGTCGGCGGCACCTCCGTTCGTGGTCCACTTTTTCTCCCCGTGGATACTCCACGCGCCTTCGCCATCCTTCAACGCGCGCACCTTGAGCCCTTGTGCGTCGGAACCTGCCGTTTTCTCGGAAAGACAAAACGCCACGAGCTTGCGGCCCGTGGCGATTTCGGGCAGGAATCTTCTCTTCTGCTCGTCCGTGCCTCCCACGATGATAGGGAACGAGCCCAGCGCATTGACCGCGTAAAGGACTCCGATGGCGGGGTCCGCCCGGGAGATTTCTTCCACGACGATGCAAAGATCGAGGACCGGAGTGTCGCCGGCTTGGCCACCATACTCCTCGGGAATCCAAACCCCCATCAGTCCCGCGTCGGCCAGGGCGTCCTTGATCTCCCAGGGATACTCCTGGAGTTCGTCGTATTTCTTGGAAAGAGGGCGGATCACCTTCTCGGCGATGTCGCGGGCTTTCTGCCGCCATCGAGCGTTTTCGGGCGTATCGAGTCGAGACATGGGAGCACTCCTTGGGAGCGTGGACGTTCTCGTCCACCTGGTGTTCTCAGGCGACCGCGCGGTCGAAACCCTCTCGAGATCGTAAGAACCTCACGAGTCTCGGGGCGGAGGATTCTAAGAAGGCGGCTTGTGGGCGGAAAGGGGAGCGCGACCGGATGGTCTTTTCAAAAGAAAAAGGGCGCCGCGACAACGTCGCGGCGCCCTGATTCAGTCACCGTCCCGAAGAAGGTGCGCGTCGAAGGCGATCAGAGAATCACCCAGAGACCCGAACCGGATTCGAGGAAGATGAGCGGGCTCACCCAAGAAACGGGCGTGTTGGCGAGGGTGAGCTCACCGACGGAATCGTTGTTGCCGGGCGACACGTAGGTGCCCTGGGCGCCGCCCAGACCGCCGAGCCCCGTGAGGTCGGTGTCCGTGCCCGCGGCCGTGAGGCTCGCGTCACCGTCCGCGCCGCCGCTGATGCCGTCGTCGGTACCCGTGATGGCGGGGAGGAAGCCCGTGTGATCGAAGACCACGGAACCGGGGGCGCCGCCCGCGGTGCCGAGGAGGTCGAAGGTCACGCTGAAGCTACCGGCGGGGTCGTTCGACGACCAGTGGATCTGGTTGTTGAACTGGCACTGCACCGTCATGTTGATGGTGTCCTCGACCACATCGTAGGTGGCGCCGCTGCCGGTGCCGCCGGGGTTGAGGTCAGAGTAGTACAACGCGGCCATCGGGTTATCGACGCCGTTGGCCACTCCGTCGAAGAACTCGGCCATGGTTTCGGTGAAGTCGCCGGAACCCTGCACGAAGGTGACGTAGCCGTTGGAGTTCAGGATCACCTGGTTGTACATGGTGCCGTAGAAGCTCACGGGAACCGTGGTCGGGACGGTCATGCTGCCGTCATCCGGAAGCGTGAAGCTCTGGACGATGGAGCCCGGGGCGGTGACGTTCACCTGGAACGTGAACGAGGCGCCGCTGGCGAAGTTCACCTGGAGATCGTGCATACCAGTGTTCGTGAACACGGGGGTGACGATCTGGAGGGCCTGAAGGTCGCGGTGTTGCGGGAAGGCGCCGGCATTCGGGATCGAGAGCGGCTGCGAAGCCGTGTCGTCCAGGATGCCCACGACGGCCGCGGGGAAGGGACCACCTTGGAGCCCAGCAGGATCGAAGATGACGGTGCCGGCACCGGTGCCGGCGGGGTCGAAGCCCGCGAAGGAGCCGGTGACCTCGATGATCTGTCCGCCGGCGGACGAGATCGAGGACACGCTGACGCCTTGGGCGTCGTCGGCGGGGGTCGGGCCCAGCGGAATGCTGGTGTAGCCCGAGTCGCCGGTGATGACGGTGGTGGTGGGGATGAACTGAACCGAGTTGCCGTTCCAGTTCAAGGTGTACTGGTTGTAGCCGCGGGGCGTGCCCAACCCGTCGTAACCCAAGAGGGTTGCCGCTGTGCCGTCGAAGTCATGCTCTTCCACCTGAGCTTCGTTGGCGAGGCCCGTCTGAACGCCCGTGCGGAGGTTCACGTCGAACGCGCCGCCCGCGATGACGGCACCGCCCGGAGTGTGACCGACGAGGCCGTTGCCGAAGTCGGTCGTCGTCGCGGGATCGAGGGTGGTCGTGTTGATGGTGAACTGGCCCTCGTTGGGATTGCCGCCCATGCCGTCGTCCGTCTCGAGGATGAGCTCGAACGTATTGGCATCGTTGCTCGCGAAGTGAGGAATGCTGCCCGCACTCGTCGTGACGGGATCGCCGTAACGAATGGTCAAGGTCGTGCCGATCTCGTCATAGAGCACCCCGTCGGTGGCAGCGTTGCCCGACGGCGACCAGTCGCACATGCCGAGGAAGATGGCGGGTTCGGCGTTGACGGCACCGACGTCGTCGTTCGTGAAACCGAGTAGGGGAACAGTCGTTTGAGCGGCGAAGTTGACGAAGCCGTTGCCGTTGATCCAGATGTCGGAGTAAGCGACGCCGTGGAAGTTGAAGACGTGACCCACGACCAGCGGGATATTGACGCTGCCGTCGTCGCCCGTGAGAGCGATGAACTGCTGACCGATGTTGAAGTTGGCATCACCCGCCTGGGTGTTGTCGAAGAAGAAAGGAGGCAAGGTGGGCTCTTGGATGATGCCCTGGAAGGCGAGGTGAACCCCATTGAAGGCCGTGCCCGCGGAGTAGGCGAGCAAGAACGTGGGAGGTGTGCCGAGCACCGCGTTCCCATTGTCGGTGGCGAAGAAGGGGTCCGTGACCGGGTTCACGGTGAGGCCGACGCCATCACCCACCAACGTCACGTTGCTGACGGGGGGAGGGGTCGGGCTGCCAATGTCGACGCTGCCGCCCCAGGGGGTGGCCACCACGGCGCCGGTGGGATCGACCAAGCTGGTCATGAGGATGACGCCGACCTGCGGGTTGGCGCCCGAGGTGATCTCGATCGCCAAATTGCCGGGGAGGCCGACGTTGACGTTGTGACCCGCGGGGTCCGCCACGTCCGGCGAGTTGCCGTTGATGGTGAGGGCCGCGTTGGGGCCGTCGGTGTCGAACTGAGCGGAAAGGGTTCCGCTGAGCGCGACGGCGACGACGGCCGCTGTGAGTGCAAACTTGAATCCAGGCTTCATGTTGAAGATTCCTCCAGAGGAAAGAGTAAAGAACACGGCGAGGGACCTTGCGCCTCATGTCCACGGCCGACACGGCCGCGCCACGGGGCGGTTCGAAACTCCCCGAAGGGGTTCGAGTGTGGGTTGTCAATCAATTCTGGCAAATCGCGTTCGACTTCTTCGACGCATGGGTCCGGGTGGCCTCGGTCCCCCACGGCTCCCCGACCATGGGCCTCTTATACAGGAACGGAGCTCCAGATCAAACCCTTTGGGTTTTTATCGCGGTCGGAGCGACGGATCGAAATCGAGCTTCCCAGCCTCCTCCCCGGCGAAGGCGCGTGCCGCCGCCCGGCCCACCGTATCCAGGCAAGCCCGTTGGTCTCCCAGAAGACTCCGCAAGTCAACCATGACCTTCGGAGAAAGGCCGCAGGGTCGGACAGATTCGAAACCGCGTCGATCCACGTCCACGTTCAAGGCCCATCCGTGGTAAGTCACCCAACTCCTTACGGCTACGCCGATGGAGGCCACTTTTCGTCCTTGGCACCAGACCCCGGTCCAGCCGGGTCGGCGCTCGCCCTTCAGGTCAAACTCTTCCAGGACTCGGATCAAGCGATCTTCGATCAGTCGCAAGTGGGCGTGGAGATCCCGCGCGCCGGGTTCGAGTTTGCGAATCCAGTAGCCCACCAGCTGTCCTGGGCCGTGCCAGGTGATTTTTCCCCCGCGGGAGGCCTGAATGACTGGGATACCGTCGTTCGGAGCATCTTCCAGGCGGCCGCTTCGGCCCACCGTATAGACCGCGGGATGCTCCAAGAGCAGCAGGTGATCGGGCTCGAAGTTTCTCGCCCGGCGCTCCACGAGTTTCAGTTGGAGCGCCAAGGCCTCCTCGTATCCCAGACGTCCCAACCAGCAGACCTTCGTTGTCTGAGAACCGAGGTCTTCCCTCATGTCGGCACCCGCCTCGATCACGGATTGAGAATGTGGATGGCCATGCCGTGGACGGCTTCGGCGGCTTCCATCAGGCTCTCGCCCATCGTCGGATGGGGATGGACCGTCAACGCGAGATCCTCCGCGCACAACCCCGCTTCGATGGCGACGGCGGCTTCGCTGATGAGGTCGGACGCCGCATGGCCGATGATGTGGACGCCGAGAATCCGATCGTCCTCGGAGTCCGCGACGATCTTCACGAAGCCCTCCGTCTCGCCGGAGGCGAGCGCCTTGCCGAGGGCGGAGAAGGGGAAGCGGCCCACCCGCACCGAATGCCCCTTGGCCTTCGCCTCGTCCTCCGTCAGACCGACCGTCGCGATCTCCGGTGCGGTGAACACGGCGGCCGGCATGGCGCGGACGTCATAGACCTCGTCATCGCCCGCGATGACCGCCGCCGCGACCAAGCCCTCCTTGGAAGCCTTGTGCGCCAACAACGCGCCCCCCGTAACATCGCCGATGGCGAAGATGTGAGGTGTGGAGGTGCGGAGTTGCGCGTCCACGGGGATGAACCCTCGATCACCCACTCGAACACCCGCCGGCTCCAATCCCAAATCTTCAGTATTCGGTCGTCGTCCCACGGAAACGAGAACCTTGTCGCAGGCGATTTCGAGGGTCTTGCCCTTGTCGGTGGTCACCTTGACCTTGACGCCGTCGCCGTCCTCTTCGAAGCCGTCCGCGCGTGCCTTCAAGTGCACCTTGATTTTCCGCTTCTTCAGGGCACGACTGAGGGTCTTCACGATGTCTGCGTCCATCCCGGGGAGGATTTGGTCCATCATCTCCACCACCGTCACCTCGGCGCCGAAGCGATGGAGGTACATCCCGATCTCGAGACCGATGACGCCCCCTCCGATCACGCACAGGTGCTTGGGCACGGTCTCCAGATTCAAGGCTTCGGTGCTCGAGATGATCTTTGCGCCGTCGTAGGGGAAAGGAGGAATCTCCATCGATCGTGACCCGGTGGCGATGATCGCCTGCTCGAAACGGATCGTCTGGGCACCGTTCTCACCCTCCACCCTCAGCGTGTGGGGGTCTTCGAAGCGCCCGCGGCCCTCGACGACCTCGACGCCCGCCTTCTCGAGGAGAACGCCGATACCGCCGGTGAGGCGTTGGACGATGGAGTCCTTCCAGGCCTTCGTGCGGGACAGATCGATGCGGGGTTGGTCCGCCAGGATTCCGATGCTCTCGGCGTGTTGCATGGACTCGACGACTTTCGCCGCATGGATGAACGCCTTGGAGGGGATGCACCCCCGATTCAGGCAGACGCCCCCGACGCGGGACTTCTCGACCAGGATGGTTTTCACATTCCTTTGGGCGAGGCGAATGGCCGCGACGTATCCTCCGGGACCGGCGCCCAGGACGACGGCTTGCGTGCTCTTGGTCATGTTCAACCCTCCAGGAGAAGCCGGGTGGGATCGCCGAGGAGCCGTTTCATCGTGTTCATGAATCGGGCGGCTTCCGCTCCGTCGATGATGCGGTGATCCAGAGTGATGGAGAGGTACATCATTTTGCGCACTCGAATCTCGCCGTCGATGACGACGGGGCGGTCTTCGATACGGTACACGCCGAGGATCGCCAGTTCCGGGTGGTTGATGATCGGCGTCGCGAACAGACCGCCAATCGAACCCGCGCTGGTGATGGTGATCGTCGAGCCGTTGAGCTCCTCACGGGTGATCGATCCGTCTCGTCCGGCGGCGCTCAGACGTTGCAGTTCGCCGGCCAGCTCGAAGACGTTGCGACGGTGAGCGTTCGTGATCACCGGCACCAGGAGACCGCGGTCCGTGTCGAGAGCGACTCCGATGTGGACGTCCGAGAACTGGAGGATCTCGCCGTTCTCCTCATCGAACCAACCGTTCAGCGTTGGGTGTTGCTTCAGGGCGGCGATGAGCGCCTTCATGATGAAGGGGAGAAACGTCACCTTGACGTCCCGTTGCGCCGCCTCTTCCTTCACGCTCTTGCGGAGCGTGTTGATGGCGGTCATGTCGACCTCTTCGACCAGGGTGAAGTGGGGGGCGCCGAAGGCGCTTTTCACCATCTGGTCGCCGATCTTCTTCCGGATACCCCGATAGGGAATATGTTCGACGGTCCCGGCCTCGCCGAGGGGCGCGGCTGACGCGACCGGCGCCGCCTCGGCTGACGTGGCGGCTGACGTCGCGGAGGGGGACGGTGTCTGGAACAGGCGGACGTCGTCTTTGGTGACGCGGCCGCGCGGCCCCGTTCCCGTCACCAGGTTGATGTCGACCCCCAAGTCGCGGGCGAGCTTTCGCGTGGCGGGAGTGGCGAGGACCTTGTCTTGGGCCTTCGCGGGCGCCGCGGGCGTCGCGGGCTGCGGTTCAGGGACCGATGCGGGTGCGGGTGCGGGGTCGGGGACCGGCGCCTTGTCGGCGGGAGCCGGCGCCGCGGCGGCAGCCCCTTCGCCGCCGATCACGACCAGCACCTCACCCACGGGCACCACCGCGCCCGGCTCCGCCAGGATCTTCTCCACGACGCCCGACGACGGCGAGGGGATTTCGACCGTGGCCTTGTCCGTCATCACTTCGACGAGAGGCTGGTCTTCCTCGACCTGGTCTCCCACCTGGACTTTCCATTCGACGATCTCTCCCTCGGCAACGCCTTCACCGAGGTCGGGCAGTTTGAATTCAAAAGACACGGTACGTCCCTTTTTCTCAGAATTGGATGACTTGTTCCACGGCGGCCATGACGGCGCCGACGGTCAGACATGATTCGGGTGCGACAGTCGCCGGCAGGGGGCACGACGGCTGTGTGACTCGGAGAACGGGCGCCTCCAACCATTCGACGGCGCGTTCCACGAGAAGAGCGGCCAGACTCTCGCTCAGCCCGGCGTTCCGGGGCGCGGCCTCGGCGATGACGACGCGGCCCGTTTCCCGCGCCGCGGCGAGGAGAGTTTCTTCGTCCCAAGGAGCGAGCATGGAGGGATCCCAAAGCGCCAGCGAGATTCCCCGTTCCGAGGCGGCGTCCACGGCGGAGCATGCCGTTCCCAAGGCGTCGCCCCAGGCGATCAGAGTCGCGTCGGCACCTTCCCGCAGCCTGCGCGCTCGCCAGGGTTCCGAAATCGACGCTTCGGCGGGGAGGACGTCCATGCCATAGGCGTCGCGTGATTCCACCAGTGCCACCGGCGAGGGCGATGCGCCTGCCCAATCGATCCACGCCCGGGCTTGCGCCGACGTCGCCACCGACGCCACGATCCAGCCGGGCAACGTCGCCAAGTGATGGGCCGGGTGGGATGCCAATCCGGGCCCCGCGCCGTGGGAGGCGCCGGACGGGATGCGAACGACCATGGGGCAGGCGCGCCGACCCGAGCTCTCCCACCCCACGCGCCCCGCGCGGGCGAGCGTGGGAAGGGCCTCCAGGATCTCCTCGCCCAGGGGCATTTCGACGATGGGACGCTTGCCGGCGAGGCCGAGCCCCAGGGCGAGGGCGGCGCGAGCCGCGGCTCCGGCGGGCACGTCGATCACGCGCTCATCGTCGAAGTGGTTCGCGAGATCCCGGGTGAGACCGAACGGCCCCCCTCGTTCCGCATCGGCGGTGAGGAGGACGGTCTCCGGGGCCTGCTCGAAGACCTTGCCGAGGGCCTCTTGAACGGCTCGTCCGAGAGTCGTCATGAATGGTGTCCTCCGAAGGCCAGATGCGAGGCGTCCGGATCCTCGTTTCCGCCGTACTCTCGACCAAAGCGCAACCAGGCGTCTCGGGAGCGATGGGCAAGAGCATCGACCTTGGGGCAGGCTTCGAAGATCCAGGCCAGACGTCTCGAGCGCGCGGGCAGAGCCAGCGCCGCGTCGACCGCACCTCGGACCTCCGCGCGGACCGCCTCCATGATGGAAGCGTCCAAGTCCTCGTCGAGCACCCCGGTTTCTCGAAGAGTCCCTCTCAGCGTGGCGGCGGGTGAGTCCTCGGACACGAGGACTTCCAGCAGCGCCGGCCGGCCCTCCTCGCGGAGTCGACGTGTGAGTTCCTCGGCGTCCTGCACGACGGCCAACACATCGTTCCCCGTCACCGTGGAGGAGATCCATCCGAAACCTTCGGCCAACGGGGCGAACGCCGGGTGCTCGCCGCCCCCGCGGAGAGCCACGAAGAACAGACGTGCCTTGCGCGCCCTCGCCATGGCCAGCGCCATGTTCAGGGGCCCTTCGGTCAGATGAGCGTCACCGAGGACGGCGGCCGTCACGACGTCGCGGCTCGCACCGAGCGCGTAGCCCACGGCTTCGAGGGGGCGCGTCGGGTGTACGATCGCGGCGGGCTGGAGGCCGAGTTCGGGAACGCCGGCTTCGCCGTAGGGGACCGGGCCGGCCTTGGGACCCCGCTCCAGAATCGCCGCGGTGAGGTCTTCGAGATCCCAACCGCGCAGGAGCGGCAGGGCCAGACTGCGACGATTCGGAAAGACGGCGTCGTGCGGGCCAAGATGACTCAGGGCTCCCAGAATGGCGGGCTCCCATCCGGGGTCCGCGAGCCATGGCCTTCCCTGCGGCCCCGCCATGCGAGGTGCGAGGGTGCGATCCAACTCCTCAGCGATGCGAACCAAACGATGGATTTCCAGCAGGCGCGGGTCACCCTGTCGCGACGTGGAAGCGGATGGGGTGGATGCGCTCATCGAACGCTCCCTTCTCCCGGGGCCCGAGCGCGGGCCTTCAGGAAACCCTCGAGGAAAACCTCGCCCGCCCGATAGGAGCTGCGGACCAAGGGACCGGACGCGCAGAAGTCGAAGCCCAACCCATGGGCGACGTCCTTCCAATGGGTGAATTCGTCCGGCGTCACGTATCGATCCACCGGGAGGAAGCGCGGGGCCGGACGGAGGTACTGACCGAGGGTCAAGATCTGGACACCCGCGGTACGGAGGTCCTCCATGGCCTCACGGATCTCCTCGTCTGTTTCACCGAGTCCCAGCATGAGCGAGGACTTGGTCACCACGTGACGAGCAAGGTTCCCGGCGGTCTTCAAGACATGGAGGGACTGGTCATAGCCGCAGCGGCGATCGCGGACCGCGGGGGTGAGGCGGCGGACGCATTCCAAGTTGTGGGCGAAGACCTCGCAACCGGAGCGGGCCACGCGAGCGATGGCCGAAGGATCCCCCCGGAAGTCGCCGGCCAACATCTCGACCTTGAGTTTCGGATCGGCTTGGCGGAGTGCCTCGACGCACAGGGCCGCGTGGCCCGCGCCTCCATCGTCGAGGTCGTCTCGATCCACCATGGTCAAAACGACGTAGCTGAGCTCCATGGTCGAGACCGCCTCGGCCAACCTGGCGGGTTCGTCGACGTCGATCCGACCTCGCGGGTTGCCCGTGTTGACGTTGCAAAAGCGGCAGGCGCGGGTGCAAGTGTCGCCGAGGATCATGAACGTGGCGGTCCCCGCCCCCCAGCATTCGGAGAGATTCGGGCAGCGCGCCTCCTCGCAGACGGTGGCGAGGGAAAGGCCCTCCCGGAGCCCCTTGATGCGGTTGTAACGGGCCCCGGAGGGGGGCCGGATCTTCAACCAGGCGGGTTTGCGCTGGGTCTCGTTGATGACGAACTCTCCATCCCGGGCCGACCGACCCTGTGTTTTAGGGGAACACAGGCGGTGAGGCAAGGTCCGGCCCCGATCCATGTCGTGCTTGGAAACGCCACAAGTTTATGGAATTCAAAGACTTGTGAAGTGAGTGGATCGCGGCCTCCGGCGAAGGGGGGGGAGAGGTCGATAAGGAATGGGGAAAAGGGTTTTTCTCGTCCGGTCGAGCCTTTGCGCCCGGTCGCGCACCGAGACCGAGCGAAACCGCCGCATCACGGAGGTCCTTCACGAGAAAACTCGACGCAAGTGCCCTGCAATCCGTTGGTGGGCAAGGAGTTCGAGATTTCTTGCGTGGCTTGGCCCGGCGATTGCGTCGCAGACGGTGTCCCCGGGCGTCGGCGCGGAGGAGAAAGAGAAAGGATCATGAGCGACCCTTGAATGACCCGAGACGACTCATCGCGCATCGCGCCTGGATGGCCGCCCTGTTGATAGGGGGCGCGAGCCTGGGGGTGACCTCCAAGGCGTCCGGGCAGTCACAGCCTCGTCTCGTCGCCGTGGCCGAGTCGTCCGCGGCTCCACGGGAGCTCTCGGGGGCGGGGCGCGGGAACGCCCTCGTCCGCCGCCTTCGGTCGCCGCGCCCGAGTCCTTTCAAGGATCTCATGGGGCGTCACCGTGCCGTGAGGTTGCTGCATCGAACGCTGGAATGCGGAGCGTCCGACGAGCGGGCGGCAGCGGCCCTGGCTCTCGCTCGCATGGACGCGGTCGGAATCAAGGGTGATCTTCTCGCCGCTCTGGACGGAGCGAGGGACGAGGACGCGGTGGCGTGGGTGCTCGCGTTGGGGGAACTCGAGCGGCCTCACTTGCGCCGGTTCCTGGAAGATCTGGCTGGCGACAAGGGTGTCGGGCGCGACCTTCTGGGGCGAGAGACTCCCATCCCGCCGAGGATTCGCGCGGCGGCTGCCCTGGGCCTGGGGCTCCTCGGCGCCCCCGCGGACGGGGCGCTCTTACAACTGGTGTTTCATCCCGAGTCCACGCCGCCCGATGTCTTCCTCGCGGCGGGCTTGGCCCTTTCCTTCACGGTGAATCGTCCTTGGTCCCCCGCCCTGCAGGCGAAGGTGAGGGCCATCACACGAATTCCCTGGTTGCGGTCGGGACCACGACGGGCCCTTCGTCTCGCCCTGGCTGTTCGCGACGGTGCCGTCCAAGCCGACACGGTCCGGGTGGCGCGGCGATCGGGGTCTCCTCGTCCGCCCGTCCTCTCTTCGACCGCCCCCCTTCGGCCCGCCTTAGAGAGTATCCACGCACTCACCGGGGAGAGAAACGCATCGCGATTGGACGCGATCTGCTGGGATCTCGCCCGTCGCATGGGGAACTCGAGGGACCTTGGAGTCCTGCTCGACCGGCTGGAATCCGGCGCGATTCCCTCCGGACCTCGCCGCGTCGCGGGGCTGAGGGTGTTGGGAGAGATCTTCGACGCCCACCCTGAGGCGGGGCTCATTCGCGTCCGTCGCGCCATCTTGTTGGATGCCGCCGATTCTCCTCTGGTTCGCTTCCTCGAGCCTCTTTGATTCGAGATCTCTCCGAGGATGTTCCTTCCACAAGCCAATGTGTAAGAGGTACTTGTGCGGGCAGGATTGTCCTCGCTGCCTGTCCCGGTCGCCTCATCGAAGAAATCTTTTTGAATTGCCCTCATGCGATCCGACGGGATGCCGAGAACAAGGCGGGAATAGAAGAGTCAGGGTGACCTGAAGGAGAGCGCCGACACGTTCGAAGGCCTCAGGGCAGCAGGATACGTTTAGCCCCGTGTGACTGCATCAACTCCAGCCCAGACGAGGTCGAGAACACGTTAGCGATCATCACGAGCATCATTGATGCCCGCCGCCGCCGAGGAGCAATCCTGGGCGGCGTTCTTTTTGCCCCCTCGCCACGCCGGGAGCCGGCACGCCCCCGTCCTCGGGGGCGCAGAGCTTGCTCTGCACGATGAAGCGTAGCGCGGACAAATGGCGTGGAGGTGCGGGCCTCGTTGACGTCCTCGTTTTTCTCTCACGGAGACACGGAGCCGCAAAGAAGAAAGGGACGGATCGCGCGTCGCCCAGCCGATGCGTCTTCGTGTCTCTGCGCCTCCGTGAGAGGCCCCTTCCCCTCGAACCTCGTTGATGCGTCATCCTCTGGAGCGCAGAGCTTGCTCTGCACGATGAGGCGTCGCGTGGGCGAAGGGTGTCGAGGTCTTTCGGAGAGCGAGCTCTTCACTCCACGTCATCGAGGCCTCCTTCCCGTGGAGCCGCCCTCCCCGGCTTCGCCGTCTGTGATGAGCTCGGGGAATTCCGGGTTTGCTCCCGAGAGGGAGGCTGCTCACAATGCGCCGATGATTTCCAGGGAGTTGTCCTCATGACGCAGCCCATTCGGGTCCGGTTCGCGCCGAGCCCCACCGGTTACCTCCACATCGGGGGCGCCCGCACGGCGCTTTTCAATTGGCTTTTGGCTCGCAAGGAAGGGGGTGTGTTCGTGCTGCGGATGGAAGACACCGATGCCGAGCGCAACACCCAGGCGGCCCGGGAGACGATTTTTCGCGGGCTGGATTGGTTGGGACTCACCCCGGACGAGGGGCCCGAACAGGGCGGCCCCTTCGGCCCCTACTCCCAGAGCGAACGGTCGGATCTCTACAAGAAACACGTGGAAGAACTGGTCGCCAAGGGGGCCGTCTATCCCTGCTTCTGCACCCGGGAGAGATTGGCCGAGCTGCGGGCGAAGCAGGAAGCGGATAAAGCGGA
>CAZLGG010000026.1:0-19403 GCA_964559135.1 uncultured Planctomycetia bacterium
GAGTCGCCTGAACGTGCCCGCGGAGGTGGTCGAACTCATGGAAAAAGAAGAGACCCGGGATCACATCGGGCCGCGCTTCCGCGACGCTCAGCTTTCGGTGGCTTTGAAGATCCTGAGAGGGGAAACGGTTCTGGAATCGGTGGCGGGCTCATGACGGCCGAGGACGCGACGGACCCGGAAGAACCGAACTCGTGCCCCGATCACGAGCGGGGGGGGCGTCTGGGCTTCCCCGAGGTCATCTACGCCCCGGGAAAGACTCCCAGCGACCTGCGCGAGATCGTGGAGTCCTTGCTCGCGTCCGATGGGAGACTTCTCGTGACGCGAGCCGATCGGGAGCACTTTCGAGCTCTCGACGGTTTGGGGTCCAGTCTGCTCTTCCATGAACGGGCACGCTTGATCACGCACGGATACCGGTCCATCTCGCGGAACGGGCTGGTGAGCGTGATCTCCGCGGGGACGACCGATTACCCGATCGCGGAGGAGGCGGCCATCACCGCCGAGATGTGCGGCTGCCGGGTTCTCAGGGTCCGGGACGTGGGGGTGGCGGGCCTGCATCGTGTCCTCGCGAGGGTGGAAGATCTGCGAGAGGCGGCCGTTCACGTCGTCGTCGCGGGCATGGAAGGGGCTCTGCCCAGCGTCGTCGGGGGGTTGCTGCCGGGACCGGTCATTGCGGTCCCCACAAGCGTCGGCTACGGGGCCTCGTTTCAGGGATTGGCTCCCCTGTTGGGTATGCTCAATTCCTGTGCTCCCGGAGTGACCGTCGTCAACATCGACAACGGCTTCGGCGCGGGTTTTGCCGCGGCCCGGATCCTTCGGATGTGTTCGCGGGACGAAGAACGTGAGGAATCGCAGGAATGAGAAGAGACCCGAGCCAACTTTGGCGGGCCCGTCTGGTTCTGGAGGACGGCAGCGTCTTTCGCGGAACGTCGTTCGGCGCCGAGGGAGAGTCGGGAGGCGAGGTGGTCTTCAATACCGCCATGTCCGGGTATCAGGAAGTGTTGACGGACCCCTCGTACTCCGGGCAGATCGTCTGCATGACGGCGCCACTGGTTGGAAACTACGGGATCAGCGACGAAGACATGGAAAGAGATCGTCCCTCAGTGGCCGGTTTTCTCGTGCGCGAGGCTTCGACGGTGGCTTCCAACTTCCGAGCCAGTGAGGATCTCAGAGGATGGCTCCTCCGATGCGGCGTGATCGCGCTGGAGGGCATGGATACGCGCGCCATCACGCGGCGTGTTCGAGAAAAGGGTGCGATGAGAGGCTTCATCACGACGGAGCCGCTGGACGACGCCGTATTGAAACGTCGTCTTCGAGACGTGGAGGATCTCGTCGGCAGAGATTTGGTGAGCCCGGTGAGCCGAAACACGGAGGAAGAGTGGACGGAGCCCGTCGCCTCCACCTGGTTGCCCGACTATCCGAAGAAGACGATCGACGCGAGAATGCGCGTGGTGGCCTTCGACTTCGGCGCCAAGGACAGCATCCTTCGATGTCTTCGGACGCTGGGTTGCGAGGTGATCGTCGTCCCGAGCAGCGCGTCCGCCGAGGACGTGTTGCGACACGCACCCGACGGCGTGTTTCTCTCGAATGGTCCCGGTGATCCTCGCCCGCTGGAGGGACCTACGGCCGTTGTCCGAGAACTGCTCGGACGCGTCCCCATGTTTGGAATCTGTCTCGGACATCAGATCATGGCCCAGGCGGTGGGCGCCGAAATCGTCAAGCTCAAATTCGGGCACCATGGATCGAACCATCCCGTGAAGGATCTCGGGACGGGAAAGGTCGAGATCACCGCCCAGAATCACGGCTTCGCGGTGACGCGGGAGTCGCTCGAGGAATGTTCGGTGCGGGTGACCCATCTCAACCTGAATGATGGAACGGTCGAGGGCATGGAACTGCCCGATCGCCAAGCGTTCTCGGTCCAATACCACCCCGAGGCGTCGCCGGGACCTCACGATGCTCTGTATCTTTTCGAGCGCTTCCGGGATCTCATGGCAAAGGCCCGTGCATCTTGATGGAAGCGGCCCTGCGGGTTAGGGTATCCGCCGTTAGGGCTTGGGCCGCAAGTCCGTGATCCATAAAGAGATATGGATTTGATTCCCCTCTCGATTCTCCTGGATGACTCATGCCTGTCAACGCTCTGATCGGCCTCCAATGGGGGGACGAAGGTAAGGGAAAAATGATCGACGTCTTGTCCGCCGATGCGGATTGGGTCGTGCGGTGTCAGGGAGGAAGCAACGCCGGACATACGGTTCAGGTCGGAGATGAGACGCTGGTGTTGCACTTGGTGCCCAGCGGGATCCTCCGGCCGAACGCGCGGTGCATCATCGGGCACGGCGTCGTCCTCGATCCCGGAAAACTGCTGGAGGAGATGGACGTCCTCGCCGCGCAAGGCGTGGAGCTGCTCGGTCGTCTTTTTCTCTCCAACCGCTGCCATGTCGTTTTTCCCCACCACAAGATCTTGGATGCTCTCCAGGAGCAGGGAAGGGGGGGGGCGAAGATCGGGACGACGGGGCGCGGCATTGGGCCGGCCTACGCGGACAAGGCTGCGCGCCGCGGTCTGCGGCTCCACGACTACCTCGTCCCCGACCGTCTCTGTGCACATCTGGAACTCCGGCACGCCGAAGTGCGTGACCGCTATCCGCAGGCGGATTTGCCTCCCCTGGACGAAGTCGTGACCCGGCACACCGCGTTTGCGGAAAGGCTGGCGCCCCACGTCGCGGACACCGTTGGGGTGCTTCTCGAGGCCTATCGTGACGACGCACGCATATTCCTCGAGGGGGCTCAGGGGGCGCTTCTCGACATCGACGTCGGGACCTATCCCTTCGTCACATCCAGCAACACCCAATCCGGCGGGCTGGTGACCGGCTCGGGGCTTCCTCCGGGGGCGTTCCAAGATGTCTTGGGCGTCGCAAAAGCTTACGCGACCCGCGTGGGGGAGGGGCCGTTTCCGACCGAACTCGACGACGAGTTCGGGCGGAGGATGAGAGACCGCGGGCACGAGTACGGGGCGACGACGGGGCGCCCTCGTCGGTGCGGCTGGTTTGACGGCGTCGCCGCCCGGTTCGCGGTCGAGACGAACGGTGTGACGTCACTGGCCCTGACGAAAGCGGACGTTCTTTCCGGTTTCGAGCGGGTTCGTCTCTGCACAGCCTATGAAATCGACGGCCGATCTCTCGAGAGCCCCCCCGCGGCGATCCTGGATTTCGAGCGAGTTCACCCGGTTTACGCGGAATTGGAGGGCTGGAGTGAGGACATTTCGGGCTGTCGTACGTATGATGCGTTGCCGAAGGCGCTGAGGCTCTATGTCGAAGCGGTGGAGGGAGTCTCCGGTGCTCCGGTGGGGCGCGTGTCGGTCGGACCGCGTCGCCAGGATATCATTTTCCGTTAGTGGGAAGGTCACCGATGGTTGAAGTCCCCGAGACGTTGCGCCACGTTGCCATCATCATGGATGGGAATGGCCGTTGGGCGAATGCTCGGGGTTCCCGTCGAACACGCGGTCACAAGGAGGGCGTGAAGTCCGTTCGCCGCGTCACGACCACGCTTGCGAAGTCCGGCCTCGAATACCTGACCCTCTATGCGTTGTCCGTCGAGAACTGGGTGAAGCGGCCCCGTCCGGAGATCGAATTCCTCCTCATGCTTCTCAGGAGATTCCTGATCCAGGAGAGGCGCACGATCATGGACAACAACATCCGCTTTCGCGCGATCGGCCGCGTCCACGAATTTCCCGACTCCGTCCGCAAGGAACTCGATCACCTCACCGAAATGTCTCGCGACAACGACGGCATGGTGCTTTGCCTCGCCCTCAACTACGGCGGTCGATCCGAGATCCTCGACGCCGTTCGCAACCTGGCGGCGAAGGTGAGAGACGGCTCCTTGAACGTCGACGCCCTCGACGAGAAGGTTTTTCGCCGGGAACTCTACGACCCCGACATGCCCGACGTCGATCTTCTGATTCGGACGGCGGGCGAGATGCGGATCAGCAACTTCCTCCTTTGGCAAGTCTCCTATGGAGAGATCTGGGTCACGCCGACCTACTGGCCGGATTTCGGAGAGCGGGAACTCGAGCAAGCGCTGCGGAGTTTCGGAGGACGGGAGCGCAAGTTCGGGGGTCTGGCTCAAAAAGTCGATGCGTAGCCGTCTTCGAATCGGATCGGCGCTCGTGGCGACCTTGGTTCTCCTCGTCTTCGTGGACGGTTGGGTCGGCTATCCTATCGTGTCCGGTCTCATCCTCTTGGGATTGACGTTCGAGTCGCAGCGAGAGTTGATTCGAATGCTCGCCCCCGGTGAGTCGTCGACGTGGGTTCTCGTTTGCACTCTGCTTCTCTTCGTGAGCGTGGCCCTCGGAACACGCGGTGCCGAACACATCGGAGTCTGGGCGATCCTCGGCGGGGTTGCGGTGGCGGCTCAGGTGATCTTCCTCATGGCGGCGACCGGTCGCATGGCCCGCGGACCCGAGAATCCAGGGGGACTGGCTCCTTGGTTGGCGTCATCCTCCCTGGCTCTTCTTTGGCTCGGCGCGCCCATGGCGGTTCTTTGGTCCTTGGTGGTGGGGCGCGCGGGAGGGGAGGGAAGCATCCTGGCCGTGGTTCTCGTATTGCTCTGCAAGTGCGCGGACATCGGGGGCTATCTCGGTGGGACCCTCTTCGGGCGGCGACGGATCATGCCGAGGGTTTCGCCCAAGAAATCCTACGAGGGTTCGCTGACGGGATTGATTCTCACCCTTCTCGCGGCGTGGAGCATTCAATCGGTTGCGCCCGATCTCCTGAATGGTCTGGATTCCTGGAAACTCGGAGCGTTCGCGGTCGTCATCAACCTGTTCTCCCAGGCCGGGGACTTCGCCGAATCGATGGTGAAACGGTCCGTCGGCGTCAAGGACTCCGGGAACCTCTTGCCGGGATTTGGGGGCGCTCTGGATATAATCGATTCGCTTACCCTGGCGATTCCCGCCGCGGTAGGGTTACTCGGACTCATTTGAAGGAGGTGCCGAACTCACCGTGTCCGACCAAACGATCAGCTTGAAGAACCTGGAGGAGGAAAGAGCCCTACTCGGTCATCTGGATCGTAACCTTCGCATTCTTCGCCAGGCTCTCGGCGTGGAAGCGACATCGAGAGGAGGCAAGCTGACGCTACGCGGCGAGCCGACTCGGGTCGAGGAGGCGTCGTCTCTCGTTCAAAGGGCCCTGGGCGTCATTCGCTCGGGGAAAGGGGATGCGACGGATGTCGCGGAGATGTTCGAGGAAACTGAGCGGGTCGGGGGCAACGGGAAGGCGCGCCCCAAGTCCCGGCTCCGCATCAACGTGCAGCCTCGGAGTCCCAACCAGAAGAAGTACTTGGAGGCCATGGAGAAGAGTCCGGTGACCTTCGGTGTGGGACCGGCCGGAACGGGAAAGACCTATCTGGCTGTCGCCATGGCGATCTCGTTCATCAAGGCCGGGGAATTCCGCCGCCTGATTCTGGTTCGACCGGCCGTGGAGGCCGGAGAACACTTGGGTTTCCTTCCCGGCGACCTGGAGGCGAAGATTCGACCCTACCTGCGGCCGCTCTACGACGCGCTGGAGGACCTCCTACCCCATGCGACTCTCAGGCGTTACATGGAGGAGGGGATCGTCGAGATCTCTCCCCTGGCCTATATGCGCGGACGTACGTTGAACAACGCCGTGATCATTCTGGACGAGGCCCAAAACACCACGGTCGCTCAGATGAAGATGTTCTTGACGAGGATGGGGGACAGCAGCAAGATCATCGTCACCGGCGACACATCGCAGGTGGACCTCCCCGGTGGGCACGAATCGGGCCTCATTCATGCCCTGAAGGTGCTGAGGAGGGTCGACTCCATCCGGTTTTGCAACCTCAAGAAGGAGGACATCGTTCGCCATCCGGTGGTCCAGGACATCGTGAAGGCCTACGGGCGATTCGAACAGCGAGCCAAGGACAGCCATGACGAGGGAAGCGGCGAGAGGCCGGCGAGACGCCGCAAGGGGAGCGACCGGCATTGATCGACGTGACGACGCAAGGCGAGGCTCCGGAGCTCCAAGACATCGATATCGCGACGTTCGTCGAGCGTGTCTTGGAGTTGGAGGGCGCGTCTTTGGACCTGAGTGTCGCCGTTTTGTCCGACGAGGAGATCAGGCGGTTCAACAGGGAATTCCTGGGCCACGACTTCGCGACGGACGTTCTTGCGTTCGATTTGAGAGAGGGTGGACAACCCGGTCCGGACGGTGAGATCCTCGTTTCCATCGATCATGCTCGACGGGAGGCCGGGAATCGTTCTCACGGTGTTGTGGACGAGCTGCTCTTTTACGTCACCCACGGAGTGCTCCATCTGCTGGGCTACGACGATCATGACCCCGACGATCGGACAAGGATGCATGCCCGCCAAGCCCATCTGATGGGCGCGCTCGGGCGATCGGTGGATCTGTCATGACCGAGGGCGACGACAAAGCCGGGTCGGACACGCGGCGGGACGATCTTTTTTGGAAGATCGCCCTCAAGAACGATCTCGTCACAGAGGAACAGGTGCGCGAGTGCCGCGCGATTCAGCGGCGTATCGAGGAGCTCGGCGTCTCGGCGAAGCCGATCCGCGAGATCATGTTGGAGAAAGGGTTCGTCGATCGGGGTGGGCACGACCGCATCCTGGCCAAGATCGCGGCTCTCGGAGCTTCCCATCGCATTGAAGGGTACAGGCTCCTGGAAAAGCTCGGGCAAGGCTCGATGGGAGTCGTCTGGCGAGCCCGGCAGATGTCCCTGGATCGCATCGTCGCCGTGAAGATCCTGGCTCCGTTCCTGCAGAAAAACGAGCGTTTCGTCTCTCGGTTCTTGAAGGAAGCCAAGGTGTTGGCTCGGCTCAACCACCCCCACATCGTCCAGTGTATCGACGTCGGACACAGCCATGGGCTCTACTACTTCGCCATGGAGTACGTCGACGGTCCGACGGTCGGGTCCATCGTGAAGCGTGGAGGACGCATGGCGGATGAGCGAGCGACTCGCATCATCCTGCAGGTGGCCATGGCCCTGGACCATGCGTTTGACCACAGCATCATCCACCGCGATATCAAGCCGGACAACATCATGATCGCTTCGGGTGGCGTCGTGAAACTCTGCGACCTCGGATTGGTCAAGGACTTGGACACCGGCGGCGACACGACCGATACGGGGACGACGCTGGGCACACCCAACTACATCTCGCCCGAACAGGCCAGAGGTGACGCCTTCATCGATCAGCGTTCCGACATCTACTCGCTGGGAGCGACCTATTACCACATGGTCACCGGTGTGACGCCGTTTCAATACGAGAACCCGGCAGCGACTCTGGTCGCCCATCTCAATGAGGTGCCGAAGACCCCCAGAGAGAGGGTCTCCGAACTCTCCGCCGAAACCTCGCGCATCATTTCGAAGATGTTGCGGAAGAACCCGGACGATCGCTATCAGAGGCCGAGCCAGGTGGTTGCGGATCTCGAAAAACACCTGGCGCGCTTGACGGGCGACGGCGATCCCATCCTGCTCATCCGTCCGCGCCGCCGCCGTCGTCGCTGAAGGGGATCAATCTGTGTGCGCGGCGGATCGAATGGCGAGGAGCCGTCGCAGGAGCGGACCGAATTCGTGCAGCGGGAGCGCGTTGTCCGCATCGCTCTTGGCTTTTTCCGGTTCCTCGTGGACCTCGAAGAACAGTCCGTCGACGCCGACCGCTACGGCCGCTCGGGCAAGAGGCGGGATCATGGTCCGGTCACCGGAACTGCTCTTCCCGTGCCCTCCGGGGATTTGCACGGAGTGGGTCGCATCGAAAATGACCGGGACTCCCATGGCTCGCATGGTGGGGATCCCCTTGAAGTCGTTCACGAGGGTATTGTAGCCAAAGGCCGAACCTCTCTCGGTGAGGGACACCTTCTCGCTTCCCGATTGCTCGATCTTCGCGACGACGTTGACCATGTCGTGGGGCGAGAGAAACTGCCCCTTCTTGACGTTGACGATGCGTCCCGTGTGCGCCGCCGCCGCGAGGAGGTCGGTCTGGCGACAGAGAAAGGCCGGAATCTGAATGATGTCGGCGACTTCCGCGGCGGGCTCCGCCTGCCACGACTCGTGGATGTCGGTGACGATGGGAAGATCCAACTCTCTTTTCACTTGGGCGAGAATGCGCAGGCCTTCCTCCATGCCCGGACCGCGGTAGCTCGAGATGGAACTGCGGTTCGCCTTGTCGAACGAGGCCTTGAACACGAGCCCGACGGGAAGGTCACTCGCCGCCTCCTTCAGGGCCGCAGCGTGCCTGAGGGTCGTCACTTCATCCTCCACGATGCACAGGCCCGCCAGGACCGCGAGCGGAGCATCCGGACCGATCGCAGCCTTGCCGGATCGAATCGTTCGTACAGTCGTCATCTTCGTTCCTCGTTTCCAGCGGGAGCCGGAGTCATCAGGATTTGGCGGCGCCGGGAAAGTCGTATGTCCACGGGTAACACGCCACCGGGGTCGCCGTCGACCTGATAGGGCTCCGACACATTGTCGCTCCAGATTGTAAACCGCCGCCCCCGCAGGATCTGCGCCCGACCGCAGTCCGCCCTCCCGAAGAGCGCGCAGACGACATGCCGAAGGACGGTTCTGCGTCCCTGTCCTCGACGAACGTGGCAATCCAGAAGACCGTCGTCGATTCGGGCCTTGGGCGTCAAGCTCATGATGCCGCCATAGTTGGCGGTGTTGCAAACGGTGACCGAGTGAAAGGGACCGATCCGTTTCACGTCCGCCGTTTGTACGAAAAGTTGTGGGGTCTTGAATCGCAGGAGGGCCTTCATGCCGACGGGAAGATAGGCGGTCATCCCGACGCCGCGGGCGCGATGACTGCGAGCCTGATGAAGCGCCTTCACCACGCGGGCGTCGAATCCGGCCCCCACGTTGGCGAGGAAGGGACGTTCTCCCGCCATACCGAGATCGGCTGCAATCGTTCTTCCCGCCAGAAGGCTTCGCGCGGCTCTCAGGGGACGCCCGCGAGGGATCTTCAGTTCGCGCGCGATCACGTTCGCGCATCCGAGGGGAATGATCCCCACGGGGACGTTCTCATGATTCTCGAGACCGACGATGACTTCTCGAAGGGTTCCATCTCCCCCGACAGAGAGAATGGAGTCGCAGTCTTCAGCTTCGGCCGCCGCGATTTCGCTTGCGTGGCCTGGTCCCGTCGTGAACCGAACTTGGATTTCATGGCCGTCCCGGCTGAGAGCGTCGCGGAGAAGTGCCGCCGTCGATTCTCCCTCGAGTCGGCCGGCTTTGGGATTGGCGATGACGAGCAGCCGGCTCACTGATCTCGGACGAGGCGAATTCCCACATCGTCGGCGCGCGCATCCGGGCTCACTCCTCGTCGAGAGGTCAACCGACATGCGGACGCCCTATCGCGGAAACTGCCGCCCCGCACGACGACAGGAGCGTTGGGCGCCGATGCCTTGCCGTAGGGGTGGAGTCGTGATGACGTCCACTCGGCGACGTTGCCGCTGACGTGAAACGCGCCGTTGACTTCATACGCCGCGGCGTCGACCGGACGGGGCTGGCCAACGGATGTCACGGCGCGATGTCCGTCGAAGGCGTTGCCCCAGGGGTAGAACCATTGCGTGGCACCCCGGAATGCGAATTCCCACTCGGCTTCGGAAGGGAGGCGGGCCCGGCGAAACGCCGCGTAGGCCTGGGCCTCCGCCAGAGTGATCCCCCGGACCGGCAGTTTTTCCGTGCCCGCTGGAGGACGTCGTCCCTCCCATCCCGGTGGGGCAGGAATCCCGGCTTCGCGGGCGGCGTCGGAGGAAAGGAATTCGGCATATTCCTCGGCACTGACCTCTCTGCGCGCGATATGAAATCCCTTGATCTTGACGTTCAGGGTCTCGCTGCGGCGTTCCAGCGCCAAGTCGGCGGGAGAGACGCCTTGGGCGGCGAGGAGACGGATTTCCTCGTCGGTCAGGCCCGGGGTGAAGCCGTCCGTGCCGAGGACAGTGAGCCAGTCCTCGTCATGAAACGTCACGTCTTTCGACGGCTGGGAGCGGACGAGAACCAGCAGGGCCAAGGACATCAGAAGAACCAACGGTAGGGGCAGAACCCGCATTGCACATCTCTCCTCGATTCGGAGGCGATGATAACTGTCCCCGGTTCCACGAGCCAGAGGGGGAGGGGGGGGGCCGCGTCGCTCCGGGCGAGATCAGTCCGGCATCAGTTCATCTGTGCGAGGCTCCCGCCCGCCAACTCCATGCGCAATTCGATGAGAAGGTCGCCCTTGCCGCGCTTGGGTAGGGCGTAGATCACCTGCAGGACATCCTTCCCCTCCGGATTCACTTGAACGGCCAAGCGGGTCTCCGACGACCCCTTTTTCGGGCTCGGATAGATCTCGGAGCCCTTGACGTCGACGCGGACGGGGGTGCCGTCCACCTTGAACGGGACGAAGATGAAACCCGGTTTGATCCTGACTTTCTTCCCGGCTCGTTGTTCCTTCCAGCCGGCGTCGAAGGCCACGAAATAGGTGCCTGCCGCGAGGGAGGGAGACTCGATGGGTAAGTCGGTGTGGAACAGGCCGATCAGAACGGCGTCTTCGAGTCCCTGTTCCTTCGAGAAAGCTTCTAAGTCCTTGGCCTTCGTGAAGTCCTTCATCCTGCGGTTGATGGCGTAGATGGCCCGGTACGGGCCGGGGACGCCCAGCTCCTCATTCCAGTCGAAGTGCTCGAGAATTGCACTGCGTCCCAAGCGCCGGTCGAATCGGGGAAGGCTGCGCTTTGCCTTGATGTCGCTCTTCGTGAGCTTGAATTCCTGCAGTCGGCTGTCGAGGCGCCCGTTGCGAGCCAAGCGATTGAAGAGATCGACGCCGGGTGTGGCCGAGCGGGCCCGGCGGAAGCCGACGTACTTGTAAGGGATATTCGGGTCGGCGCCGAGCCGCATGTAGGCGCTCGCGTAGATGCCGGGCTGATCGCAGGCTCCGCCGCGAAGGACCATGAGGTCCTCGTTGAAGCGCGACGTCACCTCATTGGTCACGATGCCGTCGATCTTCCGGAACGATTTCCTCGCCACGAAGGGGCTCGTCGTCCACTCGGCGACGTTGCCGCACATGTCGAAGATCCCGAGGGGGGAGCGGCTCGAATCGAGTGCGCCCACGGGGAGGACCGCCGGCAACTCGAGCCCCTCGGGAGGTCGCATCTTGGCGCGAATCTCCAGATCCACCGCCGTGCGGTCGTTGATCTGGCACGTTTCATAGACGTTCCCGAAGGACCACAGACGCCCATCATAGCCGTTCCGCCCGGAACGAGCCGCCACTTCCCATTCATCTTCCTCGGGGAGGCGACAGCCTGTCCACTCGCAGTACGCTTCGGCGTCGTAGAAACTCACGTAGGTGACGGGGCGGTGCTCCCAACCCTCGGGAATCTTGCCGTCCGGCCAGATCTCTTTCCGCGGATACTTTTTCGTCCGCGGGTTCACTTTGCTGCGATCCTCGTACCACGGGCCCGTCCGGCCCGTCTGCTGACAGAAATACCAATAGGCCTGATGGGTGATCTCCGTCCGATCGATCATGAAGGCCGGAACGGTTTTCGTCTCCGTTTGCGAACTCAGAAAAAGGTAGCGGATCTTGGCGTCCTTCAGAGAGCGCTTCTGCTGCTTGGCGATCTTCTCGATGTCTTTCGTCGAGATGCCGAGAGTGATGTCTTCCGCCGTCGGAACGACGACCATGTTGCGGGGGATCGTCACGCGGATATCCGACGTCAACTTCGCGACGAGATCATCGATCTCCCGATCCTTCTCCTTGATCTCCGCACGCAGTTCCTTGATCGATTCCGTTTCGGGAAGCGTCGGGACGATGATGTCCTTCCATGCGGACTCGAAATCGTCGCGCGTCATGACGGCTTCGAACGCCTGGTCGATCGTGCGTGCGCATCGGGTTGCCGTCGGAGTCGTTGTCTCCTCCAGGAGGGCGGAGACGAATTCGATGAATTCGGTGCGCACGGCTTTGAAGACCGTGCTCCCGATCTCCTGGCGCAAGGTGGACTCGAGCTCGTCGACGAGAGATGCGGGGGACGTGCCGTCGAATTTCCCGTCCTTGTTATGGCCGGCGATGATCTCGGCCAACTTGCTCCCGACCAGCTTTTGCTTCTTGTGGTCGTAGGCCCGTTCGAATTGGCGCTCGGAGCTGTCGTGTTTCCTTGCGATGGAGGCGCGGAGTTTGTCGATCTTTCGGATGATGACCTTCTTCGACTTCTCGATCTTGTCGATGTCGCGGCGGATTCGCTGTTTGCTTTGGGCGAACGTCGTGTCGGCGCCGAACAGCGAGAGAGCAAGCCCCACCAGCACAAAGCACAGCAACGGCCTCGTTCCGTACTCTTGACTCGTTCGGATCATCTTTGATTCCTTCGTCGATAATACGTGCGTTCACCGCCTCCGCGGTGCCCTCTGGGCGACCGGTTGATTTCGGACCTTCGGGAATCAAAGGTGCTATCAGGACTTTCGCGTACTCTACGCCTGGGTATCCACTGGGCTCGTGTTGGGACGATCACCCAGGCGCGCTCCGATGTGCGGCCAGGATCTTAGCAGTCCTCCCGGGACAGCTCCAAGGCCTTCCTCGAATTCAAGATACGTGACAGATAGGCCCTGGGCAGGGGGAAATGACCCGATTTTCGGTGGCGATCCCGGCTTTCGGCTCATCGCTGGCACGGTCCTCGGTCGAATATATAACCAAGAGGGGGGCCGAGAGGCCGGCTGGGAGATCCACGAGTTCTCCAGCCGCCCCCCAAGGAACGGGGTAGCCGCATGAACGAATCGAGTCCGGGAGCAGCGTCGGAAGGTCAACCAACGCGATTGACGGTTCCGGACGCGAGTGTCGGCCGGCGCCTGGACGTCTGGCTGAACGACGCCTTGGGCTGGAACAGTCGAGCCCGGGTTCAGGAGCAGATCAAGCTGGGCGGCATCTTGGTCGACGGCGGGGTGGTCAAGCCCTCGCTACGGCTGAGGGGAGGAGAATCGGTCGAGGTCCGCTCCGAGGCTCCCATGCCGGACGATCATCTGCTGCCCGAAGACCTCCCCTTGAAGGTGATCTACGAAGACGCCTCCATCATCGTCCTCGACAAGCCTCCTTTCATGGCCGTCCATCCCGGTGCGGGTCGGCGAACCGGTACGTTGGCCAATGCGCTTGCCCATCATTTTCAGACCCTCTCCGACGTGAATGGGGCCCTTCGGCCCGGAATCGTTCATCGCCTGGACCGGGACACGACAGGTGTCATCTGCGTCGCGTGTACGAATCGTGCTCATTTCTCGATTGCCGGTCAGTTTCACGATCGTGAGGTGGAGAAGACCTATCTCGCCATCGCCGAAGGTGTTTTGGAATTCGACGAGTACCTCGTCGAGGAGCCCATTGGTCGCCACCCCACCAATCCGCTGAAGATGGCTTGCTTGCCCGGGGGGCGTCCCTCTACCACGCGCTTCGAGGTCGTCGATCGGTTGGATGGATTCACGTTCGTTCGCTGCCGACCCAAGACAGGACGAACCCACCAGATCCGAGTCCATCTCGCGCATCTCGGCCACCCCATTCTCTGCGACCGCCTCTATGGGCGGCGACACCGCATCACGAAAGGGGAGATCCTCCACCTTTCGCCGGAGGATCCTGACTACGAGAAGACTCTTCTCGAAAGACAGGCTCTTCATGCTGCAAACTTGACGCTATTCCATCCGTTGAAAGGGGAGCGGATGACTTTTGAATCTCCGCTCGCCCAGGACATGGAAACTGTCCTCGCGGCGCTTCGAGGACGGAGGCCCCGGTCCAGATCCACTCATCAGGGAGACCGCTCGCCATGAACGGTGCCGATCATCTGTTGTCGCTGGTTTCCGGCGACGTCGACAAGGAAAAATACCAGGACCTCAATTGGTCGGGGTCGTTTCGCGACTACCTGAACAAGGTCTATGAGAACCCCCTTCTGGCCAGGAACTCCTGGCAGAGGCTCTACGACATGGTGATGGCCCACGGCTGGGACGAGTACACCGAACACAAGGATCGCAAGGTCCGCTACCGGTTCTTCTCGGACCCGTACGGCGACGGAACGGATGCCATCTTCGGGCTCGACTCATCGCTCATGCGTCTGGTCGACATCCTCAAGGCAGGCGCGTTCGGATTCGGTGCGGAACGGCGCGTCATCCTGTTGCACGGTCCCGTGGGTTCGGCGAAGTCCACGATCGTGCGGTTGTTGAAGCGAGGCCTGGAGCAGTATTCGAGAATCCCCGAAGGGGCGCTCTTCACTTACTCCTGGAAGGATCCGAAGACCGGAGAATTGGTCCCCTCGCCACTGCACGAGGATCCTCTGAAGCTCGTCCCCGAGCCCGCTCGCTCGAAGATCGTCGAAGAACTCAACGAGCGCATCGACCGCGGATACAAACTGCGGGTCACGGGCGATCTCAATCCCTACTGCCGGCGCATGTTCGAGGATGCGCTTCGACGCTATGACGGGGACTGGATGCGCGTTCTGGACGACATCGTCGTCACCCGGATGATCATCTCCGAGAAGGATCGCTGCGGCGTCGGCACGTTCCAGCCGAAGGATGAGAAGAACCAGGATTCGACCGAGCTGACCGGTGACATCAACTACCGCAAGCTGGCGGAGTATGGAACGGACAGTGATCCTCGAGCCTTCAACTTCGACGGAGAATTCTGCGTCGCCAACCGCGGACTCATCGAGTTCATCGAAGTTCTCAAATTGGACGTGGCTTTTCTCTATGACCTCCTGGGCGCCTCTCAGGAGCACTCCATCAAGCCCAAGAAGTTCAGCCAGACCGACATCGACGAAGTGATCATCGGCCACACCAACGAGCCGGAATACAAGAAGCTCCAGAACAACGAGCTGATGGAAGCCTTCCGGGACAGAACGATCAAGATCGACGTCCCCTACAACCGAACGTTGCGGAACGAGATCCGCATCTACGAGAAGCTCTTCAACGAGCGAAGTGTCAACAAGCATATCGCCCCCCACACGATCGAGATGGCGGCCGTCTGGGCGATCCTCACGCGGCTCGAGGAACCCAAGCGTCCGAACCTGACCCTGATGCAGAAGGCGAAGCTGTACAACGGCAAGACGCTGCCGGGGTACACCGACGACACCATCAAGGAACTCAAGGAAGAATGCGAGCGGGAGGGTATGGACGGCATCTCGCCCCGCTACATTCAGGACAAGATCTCGAATGCGCTCGTGCGCTCGGGCGCCAGGCACATCAACCCGTTCATGGTCCTCGGCGAGTTGGAGTCGGGCTTGCAGCACCACTCGCTCATTTCGAGCGAAGACGTTCGCCAGCGCTACCGGGAACTTTTGACCTACGCGCGCCAGGAATACGAGGACATCGTGAAGAATGAGGTGCAGCGGGCGATTTCCGCCGATGAAGAGGCCATCGCGCGCCTCTGCCAGAACTACCTGGACAACATTCGTGCCTACATCCAGCACGATCGAATCAAGAATCCGTTCACCAGCGAGCTGGAGGAACCCGACGAGCGGCTCATGCGATCAATCGAGGAGAAGATCGACGTCACGGAGAGCCGCAAGGACGCTTTCCGGCGGGAGATCATGAACTACATCGGTGCGCTGGCCGTCGAGAACCGGAAGTTCGATTACAGGACCAACGAGCGCCTTCACAAGGCTTTGGAATTGAAACTCTTCGAGGACCAGAAGGATTCGATCAAGCTGACCAGCCTCGTCACCAACGTGGTGGACAAAGGAACGCAGGCGAAGATCGAGGTCGTCAAGCAGCGGTTGATCGACAACTTCGGCTACGACGAGGAGTCGGCCAATGACGTCCTTCAGTACGTGGCGTCCATCTTCGCACGCGGTGACGCCAAGGAGTCGTAATGGACAGTCCCTCCATGATTCGACGCATCGAGCATGACCACTTCCGATTCAGGGAGATTGTCCGCGGTCGGATCAAGAGCGGGCTCCGCAAGTACGTGTCCAAGGGTGAACTGATCGCCCGCGTCGGCAAGAACAAGGTCTCCGTTCCGATTCCGCAGATCGAGTTGCCCAGGTTCAAGTTCGACCATTCGCAGGGGCAAGGCGTGGGGGCCGGAGAAGGAGAACCCGGAGATCCGACGGGCGGTCCGCCGCAGCCCGGCTCGGGCGAGGCTGGCGAGGGGGAGGGCGAGCACGTTCTCGAGGTTGAAGTCGAACTCGAGGAATTGGCGAAGATCCTCGGTGAGGAGTTGGAGCTTCCCAATATCGAGCCCAAGGGACAGGCCGAGGTGGAGAGCCGGCGCGAGAAATACACTGGATTGCGGAACACCGGACCGGAGTCGCTGCGTCACATGAAGCGGACGTGGAAGAAGGCGCTCCGTCGGGAGGTCGCCCAGGGCACGTACGACCCTGCCCATCCCAGCATCATTCCCCTTCGTGAAGACCGACGGTATCGCTCCTGGAAGGTGAAGACTGAACCCCAATACAACGCCGCCATCATCTACATGATGGACGTTTCAGGTTCGATGGGTTCGGAGCAAAAGGAGGTGGTACGGATCACGGCCTTCTGGATCGATCTTTGGTTGAGACACCAATACAAGAACATCCAGAGCGTGTTCATCGTGCATGATGCCTCAGCCAAAGAGGTCGACCAGGAGACGTTCTTTCACCTGCGCGAAAGCGGCGGGACGAAGATCTCCTCCGCGTACAGCTTGTGTCGCGACATCATCGAGGAACGGTTTCCGAGCGACGATTGGAACATCTATCCGTTCCATTTCTCGGATGGCGACAACTGGTCGGGGAAGGACTCGGCCTGGTGCATCCAGCTCCTCGAGGAGTATCTGCTCCCCAGGTCCAACCAGTTCTGCTACGGCCAGGTCAAGTCCGCCTACGGAAGCGGCCAGTTCAAAAGAGACCTCGATCAGAATCTCTCCGAGTCGGAAAACTTGGTGACCACGGCCATTCCCGGCCGCGAGGGGATTCTCGACGCCATCCGAGAATTCCTGGGCAAGGGGCGATGAGGGCCGACGCATGCGCTTGAATCCCGAGCTTTCCCGTTGGCAGCAGGTCATCGAGGAGCACGCCAGATCCTATGGGCTGGACTTCTTCGACGTGCACTTCGAAGTCCTCTCCTATGATCAATTGAACGAGGTGGCGTCGTTCGGCGGATTCCCGACCAGGTATCCCCATTGGCGTTTCGGCATGGCCTACGAGCAGCTCAGCAAGGGCTACGAGTATGGCATGCAGAAGATCTACGAACTCGTCATCAACAACGACCCCTGCTACGCGTATCTGATGAGTTCCAATCCTCTCGTCGACCAGAAGATGGTCATGGCGCACGTCTACGCCCACTGCGACTTCTTCAAGAACAATTACTTCTTCTCGTTCACGAACCGGAAGATGATGGATGAGATGGCGAACCACGCGACGAAGATCCGCCGACTGATCGACCGCGTGGGATTGGAAAAGGTCGAGGATTTCGTCGACCTCGCCCTGTCTCTCGAGAATCTCATCGACCACATGGCGCCCTACATTGCGCGGAGCGGCGACGGTGCGTCGCCCGAGATGGACGAGGAGCCGCGTCGGATTCCCAGCAAGGACTACATGGACTCGTGGATCAACCCACCCGAATTCCTCGAACAGCAGAAGAAGAAATTGGAGGAGAATCAGGAGCGTCGGAAGCAGGCGACTCCCGATCCCGTTCGCGACATCCTGGACTTCTTGATCCGCGTCGCGCCTCTCGAGGACTGGCAGGTCGAAGTCCTCGAAATCGTCCGCGCGGAGGCCTACTACTTCAATCCGCAGGCCATGACCAAGATCATGAACGAGGGGTGGGCGACCTACTGGCACCAAAAGATCATGACGAAGCATCTCTTGGATGACTCGGAACTGATCGACTATGCCCAGACGATGTCGGGAGCGATTTCGTCATCGGGTGGACAACTCAACCCATATCAGATCGGGCTCGCCCTCTATCACGACATCGAGGAGCGCTGGAACAAGGGGAGTCACGGTCTCGAGTGGGAGCGGTGCGACGACGCGAGGGCCAAGCGCGAGTGGGATACCGGAGCCATGATGGGCCGGGAAAAGATTTTCGAAGTGCGGCGCCTCCACAGCGATGTGACGTTCATCGACGAGTTCCTGACCGAGGGGTTCTGTCACCGCCACAAGCTCTTCGTCTATGACTGGAACCCTCAGACTCAGAGGCAAGAAATCCTCACGCGGGACTTCGCCGCCGTGAAGGCGCAGTTGTTGCGGCAACTCACCAACGGGGGACATCCCGTCATCGAGATCATCGACGCGAATCACGGGAATCGTGGAGAGCTGCTCCTTCGCCACCGTTGGGACGAGACGGATTTGAGGGACGACTACGCGCGCGAAGTGCTGAAGAACCTGGAGCGAATCTGGACGCGGCCCGTTCTCCTCGAGACCGTGCAAAAGGAGAAAACCGTGCGCTATCGGTCGGTCGAGGGCGAGGTCGAGATCGAGAGCGACTGATCTCGCTGCGTGTCGAGCTCCTTGGATTCCGGGGACCGTTTTTCGGGCAGGCATTCCGAACCACTGCTGTGGGCTTCGCGTTGGTTTAGTATCTTCCCCCATGGAACCGGAGAGACGACAGAGGGGATTCGACTGGGTGGCAGCGATTTGGCCGTCGGACCGGGCGCACATCGCGTTTCTCCTCGGCACGGCCATCCTCGCGATCATCTTCAGAAAACCCGTCCCGAGAGCTTGGGACTGGTGCTGGGTCAATCTCGCTCTCGTCGGGGTCCTCCTGCTCCTCTGCCGGCAGTGGCCGGACCCCCGCCGTGGAGCCATCCCCCGGATGGCCTTCACGATGGTCGTCATCCCGGTCGTGTTCACCCAACTGGGTTGGCTCGTGCCCTTCGTGAATCCCCATGGTCAGGAAGACCTCCTTTTTCGCATCGACCAGGCGATGTTCTTTGGGACGAATCCCGTCGAGGCGACGGCGCGTCTCGCAAACCCCGTGCTTACCGAAGTCCTCCAATGGGTTTATGACTTCTATTTCTTCATCGCGGTGATGCTCGGGGCCGCGGTCTTGAGGACGAAGGAGCCGAAGCTCCTGGCCCGCATCACCCATGCGTTCATCGTGTGCGTGTACGCCTCGTATGTCGGCTACTACCTGGTTCCGGCGAAAGGCCCCAACATCAACCCTCTCGGGCTCTACAACTTCACGACGGACCTTCCAGGGGTGTTCATGGCGCGGGAATTGCGAGAGACCCTGTTCATGATCGAAAAGATCAAGCAGGACTGCTTTCCGAGCGGCCACACCGCCGTGTCCGTTCTTGCCCTGCTGCTCGCCTACCGCTACGTCCCCAGGCTCGTGAAGCCGCTCTGGCCTCTCGTGGCCGCCCTTGTCTTCTCCACCGTCTATCTTCGCTACCACTACGTCGCGGACGTCTTGGGAGGTATCCTGTTGGCACTGATCGCCGACCGATGGGCTCGGCGCAGCCACCTGAAATTCGA
>CAZLGG010000026.1:19413-42116 GCA_964559135.1 uncultured Planctomycetia bacterium
AATTCGAAGAGAGGCATTGGACGAATCATGGCGAGCCGAGCGGAGCGAATTGACGAGGCCCTCCTTCTCGTGGCCGGTGGAGAAGGCGTGCTTTGGGCCCTGGCACTCAATGAGATCCCCGTCCGCAGGCCTTATCTCGAGGCCGTTACCGGACTTTCGGAGCGTGTCGTGGTCAAGGCTCTCGCGCGGCTTGCGAACGCCGGGTTGCTGGCTCCCACCCAGGGGCTTCGATTCGAGCTCGAGTCGCCGGAGATGGCCCGAGATGTTCGGGACCGAATTCCCTCGGGCGAGCGCCGGCAGATCCACGAGGAAAGTCTGACGTATGAATTCCCGCCAGGCGAGGATCCGGGTCCGTCGTTCCGCCTCGTTCACCTGATCGGGGCAGACCGTCCGGCGGATGCTGGGAAGCTTCTGCTCGAAATCCTCTCCCATGAACCGCCTGAGATCGCGGCGGGGCGGGCGGCGACGCTTCTCGAGGAACTGGTCCGGCGGTTCGAGCAAGTGGGTGACGAGCCGCTGGGCTTGTTGGAGGGACTCAAGCTGGCCTGGCTGCGGTGCGGCATGCAGACGCTGGGGCCGCGGAAGCTACGCGCTCTGGGAGAGGATTTGAAGGCAGCGGGCCTCGTCGGAGCGGCGGCCGCGACGTTGGACGTCCTTCTTGCCGAGATGGACAGGGAACTCGCGGCGCGGGCGGCGCGCCGCAAGGCGTTGAAGAATCAGGTCGGCTCGGAGGAATCGGCGTGAGGACCCAGGACGCTTCGCGTGGGCTCATTCTTCTCTTTGGTCTCCTGGCGACGCTCGCGGGGTCGACGTGCCGGGCTCAGGACTCGCTCAAGCTGGAGGATGGGAGGTTTCTCCAGGGAGAGATCCTCGGGACCAAGAATGGAAAGATCCGCTTCGTCACCAAGGCGGCGCGGCTCATGGAGATCGACCCCACCGAGGTCGTGAAGGAGCGCCACGGTCGCAAGATCCATCCCAAGGTGCGAGCGATGCTCGCGAAGGTGGATGCAGAGGACCCGGTCGCTCTCTTCGAAATCGTTCAGAGGATCGCGGACAAGAAGGCGTGGGCTCGGGACGCGAAGCGATTGGCCCGGCGAGCCGTCGCTTACGACCCGGAGTTCGAAGAGGCGCGAAAATTCCTGGGACACGTCAGATACGGCGACGTGTGGTATGTGAGCAAGGAGGAAGCCCACGAAGCTCTCTCCGAAAAAATGACCGCCGCGGGCTACGTCTTCGAGAGCGGTGGCTGGATCAAGGCGGAGAAGGCCGGCCGGCTCAAGAGTCAACCGGATGCTTTCATTCTGGTCGACGACCTCATCTGGCGCCCCCTCGAAGAGGTGATGAGGGAACGGGGCTACGAACTTTGGGATGGGGTTTGGTATCCCCCCGAAGAGAAGGCCGTCATCGTCTACCTGCAGCGATTCGAGAAGCGTCTCGGCGTGAAGGCCCATGGAGCGATGAAGGGAGCGGTGCGTGTCATCCACGTGCTTGGACGGGAGAGCGCGCAGGAGACCGCGCAGGAACTCGACGAAGCCAGGAATTGGTTCTGCGACACGTTCCAGGTGGGTGAGACGTCTCGCCCCGACATTCGCAGGCTTCGCCAGGAACCGTTCAGCTTCCACTATATCCTGTCGGACGAGGCCGAGCTGGCTCGTTTCACGGAAGCCTACAAGGACAAATTCAAGTTTCAGGATCTCGCGTTGACCCTTCCGAGGAAGCATGCGCTCTGGCCGGACATGGGGCATGCCATTCATCTCGGCGAGAGCCTGTGGCGGAATTATCTCGTGGCTCAATTGGGCGGCACGCTCATGCAGTGGTACTGGCACCGGGGTTTTCCGTTGCCTGCGTGGATCTGGGTGGCCTCCGCCCACCACGCGGAGATCGCTGTCTTCGGTCAGGCGAGGACCCAGTACGTCACTCGGGCGAAATACGACCGGACGACGAAGCCTCCCGGCCTCGATCGCAGGAATATTTCCGCGGCCAAGGAAGACCTTCGAGACCTTTATGCCGCCAAGGAAGTGAAGAGCATGCGCGAGCTTTTCGCGAAATCATTCAACGAGCTCGACGCGTCCGATGATCTCTTCGGCGTCGTCTTGTTCGATTGGTTCGTGAAGGAACGCCCGAAAGCCTGGTTCGGTTTCCTCTCGGGCCCCAAATCAGGGACCCTCAGCAAGCGCTTCGAGAAGTACTTCGGAGGCAAGTTCGAGAAGGTGGAGCAGGACTTCAAGGCTTGGGTCATGGCCGACTGAATCCCCCTGGAGGCATCGCCCTCATCTCAGGGGGTGGCCAGCTTGAAGAGCCCTTCGTTTTGGTCGGCGAGACGCCGCATGAAATCGGTGGAGGGATCCACCCCCTCGATTCCCGGGCTGGAGACGAACAGCGTGTGGATCTGAAGCCTCGTATACCGGTTGCGTTGCCGCACGGCTTGCAGGATCTCCGACGTTGCAACGATTCGGCCCGCGGACGGTTGGCCGTCCGTGAGGATCACGACCGTGTCCGCCCGCTTGTCCTTGAAGGCTCGTTCGATTCCTCCCCACAGATTCGTGCCTCCCTCCGCGTGGACGTCCCGGAGCCGCTCGATCGTGGCCTGCTTGCGGGAAGGTGTGGCGGCTCGAATCCCGCCGAAGAAGCTCGTCACGGAGCCGGAGAAGAGCAGGACGTTGTAGGCTCCGGGCGGAGCCAGCGAGGCGATCGCCCGGCGGAGTTCCAACTTCAGAGTCTCCAACTTGTCCCCATTCATGCTTCCCGAAATATCGCAGACGAACACGATGCGATTGCTCCGAAGATCGAGGCCGTAGAACGTGGGCCCGTAGCGGGCGTTCGCCGTCTTGGAGTGGGAGTCCGTGGGGAGTCGGAGCGGCACCCAGTTTTGGGGAAGTTTCTCGATCCAGGCGCTCCAGGTCTTCGGGGCGACGCCGAAGCGTTTGCCCGTGAGATAGGCGAGGCCGTCCGCCGCCCTTCTCGCGAGCCGATATTGATCGGAGCCCGTGGCGCGAGCGAGTCGGGAAAGGACCGCGCGCCGTCCGTCGCTGATGAGGGCTTCGATCGCGGCAAGCCTCACCTGCCATCGGCGATGCTCGAGGAACGGTTCCATGCGTGCGCCGAAATCGTCGAGGGATGCCGTGCCCGCGAGGGGGAGCAGAGCTGTGAGGAGGCGCCAGTCCCTGTGGCGTTCCAATGACTCCGTGAGCCACGCTCTCGCCGTCGCGCCCTCGAGGCCCGCATCAGCGAGGCTTCGAAGTCGAGTCCAGCGTTGATCGAGCCCCCCCGAAGCGAGTTGCCGGCGGAGGCGCTCCCAGGGGCGTCGATCACCGGTCGTGTCGGCCAGGGCCAAAGCCGCCCAGGTCGAAGGGACAAGGGATTCCTCGCGAGCGATGCGTTCGAAGTGCTTCGCCAGATCGGCGCGGGGATGGTTGCGAAAGAATAGGACGGCGAGTGCCTTGGCCTTGGGGTCGGGATCGCTGAGAAGGCTGAAGAAAAAGGGCTCCAGCTTGTGGATGTCCGCGGCCTGCATGAGGTGGAAGAGGCGACGAAGATCGCCCCATTTCACGTTCTCCAGCCTTTCGGCCAGTTTCAGCACCAAGGAGAGCCGGCCCGAGGCCGACAGAACCCGCCTCATTCCACTGGATTCGGCCCTCGCCAAGTCCGCGATCCATGCGTCCACGACGAGGTCCTCGGCTCCGAGTGTTCCTCGCCGGAGGAGTTCGAGAGCGGCCTCGCCGGCGTGGAGGCGATCCTGGTCCTCGACCGCGGCGATCAGAAAAGGCATCCGGTCTTCCGCGGGAAGATGGCGTGCCACCCGCCAGATGTCTCCCTGGACCGTGGGGTTTTTGCTCTCCCCGTAGAGATCGGCGAGGAATGTCGTCGCGTTGGCACGCAGGGGGTCGTCCCCATCCAGAAAGTGGGTGAGGAGCCGCAGGAGGGCCGACCCGAGGGGATCCCCCAGATGACGCCGAATCTGTTCCTCGAGGAGATCGAGGCCTTCTCGTCTCGTCTTGGACTCCCGAACGAAAAGCTCGATGAGTCCCGCCTTCGCAGAGATCCCGGGAGTCTTTTCGTACAGCGAGAGAATCGTGGCCTTGGCGTCCGCCCGTGGATGGTGGAGGACCGCCTCGAGGGCCGCACGGGCGTTTTTGTCACCGGGCCACGTGCGAAGAAGGGAGCGTAGGAAAAGAAGGGAGCCGTCGGTCCCGACGCGAGCCGCCGCACGAATGAGGAGAGTGCGTCGCGTGGGTGAGGACGCCGCGGAGCGCCAAGCGTCCTCCCAGCGTCCCAGGTCCCACGTCGGGTTCTGCGCCCGGACGGACGTTGCGGTGCAAAGGATCAAGAGAAGCATGAACCCGGCGATGGATGCTAAACTCGCTCGCTGTCGCTCCTGACGCCGATGGGGGTGTCGTTCGGACATAGAGGTCTTTCCTCGCGCGGGGGTCTACGGGGGATCGGACGAGTCCGTGGCCTCCAAGTTAGCTCGGAACCACGGAGTTCTCGAATCTCTCGGCTGTTGGAAGATTCCGAAGGGGTTATAATGGCGGTGATGAGCGGATGAACCGGAGCAACCTCGGGGCTCCGGGCCCGCCATGCTAGGCGTGTTCCCGATCCCTGAATCAGCTCCGGCGCGGTGTCCTTGGAGGGATGCCGCGGGACAACCCGTCTTCGGAGGATCGACCATGAAGCACCCTATCATCACTCTCGCGTGCCTTCTTCTTGGGGCCGTTCTGGTCATGGGGGATGTCGCGACGGCTCAACGGGGCAGGGTGGGGCGTTCCAGCAGCGCCGGGCGCTCCGGAGGTCTCAGCCGGTCCGGCGGGTTCAGCCGTTCTCGAGGGGGGGCCCGCCCCTCCATCGGCCGTTCCCGGTCGTTCGGGGGCCGCTCTCGGCCGTCGATCGGTCGCTCGCGTTCGTCCGGGGGGCGGTTTCGGCCTTCGTTCGGCCGTTCTCGTTCCTCTCTGGGGCGTTCGGGTTCCACGCGATCCTTGGGCAGGTCGCGGTCTTCAAGATTCAATTCCGGGAGTCTCGGCCGGTCCTTCGGGCGTGGCTCCTCCGGGTTCGCCCCTCGGTCGAGTCGCTCCGGAAGCTCGAGAGGTTTCGGAGGCGCGTCGTCGGGAAGCCGTCGCCCGGCGCCGTTCGGCACGAGCCGGAGCCCGCGCCTGTATCGGGGCCGTTATTCTCCTTCCATCTCCAGAAATCCCTCGGTGCGCTCGGGGCGAAATCCTTCGCTGTCGCGATCCCGTTCCACGGGACGACGGGGGGCCTCGTCGATCGCTCGCGGGGGCTTGGGGCGTGACCGTCTCGGATCTCCCTCTCCGGACCGCATCGCCGCGCCCAGGCGCTCGCGCGGCTTCGAAGGGTTCTCGGTCAGTGGTCGCAAGGCGGCCCGTCCCGAGAGTTATCGGAAGGATCTCGCCCGCCGGGTGGGCGGCTCGGCGGGAAAGCGGTTCGAGAAGGGCGGCGCGCTCGGTGACGGCGCGTCCGGCATTCCAGGCAACGGGAACAAGGGCCGGGGAATTCCGGGACTCGGCAACGAAGGTCGGGGTAAGCCCGGCGCCGGCAAGCCGGGCACGGTCAAGCCGGGCACGGGCAAGCCCGGGGCGGGGCGCCCCGGCGGCAAGGTCGGCCACGTGAGCGGCGGTGCGATCGACCACAACACCAAGGTCAACGTGAACATCTTCGTCGGGAACTACGGCTATGGATTCGGATACTACCACGGCGGGTTTCATCGCCGTTGGTGGGGTCACTTCGGGGTCTACTTCGGCGCCTACCCCTACTGGTTCTGGCATGCGTGGTGGTACCCCTATTGGGGCTACGCCTACTACCCCTACTATTGGTCCTACCTCTACTATCCGACCTACCGCGTCGTGTCGACCTACGTGTATGAAGAGCCCTACTACACGACGTCGGGGTACTACGCCGGCGCCGGGTTCGATGACGACCCTTACTACGACGAGGAGGGATCGACCTACTCCGGTGCGGGTGTCTCCCGCGCCGAGGAAGCACCGCCTCCGCGCCGCCCCGCGGCCACGGATCATGTCTTCGCCCAACCCTTCGTCAAGGGCGTCGACGCCGGTGCAACCGCGGCCGACGCCATCCAGTTCGGGAATCGAGCGATGGGGCGTAAGGAGTTCCGATTAGCCGCCGAGGCCTACCGACAGGCCTTTCACCTGGACGGCGGCCACGACGCCCTGCGTCGCATGTCGATCGCCCTTTTTGCCGCGAACGATCCTCCTCTGGCCTCCGCCGCCATGGTTCTGGGTATCGCGGGGGCGAGGAAGGGGATGCTCGACTTTGCGGTCTTGATCGATGAGCTTCTTCCCAAGGGAACGTTTTCCAAGAGTCTCGCGGCACTCGAGCGGTACCTGGTCGACGAGCCCAACGATGAGGCCTCCAACCTTCTGCTGGGCGCCCTCTACGTGGTTTCGGGGCGCGAGTACGCGGGCTACATCGTTCTCACTCGACTGAAGGCGGCCGGATACGAACCTTCGACGGTGGATCTGTTCATCGATCAGGCGCGCACGGGTCTCATGAAATGAGAGGAAAGTGGCCCCGGCCCTCCGGGGGGCCGGGGTTCATCCCTTTCTACCGGCCCGACATCCATCCGTCACGGATTCTCAGCTGCCGAGGCGTCGCCCCCTTCATGGGGCGGATCGTCACCCGGATTCTCCCCGGTGCGAGCGACACGTCGACGTCTTGAACTTTCTTTCTTCCCTGGAGCGACAGGGTCACGGTGTCCCCAGGCTGGTGACCCGCGAGCAGTGCGGAGAGGTCGTAGTCCTTGTTTCCATCGATGGCGAGGATGAGATCGCCTCGTTGGATGCCCTTTTCGCGCAGCCCCGCGTTGACGAAGCGCACCTGAAGGCGACCCTTGTCATCCTGCCTGTGAACGAATGGCAGCGCCGTCGGCATCTCGACCTTTGTGAATTCGAGGCCCGCATAGGAGAGGATCTCCGCAATGGGCGGGTCGACCGTGCCCCGGACGTGGCGCGCGAAGAATTCCGAGAAATCATAGTTGCTGACGGCCGTGCAGGCCCTCTCGATGTCGCCTTCCTCGAAACCGATCCATCGCTCCGCAAACCACCGATTGAGGAACCTCATGACGTCGTCCAGTGATTTCTTGTTGTCGGTCTTCTCGCGAATCATGAGGTCGATCAGGAACCCCAGGTACTCACCCTTGCCGTAGTAGTCGACCCGACGGCCCTCGGGTTCGTTCGTGTAACGGTGCCAGACGTTTCGGCTGGCCCAGTAGACGGAATGCTCATGACTTCGGGGCTTCGAAAGCTCGCGTGACATCTTCGAGGACATGCTCTGCAGATACGCGTCGATGTCGTTGATGCCCGCGCGCAGCATGGAAAGGTCGCCGTAGTACGAAGTCCATCCCTCTGATACCCACAGGTTTCCCGTGTAGTTCTCGTGCTCGTACTCGAACGGCCCGAGAGCCTTCGGGCGAATGCGTTTGACGTTCCAGGTGTGGAAGAACTCGTGAGCCGTGATGCTTGCAATCGCGTTCGGGTCTTTCTTCAGAGCCGGACCGGAAAGGCCGATGCTCGTGGAGTTGAGGTGCTCCAGTCCGCCGCCGCCACCGCCGCCCGTGACCGTGAAGAGGAAGAAGTACTTGAAGAACGGATAGCTTCCGAAAACTCCTCCTTCGGTTTCGACGATGCGGCGCACGACGTCCGTGCACGCGTCCAGGTCGAAGTCGTACTTGCCGGTGAGGTCGAAGTAGACGCAGGCGAAGGGAGTCGCGCCCACCCGGAATTCCTTGGTTCGGAAGTGGCCGAGCAGGGTGGGACAGTCGATGAACGTGTCATAGTCCCGAGCGGTTCGAACCAGTCCGTTCTCGGTGGGGGTCATTCCATTAGAGAAGAAACATCCCTCGGGGAGTTCATAGGTACACGTGACCGGCCTGTCCTTGTGGCCGACGACGTACATGTAGGTGACCGGTCCCTGAAGATGAAGGCCTTCGGGTTTGTCGGTCGGTTGGCCGGGCATGAAGCGTCGGCGGCCCGGGGGAACGACGTAGCGAACACGAACGTCCTCGACGTCCCTCGTCGGAATGGACCATGTGGCGTGATCGATGCGGAGTGCGTCGAGAGTGGCCCCGGTCTCCGCGTTGACGGCTTCGAAGTCCTTCACATTCTTCCCGGCGTTGTGGAGACGATAGGCTCCAGGCGACCAGTTGGGCATGGCGACACGGAGGTGATCCGTGTGCACGCGCTTCACGTGCATCGTGACTTCCAAGGATCGGAGGTCCGGGAGGACCTTCACCGTGTAGTCGATCACCGGAAGGATGAGATCGTCCTTGTTTTGTTGAGCGGCTGCGAAGTCGAGGCTGGACACCAGCACGAGGGCGCAGAGACAGCGGATCGCGGGTTTCATGGGCGGGATTCTCCAATCAGGCACCGAAGGAGCTGACGGTTCGCTTGGTGCGGTCTTTCGGCTGCGCCCTTTCTCTCGATATCCCAAGGGACGGGAGCGACGCCCTTCGGTCTCAGCGTCTCCGCGGAAACGTGGGGGCGATGGAGCGCGTTTGCCACACCTTCATCCAGGGGGCGGTCTCGAGAGGATGTTTGGGGGGGTAGTCTCCCATGCGGTGGTAGGGGAGAGGCGCCACGGTATCCGGGGCTGCGGTGAGGGGATCCATGTCCTTGCACCAGCCATCCGTCAAGAGGAAATAGGTCCGCCGAACTCCCGGAGAAATGGGGGGAAGACGTCGCGATTGGACTTCGAGAACGATCTCCTCCCCGTGATTCATCACGACGTAGCGATCGTCGGCTTCGCGGAGCAGCTCCCGGACGTCTCCGTAGCCGGTGTATCGCCCGCCCATTGTCTTCCAGGAGAGTTGGGGGAGGATGTCGTCGTAGTCGTAGACCTCCGGTTTTCTTCCTTCCGGAAGGACTTCCCGGGGATACCCCAAGAATCGCAGCTCTGCGCGGTCGAAGTCGAGTTGGGTGGATCGAACGAGGGCGCTCGGGTCCTCCCAGGCCAGTCTCACGCGATCGACGTGGACCTCCAGGTTGGTGCGCAGCCGGATCTGGTCGAAGTCCTCGGAGGCGAGGGCGGTCACGTCGAGCGCCATCGATCGTGTCATTCCACCGGGATACCCGACGTTTTCGAGAACTGTTTCCCAATCTCCCCCGGGGGATGTCAAGCGATCGACGCTGAGCGCTTGGGCCTTCACGCCGGCTTGCCATGCCGCGAAGTTGATGTGGGAGTAGGGGTACTCGACCCAACCGTCGAGGACGAGCCAAAGCCGCGACCCGGAGTTCGGGCGAGCGGCAAGGATGGCCGCGCCGTCGAAGCGCAGAGCGATCTGCTGCTCTTCGGCCAGGTAGCCCAAGAAGCGTCGATCCACGTCCATGCCTTTCACGAAACGGCGATCCTCGTGGAGAACGTCCTCGAGAACGTCATGGCCCCTCGCATTGACGGCCCGGGTCGGCAAGAACGCTTTCCGCAGCGCGATGGGGCGGCCGGTCGGAAACGGCGCCGACGTGCCGAGTCGTTCGTCACAGAAGACCTCGACGTCCTCGGCATGGTCGACGGCGAGAAGCGTGAGTGCGTCGAGATAGGTGATCTCCTCCATCGGTTCCACGACTCGTAATTCGAGCAACCCCTCGCGAACGGGGAGGGAGCCGATCCTGACCGTCTCCGTCTCATCCGGCGGCGCGTAGGAGTCGGGGGCGACAAGGAAACCGAGACCCCCGACGCCCAGGAAATCCGTGACGAATTCGAATCCGGAGCCGTCGGCGCGCGCCTTGAAGAGGACGGGACAGGAGGAGGCCTTGCGATTGATCTCCTCGTAGACGTGGAGCTTGTCGGCCTCGAAGTCGATCTCGCTCTGGAGGACGAGGTCGGGCCAGAGGACGCGAATCGCGTCGGCGGCCGAGTTCTCGCCCAGTCCGACGTGGATGGGTGTCGCGACGGAGGTGTTCGGCCCAGCGACCGTCGACGATGAGGCATGGATCGCCCGATTGCCGGCCATGACCTCCACCGAAGCTCCCACACCGAACGTGTTGGACCACATCTCGGCGAGAGAGAGCTCGCGTTTGCCCTCGAGACCGAGTTCCAGCCAGTGGAATGGGCTCTTGCTCGTATTGATGAACTCGACCAGTCGGCCTGCCGCGTCGGCCGCGAGCAGGTCCAACAGCCCGTCTCCGTTGCGATCATGGATGGCGACGGCACGTGCGTGGAGGTTCTCGGCCAGGACGACCGGCTGGGCCCAAGCATCGTCGGCGTCCTGCCTCAGCACGAGCAGATTCCCGGTTGTGATGTCCGAGAGAACGAGGTCCGGGTCGCCGTCGTTGTCGAGATCTCCCGTCCAGATGAGAGAGGGCTGTCCGATCATGTCCGTGCGTCGCACGGCGGTGTTCGGGAAGCGATTCCACACCGCGACGGCCGAACTCGTCGTGGATCGACTCATGACGAGGTCGGGCGTCCCGTCCTGGTCGAGGTCCGTGACAAGTGTGCCGGAAGCGCCCCCGGCGTCATCCCATCCCAGGTCCGCCGGGGCTTCGTGATAGATCCACAACCGATCATTCAGGAGGAGACGGTCCTCGGCCCCGTCGTTTTGGAGCAAGACATCGACGTCTCCGTCACCGTCGACGTCGAAGACCGCCAAGCCCACCGTATGCTCCGACTCGCCGCGCAATCCGGTTCGCTCGCCGATGTCGGAGAAAGCAGGCTCGTCCCCCGGCTTCCGGTTTTTGTCATAGATCGTCGGACGGTTGTTGTTGTAGAGGTAATTCGGCGCGCCCGGGAAGTCGGCGGGATACGAGAGGTCCTTGGCGGCCGATTCACCGACTCCGGGAAGTGCGAGCTCGTTGGCAACGAGGATATCGAGGTCTCCGTCATGGTCGGCATCGGCGAATTGGGCGGATCGTGTGAGGGCATCGCCGCCTCCGTATTCCGACGTGAAGCGGAACACGCCTTTCCCGTCGTTGAGACCCAGGACGTTCGTACCCGCACCGTAGATGTACAGGTCGAGGTCGTGGTCATGGTCCACGTCTCCCATCACGGCGCCCAGAGCGATCAGATCCCCGCCGGCCGCGGCGAGGCCCGAAGATTCCGTGACGTCCGTCAATTCATTGCCCTGCGCAAAGAGGATGCGACCCGGACCGTGACCGTCGCTCAGAAACAGGTCCAGATCCCCGTCGCCGTCCAGGTCGCCCACGGCGATGCCGCCGGACAGTGCCGGAGCGACTTGGGTCATGAGGAATGCCCTCACCGCGTCACCCTTGGAACACTTCAGACCGCTGGGCCAGGCCCTGGCCGCAGAAGTTGCACTCAGCAGATCCCTGGACTGAAACGTCAACGCCACGGGGGGAGGCTCCGACTTCGGCTTCGAGCCGTCAAAGTGGTCCATGCGCCGTATCACTTCCGACAGACGACCCATTTGGTTGTAGACGACCGCGAAGGTCTTGCCCATGGCGGGCTTCGCGTTCTGATAGAGCGCGAAGACGCGGTTGGCCTTTCTGGCCTCCACCGGTTGCTTCAGTCGTCGCAGCGAGAGAGCCAAGGTGTTCCATGCGCCGATGAAGTGGGGCTCCAATTTGACCGCCGAGCGCAGCAACTTGACGGCCTCCTCGAGTTCGGGTGGCCTTTTTTCGAAGAGGACTTTCCCCAGTCGGTAGCAGCAGTCCGGATCCGTGGGCGCGAGTTCCCAGGCCCTTCGAAAGCTCTTTTCGACGAGACTCCTGTCCTCCCCGAGGTAATCGAACAGGATGCCCAGAGTGAAGTGCGCTCGCGCAAAGTTCGGATTCTCCCGGATCAGCTCCTCCAGCAGCGCACGGCACTGCGCGAGTTGCTTGGCGCGATCCGCGTCGCTCGTCGTCTGGCCATTGAGTAGCGCGACGGCCAGGTTGAATCGCGCGGTGACGGATTTCGGCGCACCGGCCTTCAGTCGAACGAAGAGGGGGAGAGCCTCTCCGACCTTCTGTTGGTCCATGTAGGAGACGGCGTGATTGTTCAGCGTCACGGCCTCCTCAAAGGTCAAGGGACGCGGCGGCGCACTTCCCTTGGGGGCCGATTCCTTGGAGCAGCCGAAGAAAAGGAGTGCGGGGATCAGGAAAAAGCACGCGGATTGACGCAAGGCCATTCAGTCCTCCTTTCGACGAGGATTCATTCGCCGTCGGGTTTCTTCGATCAGTTGATTCAGGCCGTCGACGGTGCGATTCTCCGGCGCCGCCGCTCGTGGGAAGATCGATTCACGTTGCCGAGCGTAGAGTTCAGTTCTGAGGTGAGAGACCATCATGTGTCCTCGTCGCCTTTCTCGTTCTTCTCTCAACCAGCCGATGTGGACCGGCGCCACGACGATGCGCTCCCCGGGCCCGGGAGAGGCCTCCGTCAGGAGCCTACCGTCGAAGTCGACCGCCTGGGACCCGCCCGGCCACGAAAACGGGGGATAGTGACTTCCCGTCGCCCCCTGATTGCACGCCAGTACGTAGCACGTGTTCTCGATGGCCCTCGCCCGATTGATGACCGTCCACCAATCCATGGGCGCGGTGGCGCCCCAAGGGTCCATGTAGGCGCTGATGCGGATCATCACTTCACATCCCCGAAGCCCGAGTTCGCGACAGACCTCCGGAAAGAGCCAGTCATAGCAGGTCGCCACGCCGAGACGGCCGAGAGACGTTTCCACCACGGGAAACGGATCGTCGGGATAGTCCTCGATGTCGTGGGGACTGGCATGGACCTCCCAGGGGATCCAGGGGTTCGTCTTCCGGTAGCGCGACAGAATCCGGCCTTCATCGGAGATGAGGAGCGTGGTGTTGAAAAGACAGTCCGGATGATCAGGATCGCTCTCGATGAAGCTCCCGGTCTGCACGAAACATCCGAGTTCCTTGGCCTTCGCCATGATCCTCGCCACGTGTTCATTCTCGACGGGGACCGCGAGATGTCGGCGCAATTCCTCGACGGTGCCGTAGATGGGGGCGGAGAGACCGAATTCTGGGAAGACGACGAGGCGCACGTCGTGAAACGGGGCATATCCGGTGACGGCCCGTTCCATCATTTCGACCGCCTTGTCGGTGTTGCGCCGCATGTCGCTCCGTCGGGCCGGATTCGGCTGATCCACCTGACAGAGCGCGGCATACCAGAGATTGTGGATCTTCAATGGTGAACTCCCTGAAACCGAGAAGGGGCGGACCGACGTTTTTCACCGGCCCGGGGCATGATACAACGGTCCATCGAGGGGCGAGAGATACCCGCTGCGAAGGGTTTTGGTCTCGCGCTCCACGGACCCGAATCGCAACTCCCCGTCGATGGATGTCGACGGCTTCATCCGCCAACAGCTTCACCGGAGTGGAGGACGCCATGAGTCTCTACCGAACCCCCGAACCGAGAAACGAGCCGGTCCTTTCCTATGCTCCCGGATCACCCGAGGCCACCCGTCTCGCGGCGCGTCTCAGGAGCATGCAGAGCGAGGAAGCCGAGATCCCGATGGTCATCGATGGAAAAGATGTTTCCACGGGCGACCTGAAGGAGATCAGGCCGCCCCATGACCATCGCCGCGTCGTCGCGCGGTATCACGCCGGCCAGTCGAACCACGTCGAGGATGCGATCGCCGCTGCCAGGAAGGCACAGCCCGCCTGGCGAGCCTTGCCGTTCGAACAACGCATCAGTGTCTTTCTGAAGGCGGCCGACCTACTCGCGACGACTTGGCGCGATCATCTGAACGCCGCGACGATGATTGGGCAGAGCAAGTCGGTGCACCAGGCCGAGATCGATGCCGCCTGTGAACTGATCGACTTCTTCCGATTCAACGCGAAGTTCGCCGAGGAGATCTACAGGGATCAACCGGCCTCATCGCCCGGGATGTGGAATCGCATGGAGCAACGCCCTCTCGAGGGATTCGTCTACGCCGTCACGCCCTTCAACTTCACCTCGATCGCGGGAAACCTGCCGACGGCTCCGGCGATGATGGGCAACACGGTGGTCTGGAAGCCGGCATCCACGTCGGTCCTCTCGTCGTACTGGGTGATGCGGTTGCTCCAGGAGGCGGGGCTTCCGGACGGTGTCATCAACGTCGTCTACGGTTCCGGGTCGGCCATCGGCTCCATTCCGCTCCAGAGTCCCGACTTCGCGGGCGTCCACTTCACGGGTTCTACGGCCGTCTTCCAGGGGATGTGGAGGGAGATTGGATCGAACATCGAACGCTACCGCGCCTACCCGAGAATCGTGGGCGAAACGGGCGGCAAGGATTTCATTTTCGCTCATTCCTCGGCCGACCCCCAGGCGTTGGCCGTGGCGATGGTTCGAGGCGCCTTCGAGTATCAGGGGCAAAAGTGCTCCGCCGCCAGTCGCGCCTACGTGCCGAAGAGCATGTGGCCGGACGTTCTGGAGCGGGTGCGGGCGATGCTCTCTGAGATTCGCATGGGACCCGTCGAGGATTTTTCCAACTTCATGAACGCCGTGATCGATCGGTCCTCCTTCGAGAAGCTGAAGGGGGCCATCGACGAAGCGAAGGCTTCGTCTCACAGCAGGATCGTGGCAGGAGGCGAATACGACGACAGTGAAGGCTACTTCATCAAGCCCACGGTCATCGAAACCTCGGACGCAACCTACCGAACGATGTGCGAGGAATTGTTCGGTCCGATCATTACCGTCTACCCCTACGAGGATGCGCAATTCGAGGCGACTCTCGATCTTTGCGATAGCACGTCGCCGTACGCCTTGACCGGAGCGGTTTTCGCTCAGGATCGTTATGCCGTGGACACGGCCACGCGTCGCCTCGTCGACGCCGCCGGCAACTTCTATATCAACGACAAACCCACGGGCGCCGTCGTCGGTCAACAACCCTTCGGCGGGGGAAGAGCGTCCGGCACCAACGACAAGGCCGGAAGCAAGATCAACCTGTTGAGGTGGCTGAACCCGCGAACCATCAAGGAGACTTTCGTGCCGCCCCACGACTATCGCTATCCATTCCTGGGCGAGGTCGAGTGAGTCGGGGACTGAAATGTTTCGTGGCGCTGCTGGCGGTAGCGTCGCTCGGCCAAGGGAACGCTCAGGGGGTGCGCCCCCCCGCTCCCCGTTTTCGACTGCATTCGCACATCGAACAGGTTTCCGGGGGGCGTCGCATGCTGCTCGTCGTCGATCGCGAACTCGAGTTGCGGCCTTGCGAGGAGAAGACACTGAGTCTCCGGTTCCTCGCTGCGTCGGGTTCATTGATCTTGCCCGGCGCCTCCCGCCGCTTCGACACCCGAGAGACGCCTCCGGCGAAGGGAGAGGACGCTTTTGCCGCCCGGTGGCGTGCCGTCGTCGACCACGACTTGAGGCTCCGTCTCGATGAGCGGAGCCGGCCCAAGTCACTGAGAGGGATTCCGGCCGCCGCCGTGAAGCTGGGGCTCAGCGAGGCCGTGCTCCTGGATGATCTTGCCTCGTGGTTCGTCCCCACCCCACTCCCTGGGGCGCCCTCCCAAGGAGGATTCAAGTGGAGCCGAGCTTTCCAGGCTGCGGGGCTCCCCGTGCGACTGGAATTCGACCTCGAGCCCGTCCAGGGGGGCTCCTATTGGAGGGGAAAAGGAGCCCTCGTGGGCCCGAATGTGAGAACGAGCGAGGGGCGGCTGACGTTCGAGAGACGCGAGGGGGACTCGCTTCCGCCTCGGCTGGACATCTCCCTGAAGGCGCTGCTGGAGCAGCCTGTCGATCGAGCCCGCTCTCGACCCGTCACATTGCGGGTGACCGGGTCCATTCGGCGCCTCTGAACGTCCTCCGGGCGGAAACGGTACAATGGTGCCATGGAGTCCCTTCCCGTGGGTTCAGATGCCGATCACCTGACCAAGGAGATCGTGAAGCGTATCCAGGACGGAGACGGCTCCGCTTGGGAGGCGTTCTACGAACGGTTCCACGATGGCATGCTGCTCGCGATTCGGTGTCGATTGGGGAGCGGGCTGAGAACCCATCTTCAGAGCGAGGACATTTTGCAAAGCGTCATGCTGGAGGCTCTCGGCGAGTTGGATCGATTCCGACCTCGAGGACCTGGCAGCCTGAAGCACTTTCTTCACCTGCTCGTGACGAGGAAGATTCAAGATCGAGCCGACTATTTCGGCGCGGCCAAGCGCAAGGGGGAGGTCCCTCTCTCCGCGGCTATGCTCGATGCGAGGGCGCAGCCGGAACCCGCCTACAAGGATGCCGAATCCTTCGAGCTTCTCGAAGCCAGCTTGAATCGGCTGCCTGAGAGGATGCGTGAGATCATCCTTCTGAGACGGATTGACGGATTGTCGGGCGCCGAGGCCGCTCGGGTCATGGAGATCAGCGATGATGCGGCACGCAAGCTGTTCTCCAGAGCGATGGCCCGCTTGGTCGCTATGATGAATACGCGAGGCGGGCAGAGTGAGTGAACGCGACCTGGAAGACGTTCTTGCGGAGTTCATCGAGCGCAGAGAATCGGGGGAGGAGCTCACCCACGAGGCGTTCCTCTCCGAGCACCCCCGGTTGGGACCCGAGTTGGCGGCGGCATTGAGTGAGCTGGACAGGGCGGAAGCCTTGCTCGGCAGCGAGACGTCGACTCCGCAGGAACGGTTGGGCCCGTGGCGGCTCATTCGCCCCATTGGCCGGGGTGGGACAGGCGTCGTTTTCCAGGCGGAATCGGTCGAGCAGCCGGGAGTCGTGGTGGCGCTCAAGGTCCTTTCCCTGACGGCCGGATTGGATCGTCGTGCCGTCACCCGATTCAGACGCGAGGGGGAGGCGCTCGCTCGCCTGAACGACCCGCGCATCGTTCGGGTCCTGGACACCGGGGAGACCGGGGGGACTCTTTGGATCGCCATGAGCCTCGTCGATGGGCGCCCGTTGACGCGAATCCTGGAGGCCAAGAGCGACGCGTGGCTCCAGCTGCCCGAACCCGGGCGGCGCGAACAGCGGGTTGCCCGCTGGGTGGCGGAACTCGCCCGCGCCGTGCATGGAGCCCATGAAGCCGGCCTTCTGCACCGCGATATCAAACCGAGCAACGTCATGCTCGACAGCGCTGGCCGTCCTGTTCTTTTGGATTTCGGGCTCGTGGGTGACGACGAGGCCGCGACGTTGACGCGGACGGGCGACATTGTCGGGACTCCGGCCTACATGGCGCCGGAACAGGTTCGGGGAGAGACGGTCGACCGCAGAACCGATGTGCATGCCCTGGGTGTCCTGTTGTTCGAGCTTCTGACCGGGTGTCGACCATGGAGCGGACCGGACCCTCTCGCAGTCATGGAGGCCATTCAATTCCACCCTCCGCCGTCCGTGAGATCGTTGGCACCGGATGTTTCACGCGGGATGGAGGGACTCGTACGAGCGACTTTGTCCGTGAACCCCGCGGACAGACCGCCCAACGCATTGGCCCTCGCCGAGGACTTGGAACGGCTCGCAACGGGCGAGCGACCGGAGGTGACCGGTCCTCCGTGGTGGCGTCGGTGGCGGCCGTCGCATCGGCAGGTTATTGGCGCGTTGCTGCTCATTCTCGCCATCGTCTCGGGGGTTTTGGTGGAGTCGCTCGGGCGCAAGGCTTCGTCATCATCCCATTCCGATCTATCCCTCGATGATGTGCTGATCAGCTGGCTGGACGATCGCGAGGACGAGGCCAAGACGTACCTCGACCGCCTTCTCGCCGCCGGGAAGGGGGGACCCGAAGCCGGAGTCCTCATGGCGCGGCTCAACGGCGCCGCTCCGCCGGACTACACGAATACGGCATGGGAGGATCTCTCCGTCGCAGAACGACTCAGGCGCGACGGTCATGGGTCCGAAGCGATCGCTGCCTATCTGCGTTGCATAGAGCGACAACCCCAATCCGTTTTGCCCGGTCTGCTGCTGGGGATGCAAGCGCTCGAAGAGGAACGACTCGATATAGCAGAGCGGGAACTCGATTTTGCCGTGCGGCGCATCCCTGAGTCCGGCGCTGTCCGCCGTTTGAAGGCCAAAGTCCAGTATCGACGGGAGGAGTACGAGGAATCGGTCACCACGCTTCGCTTGGCCCTCGCCAACCATCCCCGGGATCCCGACCTTCTGCGCGACCTTGCGAGAGGTCTTTATATGGCGGGGCGGTTCGATGAGGGCTTGGAGGTTGCGTGGCGGGCGGTCGACGAGGCCGGGGAGGCGGGAGAGAAGAGCCTCGTCGTCCTGGCTGCGCTCCTGGATCGAAACCAGCGGTATGACGAAGGCGAACGCATCCTGCGGTCGCTCGTGAAACGCCACCCGAACTCGATGTCGTATCGCTACAATCTTGCGGTTTGCCTGGACTATCAGCATCGGAGCGATGAGATGCGACAGATCCTGGAAGTCATTCTGGAAAAGCACCCCAGGCATCTGGGCTCCCTGATTCTCTTGGCGAATCTTCATGCAGGGGCGAATTCCGACTTCTGCCGGGAATGCCGGGACTTCTTCAAGAGGTTTCCCGAGTTGCTCGACGCCGAGAAGGCCGAAGGGTATATCGCTCGGGCGTTCCGCCGCCTGAGCGGGCGCGCCCCACGAGCGCAGGGGACCCTGATTCGGCTCACACACCGCATTGGCCGGGAGGAGTCGATGAGAAGAGTCCTCCACGAGATTGCCGACGCGGTGTGGGAACGCTACGGCGACACCAGCGAGGGAGCAAAACGGCTGGCCCGACTGCGCGAGGCTCGCGTGGCCCTCGAGGCTCCTCACCAGTGATGACGAAAGTGAGGTTTTTCGGAGGGAGTTCGCATAGACTGTCGCCATGAAACGCATCATTCATATCCACGGCGTCCCCATGGACCTAGGCGCCAATCTCCGCGGTGTGGACATGGGACCAACCGCCCTGCGAATCGCCGGGCTCGTTCCGGCTTTGGAAAGACTCGGACACCAGGTGAGCGATCACGACGAGTTGGGGATTCGAAGCCGAGTCGCTCTTCAGGTCAAGGATACGTCCGCGAAGTACGTGGATGAGATCGCTCTCATCTGTGGTCGCCTTTGCGGGGAAGCACAGAGGTCGCTCGCGGCCGGTGCTTGCCCGGTTTTCCTGGGCGGAGATCACTCCATCGCGACCGGAACCATCGCCGGGGTTTCCCGCCACTTCGCCGAGCAAGGAGAGAAGATCGGCCTCATCTGGTTCGACGCCCATGCCGACATGAACACTCCGGAGACGAGCCCATCGGGGAATGTCCACGGAATGCCTCTGGCTACGTTGCTCGGATATGGTGTCGACGCCTTGGTGAACGTGGGAGGGGCAGGCTCGAAAGTCGATCCCGCCAACGTTTTCGTCATCGGCGCGCGAGACATCGACGACCATGAGAGAGACATCATTGCGAAGGCGGGCATCAAGATTTTCTCAATGAAGGAGATCGATCTCATCGGGATGGCCGAGGTGACGCGGCGCGCCATCGAAGGCGCTGCCCGGGGGACAGCGGGGATCCACTTGTCGTTCGATATCGACGGCCTCGATCCCGAAATCGCCCCAGGAGTAGGTACTCCGGTGAGAGGGGGAATCGATTATCGTGAAGCCCACCTTTTCATGGAGTTGCTCGCAGACACGGGCCTCCTCAGGTCGATGGATATAGTGGAATTAAACCCGGTTCGGGATGTTGCGAATCGTACGGCGGAACTTGTCGTCCATCTGCTTCAAAGCGCGTTTGGGCGGCTGATCCTCTTAACTTCCGCGGGACACGAAGAATCGACAAACCTCTTGGGATTCATCTTGTGATTCGCCATGCTCTTCCCGCGCCTCCCGTCCCTGGATGACTGATGGACCGTTACACTCGAGAAACCGCATGCTGGCTTGACCTGCGTTTCGATCGGCAGGCCTACGAGATCATGGGAAAACCCTATGACCCGTATCAGCCGTTGTTCGGTCTGCAAACCAAGGACTGGAACGTCGAACGCTTTCTCATGGTCTCCCGCTGGGCCAGATTGCTTTCACTTCTCGGAGATCTTCGTCCCCGCTCCTTTTTGGACGTCGGCGGAGCCGAGGGATTCGTCGCTCATCTCGTGGGCCAGACGTTGGGGATTCCGGCGGTCAGCGTCGATCTGTCCCACCAGGCTGCGTTGCGGGCCAAGGAGTTCTTCCAGATTCCGACGGTCGCCGCGGACTCAGCTCGACTTCCGTTGGCGGACGATGCCTTCGACGTCGTTTTCATGAGCGAGGTCATCGAGCACCTGGCCCACCCTGTGCGCAGTCTTCTGGAGGCTCGTCGCGTCGCCAGGCTCGCGGTCATCGTGACGACGGAGGCCTTCGCCGGAGACGAAACGGAAAGGCAGGAAGAACTCGACGAGCGCCGCCTGTCACCCCACATGGACCGGAGTATTTTCTGCGAGGGAGATTTCGCCAAGATCCTTGCTCCCTGGCGCATCCTGACCGGGAATCAGTGTGCGAGACTCCCCGAGTCCATCCCCGGTGATCCCGTGCTCCGGGAAGCCGCCTTCGCCGATTCCTTGGCTGTCCACGAGATTCACTGGCCGTCCCACGGGATCATCGCCGTGGGACTTGCCGATGATGTCGCGGCTCCTTCGAATTGGTTCTCCAGAGGGGTCTTGAGTGACCTCCTCCGGCGTCTCGAACCCCATGATGCGCCGACGAGGGCGCTCGACCCTGACGAAGGGATGAGCGAAGATTCGTTACGAATGTTGCGGTGCTCGACCTGTCGCGGTGAGATGTCGGCTGACGGGCCACGGAAGATCCGTTGCTCTGATTGCGGCACGGAATATCCCGTCTATGCCGGAGTCGCCAAGATGCTGACGCCTCCCGACGTTCCCTTCGCCGAATCGCTGCGGTCCAAGCTGGAACGGGAGTCCCCCGGGCTCTCATCCCAGGCTCTGGACGACCTTCTTGCTCTATCCGAGCGACTGCGATTCGAACTTCCGGAGCCGTCGCGGGCCACCGCTTTCCTGGAAGGCGACACGGATGGATGGGATCTTCAGAATGCCCTGTGGGACGATGAGGCACGGACGGGCGCCGTCGTCGTGCGGGCGACGGATCGTGATCCCATGCTGCTGTCGCCGCGGCTGAGGATTCCTTTTTCGGATTTGAAGCGGGTCAAGGTCCGCATCGCTTGCATGGAATCGACAGAGGCTTCCGAGCACATCCAGATCTATTTCTGGAGCCTGAAGAAACCCGTCTGGTGGGAACTCGGGTCAGCGGTCGCGGCGTACCCGACCGATGGGGTCGAGCGGGAGATCGTCTTGGACGTTCCTTTGCATTTCCACGACATCCCGGACGACGAACTCATTCGTTTGCGTTTGGATCCCGGTCATGGACCCGGTCGTTATGTGATCGGAGGGCTCGAGTTGCTCAGGGAATGATGGAAGCCCGGTAACCGACCGGGATCATTCTTTGCTTCGGGTGATTGGTCATGATGTAGAACCGTCCGGCGGCTCGACGCACTTTCCGCACGGGCTTGATGGTGACGTCCACGCGATACTTTTTTCCGGCATCGATTTCTCGGACGGCATAGCTGATCTGCTTGTCGGTGCAGACGATCTTTTTGATCTCGAGCGACGTCCCGTCCGTGCATTCCACCATTATCGACACGGTCTTGCCCTGGCCCGATGGGATCGCACCGAATGAAACGCGGTCTGGAGCGATCCTGACCGGGCCCTGAACACGGGCGCTCACCGTGAGTTGATCGAGTTCATGGATCTTGCACAGCATCCGCACCTGAACCGCGCCGACGAACATCGCCGTGGGAAGCTTGGGGCCAAGGCGCACATGGATGACATACCCATGTTCGCCGTCGATCTCGCCAAAGGGTTCGAAACGGGTTTCCAGATGTCCGGAGGTCGTCTGCACGCGTGCGAGAGGAATCTCGTGGCCGGCGAGAACGTGGACGCGAAAGGTGAGCTCGGGGGTCGCTCCCTCCTCGACCACACCAAAGTTCAGGTTGCGCGTCGACAGCCACCACAGGGGTTGAACCGTCCCCCGCACCGGAAACATGACCTTCGACTTGCCGTCGGCATTGCTTTCGATGTACACGTACTTGTGAATCTTCCCGGAGACCCGGCCGGTGTTCACCGAGAGGTGCAGTTGCGTCGACGCGCCGGGTGCGATCGTCCGAGCGTCAATCGTGGCGCCGACGCATCCGCATGTCACGCCAACCTTCTTGATCACGAGATTGGCGTCGCCCAGGTTTTTCACGACGACCGTTTTCTTCTCTATCTCTCCCTGCAGTTTGTCGCCGAATTGCCACTCCTTGGCATCGAGCTGGATGACCGCCTTTTGAGCAAGACCGGGGGCGACGAGAAGCAGGGCTCCGAGGAGTACGGGCAGCAAACGGGGCATGGCATGAGACCTCCAGAACATGGTGTCATCTTAGAAGTCTCGGCCGCATGGACAAAGCCATCACGAGAGAAGCGCCCGGGAACCCGGAAAGAAACCGGGTGTCAGAGCAGATCCTCGGTGTCGACCGGGGGGCGTTTTCGGGCCTCCAACACCTCTTGAACTGCTCGAGGATGGACCTGGATCTCCTCGACGGCTTCCTCGGCGAGAGCGCGAATCGCCGCGTCGCGAATGGCCTGCGATCCGATCTGTTCGAGGTCGTAGACTTGGTCCGGTCGCCCGCATTTCGAGAATCGGCGGCAGCCGAGGGCCACCTGATGGACGCCTAGGATGCCCCCAATGTTGTCGAGGAGCCCGGGTTCTCCGTCCAAGACGGTGACGATGGGCACGCGGGAGGTCGCCATGGCCAGCAGATCGGTCGAATCGGGAGAGTGGGGAAGGGGTCGCGCATGGAGCCCGGCCGGGAAACCGAGTCCTCGCCTCAAGTGACGATAGCCCTCTCGGGCGCCGAGGGCTCCCG
>CAZLGG010000027.1:0-21972 GCA_964559135.1 uncultured Planctomycetia bacterium
CAGCCGCTCGCGTCGGCCACAGAGCCGATACGACAACTTGAAGCACCGTGTCGGTCAGAAGGACGCCACCGTTTTCTTGGCCGTGCGAGCTGCCCATGCCCGGTCCGCCCAACGCCTTGGCGATCAGCGGCGGCGAAGCCGGTCGGCTGCATCGCCTTGTTAGACCGTTGTTCCAATCAGCCCGATGCCTTCTTGGACTGCTTGGCTGCAATCTCGGCCAACGTCCGTAGTGCATCATTCACGGAATCCGAGTCCGTGAACAGATCCGCCACATCGGGATCAAGAACCACGACGTTGCTGCCTTCCGCGAACCTGGTCGCGTACTTGCCGCGCACGCCGCCGGTAAAGTCGTATTCGTCTCGCATGTCGTCCGAGTCGTTGCCTTCAGTGTTCATACTGCCGCCTTTCCGTTCTGGTCGCCCGGCGGGCGCTGATGATGCGGATATTGTCGCCGCGATCGGTGTGAACCACAACCACCATCCTGCCGCGGTACGTAGACCCCAGGAGAATGAAGCGGTCCTCGTCCTCCGAGTGGTCAGGATCCGGAATCGTGACCGAGAGCGGATCCCCGAAGGCTGTGGCGGCCTCCTCGAACGAGACCCCGTGCTTGCGCTGGTTTGCGCTCGCCTTCTGCGCGTCCCACTCGAAGGAAAGGCTCATCGCGTATCTCTCAACTCCATGATCGGTCCAACTTCGTATTCGACGGGTCTGGATGGTTGCTGGGTTGTGGAATAAGTCGGCGGATAGCGCCCATGCGGCTGGGGGGGGCGCTGACATGAGACTCCTGACTCGTTCCTCCGTTTGTGGAACAATGGACGACAGAAGCCTAGGGGGGCCCCGTGGTCTTGTCAACGTATGAGTTCCTCGACATGAGGGGATGATAGGAGACCCGCGCAAGATTCGCGAGCACACCCGGGCTCTCCCCGACCCGCGCCGCGCCGCGCATCTGTTTCCTCAACATTCTGGAGCCTTCCAAGACCAGAGCAAACCGGATTGGCATCCTCTCGATTCAAACGACCGGAACTGAGACGGGCGGCTGGATGGGGCTGGCTCTTGGGGGATCGAGCATGGGCGAGCTATTCTCGGGCTCCCATGTTTCCACGAATGATTGCGTGACCCGCTGCCTCGACTCGACCTCATGAAAACGAATCCCTAGCGCGAAATCTTTGAGATCGACGTGCTGCGGCTGGGGCCCTTGGGAACGCGCCGAGCTTTTCGTCGTGCACCAAGAGTCGGGCTCGTGGGACCCCATCATCATTGGCCCGGGAGGCGACGTTGTCGACGATGATGACATTCAGCGCGCTCGCCTGTACGACCCTGAACGTCGGCCTGGGTGAGGGGGCGTGCCCCTGGGGGGGTAGGGTGGGGGCATGTTTCCGGAAGTGGAAGAGATCGAGAGGGCCGCGGCGTATCCCCGCCTGAGATGGATGGGGGGCAAGCAGAGGTTGCTGCCCTGGATCCACGAGGTGCTGGGCGGGCTGGAGTTCGAGACGGCGCTGGATGCCTTTTGCGGGACGGGAGCGGTGAGCTGGCTCATGAAGTGCATGGGGAAGCAGGTCACGGCCTGCGATTTCATGCGCTTCGCCGCCACGCTCGCCCAGGGCTTGGTCGCGAACCCCGGAAAGACCTTGGACGACGAGACGCTGAACGAGACCTGCGCGTCAGGGGCTGCCCCCGCGGACTTCATCCGTCGCACCTTCGAAGGCATTTTCTTCACGCCGAAAGACTTGGACTTCCTCGATCGAGCATGGCCTCGGATCGATGCGCTGGACCCATGGCGGCGCGCTCTCGGCTTCGCCGCTCTCGGCCGCGCCTGTTTGAAGAAGCAACCGCGTGGTGTCTTCACGATCTCCGGCGACCTCTCTCGCTACGACGACGGACGTCGCGACTTGGCGATGGGCCTCGAGGAGCACTTCCGCGAGGGCGCTGTCCTCTTCAATCGCTTGGTCTTCGACGACGGGCGCTCTCATCGTGCGTTCTTCGGAGACGTGTTCGAACTGGATCTGCCCGGCGTCGATCTCGTCTACATGGATCCGCCCTACGTGCCTCGCTCCGACGACAACTGCTACATCAAGCGCTACCACTTCGTGGAGGGGTTGATGAGCTATTGGAGGGGTGAGGAGGCGCGGATCATGGAGACATCAAAAGTCAAGAAGCTCGAGAAGCGCCGGACGCCGTTCTCCTCCCGTGGGAAAGCCATGGACGCCTTCGACCACCTCTTCGGGCGTTTCGCCACGTCCACCCTCGTTCTGTCGTACTCGTCGAACGGATGGCCGGATCTGGAAGACCTCGTGGATCTCATGCGGGCTCGCAAGAGTGCCGTGGATGTCCACAAACGACCCCATCGCTACCATTTCGGCACTCACGGCAAGGTGAACCCGCGGCGCAATCAGGTCGAGGAATACCTGATCGTGGGGGTTTGAAAGCCCGCCCGCTCCGAAGCGTAAGTCCTCCCCTGTCTTCCAGATTCACACATTCACATTGAGGGAAGCGTCATGCGCAAGTTGCTGGGAATCGTGATACTCGCCGCCTTGGTGGCTGTGAGCGCCCACGCTCAGGAGAGCCCGGGCAAGGCCTCGAAGAAGCGAGGAAAGGCCAGGAAGGAAGCCATTCAACCCTACGACAAGGTGATCACGCAGGACGCCAAGAGCGACGCCGGCCTCTTCCTCGTCCACCGCATCGACGATGACCTCCTCTTCGAGATCCCGCGGGAACTCCTCGGCCAACCCATGCTCTGGGTGACCCAGATCGCACGGACCCAGGCCGGGCACGGCTTCGGCGGCACCGGAGTCGGGAATCGCGTCGTGCGGTGGGACCTTGAGGGCAAGAAGATCCTCTTGCGCGACGTGAAGTTTCGGATTCGCGCCGACACCGATGACGTTCACGCCCGGGAAGCCGTCGAGCGAACGTCCTTGGCTCCGATCATCGCCACCTTCCCCGTGAAGGCCTGGGGCAAGGATCAGGCCGCAGTCATCAAGGTGACCGATCTGTTCTTGAAAGATCTGCCGGAGTTCAGCGCCAAGCGTCGTTTGAACGCTTCCGGCGTCGATGCCAAGCGCAGTTTTAACCAGGTGTCGAAATCGTTTCCGAGAAACATCGAGACCGGGGTCGTGATGACCTACAAGATCAAGAGTTCGCCTCCGTCCTCCATGAGGCGTCGCCGGCCTACGCGGCGCACGTTCCGCGACGATGCCGTCACCGTCGAGCTTCACCACAGCATGGTGGTGTTGCCCGAGAATCCCATGCAGCCCCGTCGCTACGACGATCGCGTCGGATTCTTCACCGTCGGATTCGAGAATTACGGCGACGACCCGGAACATGCCGTCGAAGATGTGCGGTACATCAGTCGCTGGCGGCTGGAGAAGAAGGACCCGAAGGCGGCTCTTTCCGAACCCAAGCAGCCCATCGTTTTCTACGTGGGACGGGGCGTCCCGGCGAAATGGCGCCCCTACGTGAAGAAGGGCATCGAGTCCTGGCAGGTGGCCTTCGAGGCCGCCGGCTTCAAGAATGCCATCATCGCCAAGGACCCACCCACGGCCGCGGAGGATGCGGATTGGGACGCCGAGGATGCTCGCTATTCCACGATTCGTTGGCTGCCCTCGACGATCGAGAACGCCATGGGGCCTCACGTCAGCGACCCTCGCACGGGTGAGATTCTCGAAGCGGACATCGTGATGTACCACAACGTGTTGAAGCTCGTCCGCGACTGGTATTTCGTCCAGGCCTCTCCGAACGACCCGCGGGCCCAGCAGCTTCCCTTGCCCGACGACCTCGTCGGTCAACTCCTTTCCTATGTCGTGGCCCACGAGGTCGGCCACTCCCTCGGTTTCCCCCACAACATGAAAGCGAGTTCCTCATACACGTGCGAGCAGCTCCGTGACCCCGAGTTCACGAAGAAGTACGGCACCGAGGCGTCCATCATGGACTACGGTCGTTTCAACTACGTGGCCCAGCCCGGAGACGGCGCGCGACTCATCCCGATGATCGGCCCCTACGACATCTTCGCGGTCACGTGGGGTTACTCCGAGTACGCGGACAAGGCCGAGGAGGCTCGCAACCTGGCGGCACTCACCGCGATGCAGAAGGAGAACCCGGTTCTTCGCTTCGGCAATCCCAACCCGGCCGAGGACCCCAGCCAGCAGACCGAGGATCTCGGTTCAGACGCCATCGCCGCGACGACCCTCGGCCTGAAGAATCTGGAGCGGGTGGCGGGTTACCTGGTCAAAGCCTGCTGCCGCGAGGGCAAGAACTACGAATTGCTCAAGAACATGTACGACGAGATTCTCTCGCAGCGCAACCGAGAACTCGGTCACGTCGCCAACGTGGTCGGCGGTTTCGTGCGCACGAATCTCTGGTATGGGGACCGGGATCGCGTTTACGATCCGATTCCACGGGAGCGTCAGGAGAAGGCCGTGGCATTTCTCAATGAGCACGCGTTCCGCGTTCCGCACTATCTGGTCGATCCCGCCATCACGTTGAGGCTCGAATCCAGCGGTGCGGCCGACAGAATCCTCTCGTCTCAAAAGCGGATCCTGCGCAGCCTCATCAGCGATCAACGCTTGAAGAGGATGGCCGAGGCGGCCGAGCGGAATCCGGACGAGGCCTACCTCCCCGCGGATCTCCTCGAGGACGTGCGTCGGGAGATCTGGTCGGAACTGGACAACGAGCAGGTGAAAATCGACCTCTATCGGCGCAATCTGCAGCGGGCTCATGAATCGCTGCTCGCGTCCTTCGTGGAGAAGAAGGGGGATGAATCCAGCGACCTGCCGGCACTTTCCCGGGCCGAGCTGACCAGTATTCTCGCACTCGTGCGGAGGAACCGGAACAAGGCGGTCGATGCGACGACGCGCGCCCACCTCTTGGACATCGAGGCCAAGATCATGGAGGCTCTCGATCCGGAGAAGAAGAGGCCGGCGGCTCGCCCTTGAACGTGAAGGAAGGCGAGGAAAAGAAGGACGACGGGGACGTCGTCAATCCAAGGGATGACGGTTCTCTCGTGGAGTGTGGACGTCCTCGTCCAGCTCTCGGCTCAGTCGAGGCGCAAGCGGACGACTTCGCCGGGGCGCAGAGTGGTGCCACCGTCGAGGCCGACGAGGACGGGGAGGCCGAACTCGGGGACCCGGGGATTGGCCCACAGGCGGCTCGGGAGTTCGATCAACTCAGGCCCGATGCGGACGACTTCCGCGCCGCAAAGGACCTGTCTTGGCGTTCCGGGGCGGGCGCAAAGCAAACGTCTGCCCGGTCGCAGCTCTTCGGCCTCGGCGTCGCCTTCCTTGATGTAGACGAGGGCTTCCCGGCTCTCGAGAGGAGTCAGGTGAACCAGCGCTTCGCCCTCCCGCACCGCCTGTCCCTCGGTCGCCGTGATCCGCGACACGATGCCGTCGATGGGGGATCGGATGGTCAGCATGCGGATGCGGGCGCGGATTCCGTCCCGTCGCGACTCCGCGACGCGAAGCGCTTCTCGCAGGGGAGCTGTGCGCTGTTCGACGAGTGAAAGGGGTTGCGGCGCGCTCGCGAACTCGCCCGCCCGCGCCTGCGCGCTTTTCTCGACCTCGCGGGTTCGGGCGAGCAGCTTCTCGTTGCGGGCGATCCGCTCCTCGATGCGCTTCAACTTCAGGGCGATGTCATCCAGGTCGTCGATGGATGCTGCTCCCTTCGGCACGAGCGCCGTCAAGCGGCGTTTCCGAAGGGCGATGCGTTGCGCGAGCAGCCGGTCCGCTTCGATGCGAACCTCGATGGCCAGAGTATCCAGACCTTTTTGCTCCGCATCGAGTTGGAAGCGTCTGAGTCGCGAGAGTCGGTCCGCGGAGTCCTCCTTCGCCGCATCCTCGAGTTCCGCTCTCGCCGCCGTGATCTTGGCGCCAAGCCGTGCGATTTCCGCTTCCGCCGCCGCCATCCTGGCGTCGAGGACGGAGGAGTCCAGGGTTGCAATGAGTTGGCCCCGCTCCACCTCCTCGAAGAGTTTCACGCCGAGACGCGTCAAGCGGCCGTCGGTAGCGGGGGAGACCTCGTAATCGAGCGATCGGACGATGGCCGGGTAGTCGAACGGCCGACTCTGTCGCGTCAGCAGGGTCCAAGAGCCGTACACCGAAGCGGCCCAAATCACGAAGAGGAGCGGACCGCGAGAGAGGTCCCGAAGCCGGCGGCGAAGAGGCGTGCGAATTCGCGGAAGTCGGTTCACCCTCACAGCTCCGTCAACTCGTCGTTGATGACGACATGGGCTTCCTCGATGCCTTCGACCTCCGCGAGCTCGTCCACGAGGAGTTGGTGCCGGTCCGGATCTCGGAGGCGAATCTGATAGACACAGCGGGCCGGACCTTCCCGACCGCTCGCCCTCCCCGAAACGAGTCGGAAGCGCCGACATTGTCGGTCGAGAAACGCGGCAAAGGGTTGCGCCGCCGCGGCGGCGGGTGAGAGAGTCAGGGTCAAATGACCGTCAAAATCGGTTCGGACCCCGAAGCGCGTCCAGGTCAAAAGGGCCGTGACAGCTGCAAAGAACGCCACGCCGACGATGGCGACGTGGAACCTCTGGGAGCCGATGGCCATGCCGAGCGCGAGGGCACAGAACACGAAGACGGTGTCTCGAGTGTCCTTCAAGACGTTTCGGAAGCGAATGATGGCCAAGGCGCCGAGCAAGCCGAAAGCCGCGACGATGCTGTTTCCGATGATGAACATCACCAGAGCCACGACCATCGTGATCAGGACCAGCGCCTGCGTGAACGAACGGGAATACGACATGCCCGAGTGGGTGCGGCCATAGAGCCAAGCCATGAACATCCCGACGGACCACGACATCAACATGGCGAGAACAAGCGTCTCCAGGGATTGATCGGGCTGAGATCGACTCATGTCCTCGAGGACGCTGACGAATCCGTTCATCGCAAGGCCCCCATCAGGTGGAGGGGATTCGCGCCCGACATCGCATGGTTGATACTGAGAACGTATTTCGCCACGGACGTTTTCTGGAGGTCGAAATCTCGGATCATGGACTGGACCCAAGACGGGCAGCGTTCCGAGAACTTGATTTCGAGAATGACGCCCTCCGTGAGGACCGATTCGAATTTACTGTCGGCGAGGCTGAAATCCGCGTGATGGGTGACGGCCTCCTTCAAATGCGTGTCGAAGGTCACGCGGACGGGCTCACCGCCCGCCGCCTCCCATGCTTCTCTGTGATACTTGACCTTGACGACCGGAAAGGCATGGACCGCTTCCATCATGGCGACGAATCGCGCCGATCCCGCGACGTCCTCATTTCCCGTGGGCTCTGGCATGCGCTGTGGGTGCAAAAGACCAACGGCTCGCCTGCGGGAGACGGGGGTGCGCCGTTTGTGGATGACCCCATCGATCCGGGACTTGATCTCCAAGAAGACGGGCACCTCGGGCTCGTCCGTATAGGAGCGGATTCTGAGTTTGAAGCGATTCTTCTCGCCCCGCATCGTCTGCTTGCAGAGATGGAGATCCTCGCTGTCGAGGTAGAGCGAAACCAATTCGTAATGCCCTTCATCTCCGAAGGAATCCGGTTGGGCGAAGATCGGCAGCCTCCGTCGCATCGCGGCAGCGATGTCCGGCGAAACCAAGTATTTCAATTCAAATCGCGAGAGGAGCGGAAGCATGGGGGGGACAATTCCTCACGTGAAGGACCGCTCGCAGGGCCAAAAAACACAAGTGCAAGCATTCCAAGGATACTCCGGCGTATAATCCCATGCAACGATTTCTGGAAAGCCCCCCATGCACCACCCCGGTCAACGCCTCGAATCGAAGTGTCTCTGGGCCCCTTGGACGCGATTCGTCGCGGCCATGGTATGGGGGGTGGTGGTGTCCCACCTTTCCAGTCAGTCCACGCTCCCCGGCTTGCCGGGAACGCTCATCAGCGGCGGGCTGCCCGCCGGGCTCGAGCCGAGCGGAGCCGATTTTCACAGCCGCGAGAGAAAGCTTTATGTCGTGAGCGACACAGGTGTCCTGACATCGATGGCGATCGACGGCAGTTCCGTGACCAATACGATCGTCGGGGGAGACCTGGAAGCGGTCTGCGTCGCGAATCCCATGACGAGTCTCATCTACCTCGGCCTCGAGGTGCCGAACATGATTCTCGAATACGATCTCGCGAGCAGCTCGGTGACCCGGACCTTCGACCTGACCGGAATCCTGCCTTCACCGGGAACTCAGGGGCTCGAGGCCCTGACGTTCGTGCCGGATGCGACCCATCCGGAGGGCGGTCTCTTTCACGCGGGGAACCAGGCCGACGGGATCATCTACGTGCTTTCTCTTCCCCTCATCAGCAACCCTTCGTCGACGGCCGTTCAGTTGGTCTCGACCTACCAACCCGCACCGTTCTTCACGGACCTTTCGGGGCTCCACTATGATCTGAGCTCGCAGCGCATCTATGCCCTCTATGACACACCGAACCGCCTGCGAGCCGTCTCGACGACGGGAGCATTCATTCAGGAGTGGTTCATTCCGGGCATCCAGCAAGAAGCGCTCGCCCTCGATGGATGCACGCTCGTCATCGGAGAGGACAACGGGCCGATCAGGACCTATGCTCCGTTCCCGTCCTCGGGAAGCTGCCCCACCCTGTCGGCTGACGTGGTGAACATCTCCCTGCAAGCGGGCGGCACGCAACACATGACTCTCGATCCGGGGCCGACCTTCGGCGGCCAGGCCTACCTGGTCTTGGGGTCCGCGTCCGGAACGTTTCCCGGCGTCGCGGTCGGGGCCTTTCTCCTGCCTCTCAACGTCGATCCCTATCTCTTGTTCACGCTGAATCAGCCCAACACTCCGCCTCTTGCGAACGGATTGGACTTTCTCGATGTGTTGGGAATGGGCAGTGCTGATTTCGTGATTCCACCCCTTACGAGCCCCGCGTTCGCGGGAGTCATTCTCCACCACTCATTCGTCGTCGTCGACGGCAGTCTCTCGGTGAGCGATGTCAGCAACGCCGTTCCCCTGACTTTGATCCCTTGACCTGCCGTCAGGGGATGACGACCTCGCGGGCCATCGGGATGCCGAGATTGAACATGTTGCGGCCCGGGTCGATGCAGACGAACTGAAGCATGATGGACGTGTTCATGCCGCCGAGGACGGGGGGAATCACGCCCCCGTAGACGAACCCCCCGGGCAGCAGAACCGGTGCCAGCGGCACGGGAGCGAAGCCGTTGACGATCACGAAGGCCTGCGTCGTGTCCAGCCACAAACCTCCCCCGGGCGGGTCCCCGGGGACGATCTGGGGAAAGAGAAACGTCCCCGTCGGAACGAGTTGGAGCAGTGCCACGAAGGGTTGCAGGTCGAGGGTGCCCATCGGCGAGAAGAAGCGGAGCGTCAGGGCGTCGCCGGCCATCGCCGTGTGGACGCCTGAGTTCGACTGGTCGAGCATGCCGTTGACGCTCAATTCCAGGTCGGCATCGGTTCCGTTTCCGGGGTACATCGCCGGGTCGAGCACCGCAGCCGCGTAGGGGGTGATGCCGTCATTCATGAATCCGGCGCTGTGCAGCACGCCGAAGGCGACGACGGGGCTGGGATTGAAAAGGCCCACCGGCCCCTCCGGATTGCGCGTCACGGAAAAGCCGTCTCCGTCATCGGGTCCGCCCCCACCGAGATAGATGTGGATGTCGATCGTGGCGCCGCTGGCGTCTTGCAATTCCACGGTGTCGCCGCCGTTTCCGAGGGTGAGCGATCCGGTCGAAGCGGTGACGCCGAGGCCTCCTCCCATGGCATTGAAGTTGGCGACGCTGCCTCCACCGAACACGACGATCGCGGCTCCGACAGGCAGGCTCGTCCCCGCGGCGAAAACATGACGCACCGTTCCGCCGAGGGCTCCGTCCAGGAGTCTCCACCCGCTGATGTCCACGGTGGCCGGACCGGCGTTGACGACCTCGACGAATTCGTCATCGAATTGGGAGCTGCTCGTGGCTGGAATCCCGTCACCGTTCGTGTCCAGCCCCGTCGCTCCCAGGGACGTGTCGATGGGGTCGGAGCAGTACTCGTTGATGTACACCTGAGCCGGCGTGAGTGAGGTGCATGCCGCCACGGCGACGACGACGAGGAAGTATGCGAGGTTTTTCATGACGAAGGCCTCATGTGAGGAGGTGATTCGGGGCCGCCCAAGGCGAAACGCCCCGGGCCTTTCAGCAGAACGATCAGCGAGAGAGCGCCGAGAACGGTGTTGCGGACGAGATGGCAGACGCCCAGGGGGCCCGAGCAGACGAGTTTCAGCTGCCCGAAGCAGGGGCAGTCGACGTCGAGGCCCCGAGCCATGAGCGAGATGATCCCGCCCGCGAAGGCGAGCATCAAAGCCAAACTCAATAGGGCGGCGCCGCGGGCCTTCCAGCCGAGGAGAAGAGCGCCGCCCACCACCAGCTCCAACCAGGGCAGAAGCAGAGCGGACCGCTCCACGAAAGCCTCGCTGAATCCCAGACGAAACGAGACGAGGGCGTGAGCGAACAGAGTTGGATCTCGCAGTTTCATGGTCCCGCTCAAAAGCAGGATCGCGGCGAGCAGAAAACGGGAAAACATCGCCATCCTAGGGTTCCTCAGCGGGAAACGGAGGGATATCCCGCTTTCTTCCAGACATCAAAGGGACCATCGAAAACCATCACGTTCGAATAGCCCATCTCCTGCAGCCGCTCGACAACGATCTGAGCAATGTCGCACCCGGAGCTGCAGTAGACGATCATCGGCATGTCGGGCGGGAGCCCTTCCAAGGCCTGCGGAAAGCTCCCCTCACTGACGTCTTCGATGGGGAGGTGGACCGCCCCCTCGATATGGCCCTCTTCGTATTCCTCGTCGGAACTCGCGTCGAAGAACTGGGTGAGTCCTGCCTGGTGAAGCTCATGGGCCCGAGTGGGGGAAACGAAGAGGAACTTGCCTCGACGCACCACCCCCGGCGCCACCTCCTCACCCCGCGTCGACGTGTCGATGACGGTGATGTCGACGGGGCGGATCATGGAGTGAGCGAGCCCCGCCAGGAGAGCGAGAATCGTCAGGATCAGCGCGTCCTTCAGGAGCCTCACCGGTCAGTACCGGAAGAGGCCCGAGAGCGGGATGATGATCTCCGGCTGTTCCGCGAGATCGGTGCGGATGTAGATCGACCCCTTCACCTGGAAGCCCAGCTTCTTGTCGACGCGAGCCGGCGTCTTGCCGGTCAGCTCCAGGGCGACCCACCCGTTCCGTTTGGGGTCGACGGGCAACTGCTTCAATTCGAGGTGCAACTCTTTCTGGGTCCCGATGAGGCGGGCCTCCTTGATCGCGAAGCGCGTGTCCTTCGCGCGCGGTCCGAGCTGGATCTTGTGCGTGAATTCCTCGTTGGGGAGTACGCCTCTCAGCTGGATCTTGAACGGCACCACGTTGATCGGACCGACGACTTGGGCCAGAACGACGACGTTGATGTGTTTCTTCTCCTTGTCGTTGGTCTTGATCTTGAGAATCGTCTTGTGCTGGTCGATGGCGAAGTCGCCCTTGAAGGACGTCGTGAAGTTGTAGACGACGACGTCATCCCCGTGGTCGACCGTGTGCTCGACCTTCCCCTGAGTCAACGGGAACCGGTCGGGGTCACCACTCTCGATGCTTTCGATCTGAAGATCCAGATTGCGGCTGACGATTCGGAAGTCCTTGGGCTTCGAAGCCTCGCCCCGGGAGAGCATGCCGAGGAAGACGGACCGGGGCTCGATCGCGATGCGGGCGATGATGTAGGCCTTGAACGAGACCTTGGCGAGCGGCTCCTCCGGATTGTCGGTGACGATCGTGACGTGCTTCAGATCCTGGCCTTGTCGATGGTTCCCGTCGAACGTGACCTTCAGATGGCCCTCTTCGCCGGGCTGGTAGACGCGAAGCTCGAGTTCGGGGTAGGTGCAGCCGCAGCTTTTCTTGACCTCGAGGATGCGTACCGGATGGTCCTCGGCATTGAAGAAGTCATACACGACGCTGCGCTTTTCCGTGTCGCGCATGTCGCCGAAATCATAGTCGACGAACTTGAACTTGAATGGGCCGGAGCGCTTCCACTTCGCCTTGGGCACGTCCTCCGTCGTCGGTTCGGCGCGCACGCCGGAATCCGAGGGTTTCGGGGAAGAAGTGAGTTTGGCTGCGGAGGGGGTCGAGGCGTCTGCGGTCGCCTCCGCGGCGTTCGACGAATTCGTGGTTTGCGCCGAACTGGACGCGTCGGAGCAGGCTGCGGAAAAGAGGGTGGCGAATGCGAGAATCGCTGTGGCAAGGATTTGTGTCGGACGCATTGGGGGGAATCTCCAACATGCTCTGTTGAATGGGTCGTGGGGCCGGCCGACGAAGGGGAACCGGTCGCGGCGATCATAACATCTCTCACTTGGGCGAGTGAAGGGCTCACCAAAAACATGGGGATGAGTAGGAATGCAGGGGATGGGGGGCCTCCGGGGAGTGTGAAATGGGGTGTCGACGGCTCGGGGGCCGGCGGGCGCATGCATCGTAGCAGGTCAATCGGTCGCGGAGCGAGGATTCTCGTGGACGTGGAATGCCCGCAGCGTTATCCTCGCTGTGCTTTCATCATCACCCCCTACGGTTCTCGAGGTCCTGTCATGTCGAGTCGCTGTCTGCTCGTTCTCACTCTTTTGGCAGTTCAGATGCCCCGCGTCGGGGCTCAGAATCCCGTCATCGATCATGTCATCATCATCAGTGTCGATGGTTTGCGACCGGACGCCATGACCAATCTCGGTCCGTCACTCCTGCCGAACTTCTACCGGTTTCGCAACGAGGGGACGGGCACGGACAATGCGCGGCCCGATGCCGGCTTCACGATCACGCTGCCCAATCACGTGAACATGGTGACGGGGCACCCCGTTCTCGGTCCGTCGGGACACCAGTGGACAACCAATGCGGACCCCGCTCCGGGTGTGACGATTCACAGTAACGCCGGCACCTACATCCCCAGCATTTTCGACGTGGCCCACGACAATGGCTTGCTCACTGCCTTTTACGCCAGCAAGTCGAAGTTTTCCCTTTTCGATACCAGCTATGACGGCACCAACGGTGCTCCCGACATGACGGGGGCCGACAACGGTCGAGACAAGATCGACCTGTTCGTGTTCGATGCGGACATCCAGAATCTGACCTCTCAGTTTGCCGCGGACATGGCGGGCAATCTGTTCAATCTGACCTTCATCCATTTCGCGGACACCGATCTATTCGGGCATCTTTTTCAGTTCGATCCCACGCCTGGAACCTTCTATTCCTCGAAGGTTCTCCTCGTGGACGCTCTCCTCGGACAGATTCTGAGTGTCGTCGAAAACGACCCGAACCTTCAGGGAAGCACGGCGATCATTCTCACGACGGACCATGGTGGCGTCGGAAGCAATCACGTGGCCGCGACGGTCCCGCAGAATTTCACGATCCCATTTTACGTCTGGGGACCGGGAGTTGCCGCCAATACGGGCCTGTATGCCATCAATGCGGCGACCAGGGCCGATCCCCTCGGGAGCGCCCCGGACTACACCGGAACTCAGCCGATTCGCAACGCCGACGCCCCGAATCTGGCCCTCATGATGTTGGGCTTGCCACCCGTGCCCGGATCGACCATCAACCCCTCCGGCACCGAGGTCTTGCCTTTCGGTCCCGGGAACCTTTCACCCACCGCTTCCGTCGCGGGGACGGCCACCAATGGATTCGCCCCGTTTGCCACCGTCTTCGACGGGACGGCCTCGACGGACCCCGACGGCAGCATCGTCGATTGGACCTGGTTCGTGTCCGACGGCACACTCTTGAGCGGCCCCACGGTCACTCACACGTTTTCTCAGCCCGGAGCCTATTCGGTTGTCCTCCAGGTGACTGATGACCAGGGGGCCACCGACCTCACGGGGATTGGGATTCAAGTGCAGGCGGCACCGAACCTTCCTCCGGATCTCACCGTGAACCCGCCCGCCGGGTCCATCGGAAGCACCGAGCCTTTGGTCGTCACCCTCGACGATCCCGAGGGCCTGGGAGATCTCACGGTGTTTTCGATGAGCGTCGCCTTCAACGGCAACGGGGTGTTCCTCCCGTTCTTCGTGCCCGAGTTCTATTCCTCCTTCCAATTCGGGCTCGATGCCCAAGGACGATTCCAGATCACCTGGCCGGATCTCGGCTTCTGGGTGAACACGGCTCCCTTCACGAGTTGGACCTTCGACGCTCTCCTCTTCGATACGGCGGGGAATTCGACACAGGTGCAAACCACCTATCAGCCCCTTCCCTGATCCCGGCCCGAAACCCGCTCCCTCGCGAGGCCACCGCCACCGGCCCGGGGGAAGGTCTGGGTTTTTTTGCGGGATTCCGTGACCGGTTTCGGCATTTCGAGCGCTTTAGTCCTATGTGGCGAGTCGGTCTTCTTCGAGCGGACCCACGCCCCCCCAAAAAAATCGTCTCGAAGTAGGAGGATATATCCATGCGAGTCTCTTCAGCCCTGTTCGCGGCGGCCTTATTGGGCGGAGTCCTCTCCGCCCAGGTCTTCATCAACGAAGACTTCTCGACCGCCAGTGGCGCCACGCCACCAGCCGGTTGGTCGACGCAACTCGTCGTTGGCGGCGATCCCGGGCAAAACTGGCAATTCGACAACCCAGGCAATCGATCGATCCTGGCCCCCCTCAGCGCCCCGGTGGCCATTGCTGATTCCGACTATCAGGGCCTGTTCGGCGATGTGGTGGCCCAGATGGACTCACCCCCCTTCGACGCCAGTGGCGGGGGACCCATCTTTCTCGAGTGGGATCAATGGCATAACTTTTTCCCCAATAGCGTGGTCAACGTCTACGTGAGTGATGGTGTGACGGTGACGCTCATCTACTCGGATTCCATGGGCACGGCTCCCAACGACCACCAGGCGTTCGACATCACTGCCGCTGCCAATGGCTCTCCCAACGCCTTCGTGCGTTTCGAGTACGTCGCCAACTTCGACTTCTGGTGGCAGGTCGACAACGTCTTCGTCTTCTCACCTCAGCCGCTTTTGTATCCCGGCACCGGCGAGGACCTCATCCTCGGGTCGTCCGTGAACTTCGCGCCCCTCACCGGCGGCATCCTTTTCGACCACAAGGACGTTCTCCCCGGCGACTTCGTCACGGTTCACTTCGAGTCGCCCAACGGAGACTTCATCGGTCTGAATATCTCCTTGTTGGCGACCCTTTTCGACTCTACAGGCCCAGGGGTCGCCGAGGTCTCGCCTCTCGTTTTCCCAGGCATCTACGCCAATTTCTTGCCGCCGCCATTGGGAACCCAGAGCATCCTCGGCTCCGGGAATCTCCCGGTGATCGGCGCGCAAGCGGTTCTTCCCCCCGGCGGCATGTCCTTGAGCTTCATCTGGCCTCCGGCGCTCCCCGTGGATTCCTTGCTTCTCCAGGCCTTGGTCACGGGGGCCGGCACCGCCAACGGGTTCTTCGCGACCACCGCGGGTCACGTCTTCGAGGAATAAACGTCCCGCACAAGGAAGAGTAAGGGGGGCCATCTGACGTGGCCCCTGCCCCGCGTCGCCACTCCCCCAACAGGCGACCGGGGTTTTTTCATTTTCAACGAAGCGCCCCTCCTCGCCCCTTGGATCGCCCCCTGCGATTCAGAATGTCGATTGACCCTCGCTCGACCATGGTGTACTCTTGATGCATAAAACCAGCACACTGAACAGAGTCTCGGAACCGAAACCGGGGGGGGGAACGGGGCCGAGAGTCTCTGCTTTGCCGTACCCGGTCCGGAGCGCCACCGCGCCCACCAAAGGATAGATCGATCATGCAACGCGTTTCCTCGGGTTCCCCCCCTCGTGGAAGAGACGACTCCCCTCGTGGTCTCGCTCCCCTCCTTGACTTGGGACGCCTCCTTGTCGTCCTCCTCGGCCTCGGTCTGCCCGGGGTTGCGCAAACGACGTGGTTCGTGGACGCATCGGTCCCCTCTTCCGGAGACGGATTGACCGCGGCGACCGCCTTCAAGACCATCCAGGAGGGCATCACCTCCGCCGTGGCGGGCGACACCGTGACCGTGGCAGCCGGAGACTATGTTCTTACGACGGCACTCGTGCTGGACCGCTCCATTCAGATTCTGGGCGCCCAGGTGGGCGTCGATGCCCGCGGCCGCGTCGTCGGGCCGCCGAGTCCCCTGACCGAATCGATCATCAGTGGAACGGGAATCCTCCTCACCCTGTCGGGGGGGGCCGGGGGCGCCGTCGTGGACGGCTTCGTATTCACCGGGGGGACCCAGGCCATCGACTCCGCGTCGGGAACGCCCGGCGTTCTCGACGGGCTCGTGATCCGCAATTGCCATTTTTCGAACACGAGCGGCGCCTTCTTGTTTCTCGACAAGGACGCGACGGATCTCAGCCTCAGTCGCAACGTTTTCACGTCCTCATCGACCGCGCCCTTTCTCCACTTCGCGAGCGGCCTGTTTCTCGGCCTCGAGATCGTCGACAACGAACTGATTCGGACGGGAACCCCCTCGGGGGCCGGCCTCCTCGCCGACGGCGATCACAATATCGGGCCGAGCGGGCTGCGGGCGCCCCACCTGGATCGCAACGTCGTCCAAGGTCACGGCGTGGGCATGGATCTGGGTTCTCGAAGTTTCACCGGCGGCGTCATCGAAGGGAACCAATTCACAGGCAATGGAATCGGCTTGGGGTTCGGTATCCAATCGACACTCATCCGCGGCAACGTCTTCCTCAACAACACGGATCGCGGACTGGCGCTCGGCGATGGAAACCTGGGGGATCCCAGCCGCGGTGCGGTGAGTCTCACGGTCCGCGAGAATGCCTTCTCCGGCAGTGGTCAGGCCGATGCAGCCTTGGCGGCCGGTCAGGCTCCGGGGCAGGTGTCGACGCTCGTGTTTCGCGAGAATCTCTTTCAGAGCCCGGTCGGTTTCCGCAACGACGACGCGTCCGGCGACATCGTGGACCTCTCCGTGAATGCCTGGAATGATCTGACGGGCCCCATGTCGACGACCCACCCCTCGGGGCTCGGAGCCCAGATCACGGGGGCCGGATCTGCCGATGTGGACTTCAGCCCGTGGTTCGATTCCAGCGTCGACGCGGATGCTCTCACCGCGGGCTTCCAGGGGGATCGTTCCGCCCTCACCGTCGATGACGATTCCGCCCAGGTCGGTTTGGACGGGCGCGTCGAGGAGGCGCTGGGGGAGGCGGCGTCCGGAGGCGTCCTCTCCGTGTCACCGGGGACCTATGCGGAAAGCCGCATGACCGTGAGTCAACCCGTGACTCTGGCCGGCCCGGTGGGGGGAGGCGCTACGCTCGTCGCGGTCGAGGACACCGCGGACACACCTTCCACCGACCGGGCCTGGTTCCTCGTGACCGGCGGGTCCGTCGTCATCAGGAACCTCGATTTCGACGGTGACAGCGTGAACGGTCGCGTCATTCATCAGGCTCTTCGTATCTCGGGCCCCAACGCGCTCGTCCAGGATTGCAACTTCACGCGGATCAAGAATGCCGCCTACGCAGGCATCGCCATCGTCAGCTTCGAAAACACGGTGGTGGATGGCTGCACGTTTTCGGACATCGAACGGGTGGGCGTCCTTTTCTTCGGTGCCGGCGTCACCGCCGGGCAAGTCGTCAACTGCACGTACACGGGGAAGGGACCGGGCGATCACGAAGACCATGGGATCGAACTTGGGGGAGGCGCCGTCGTCTCCATGAGCGGCACCACCGTCACGGCCTGCAGCGGAACCAACCTCACGAACGGTTTTGAATCCGCGGCCATCCTCGTGAGCACCTTCTTCGGCCCCGGAACCACCCTCACCATGACCGGCGGGAATCAGATCCACGCCAACATCATCGGCGTTCAGATCGGATTCGGGCAAGGGGATGCCTCGCGCGCGGTGATCTCGGGAGACGATCTCTCCGGCAACAGTCGGTTCAACCTCTCCTGCTCCGGTGACGCTGCGGAGGTCGTCGTGGAGTCCACGGACCTCACGGGCGCCGGTGAAGCCGGGCTCTCCGTACGCTTCGGGGCTCTGGTCGACGCTGGGAACTGCGGCGTCGAGGTCACCTCTCTCGGGCTCAGCGCCGCGGGGAACGACTTCTCCGGCTACGGATTCGACGACTTGCAGCCCTTCGCCGTGATCCAGGAGAACCCGCTGGGGATGCCCGTCGTCTATGCCCACGGGAACGACTTCGGTCTTACCGTCGCGACGGATGACATCGAGGCTCTCCTCCAGGATGATGACGAGGACCCCGCCGTGGCGGCCGTGGAGTTCACGAACTCGACGCCGTTCATCGCCTGCCCTCCGGGCGTGACGGTGTCGTGTCCCGGCGACGTACCCCAGCCGGCTCAGACCCTTGCGGCTTTCCGCGCCCTCGGCGGAGTGATTTCGACGTCCAATGTCGCCACGCTGACTTCATCCGACGCGACCACGGGCAGTCCCAGCAACTTGCCCGGCGTCCATTTCGTCGAACGCACCTATTCCTTCACGGACGCCTGTGGCGGCGCCGCCTCCTGCGCTTCGCCCCAGGTGATCGACATCGTGGACACGATCGCGCCCGTGGCGGTCTGTAACAATTTCGCCGTCGCCGCGACGTTGGACCCGATCACCGGCGTCTATGCGCTCACCGCGGCGGATCTGGCTGCGATCGGGGCCGGGTCGACAGATGACTGCAGCGCTTTTTCGAGTCTCCAGATCATGGCGACGCCTTCGACCCTGACGTGTGCCGACATCCCCCAGGCGACGATCAGCATCGTGGTCATGGACGAGGCCGGGAACCTCTCCACGAATCTCGCCACGTGCACCGTGACCGTGGGAGATACGGCGCCGCCGGTGCTCACCGCTTGTCCCGGAAACCTGTCCGCTTCGACGGACTCGGGCCTTTGTACCGCGACCGTGAGCTGGGCGCCGCCCGTCGCGACGGACAATTGCTCCGTGACGCTGACGTCCACCCACAACCCCGGTGATTCCTTCAACCTCGGAACGACGACGGTGGTGTACACGGCCGCCGATCCGACCGGCAATACGGCGAGTTGTAGCTTCGACGTGGTGGTGACCGACAACGAAGCCCCCACCATCACCTGCCCCGCCGATGTCATGACGGGCACCGACCCAGGTCTGTGCACCGCGTCCGGCGTGGCCCTCGGCACGGCCACGGGAAACGACCCCTGCAGCGCCGTGACGATCACGAACGATGCTCCGACTCTCTTTCCGGCGGGGGCCACCGTCGTGACCTGGACGGCGACCGACGTCGCGGGCAATGCCTCGACCTGCATGCAGACCGTGACGGTGACGGATGGGGAGTTCCCCACGATCGCGTGCCCCGCCAACATCGTCGTCGGCACCGATCCGGGGCTTTGCACGGCTCAGGTCACTTTCGCCGTGACCGGTTCCGACAACTGCTCCATGGGATTCGCGATCAATCAGACGGATATGACGGGGTTGGCTTCGGGGGACGCTTTTCCCGTCGGGACGACGACGCTCGTCTTTCAGGCCATCGACGCCGCCGGTAACATGGCGTCGTGTAGTTTCGACGTGAGTGTGGCGGATATGGAGTCGCCTGTTCTGACGGGCTGCCCCGGAAACATCAACGTGACGCCCAGCCAGGGCGGAAGCACGGCGGTGGCGACCTGGACGCCGCCCAACGCGTCGGACAATTGCCCCGGCGTGACCTTGACGTCGACGCACAATCCGGGCGACAGCTTTCCCATCGGTACCACGCTCGTGACCTACACGGCCATGGATACGGCGGGGAACTCGACCTCGTGTTCATTCTCCGTGGTCGTCGCGGCGGATTTCGCAGCGGCGGTCGACTACTCGTTGCTCGGGACGATGAATACGCCTGGAGTTCAGGTCTCGGACGTCGTCCTGGCCGACATGGGTTCCTCTCCGACCAACACGCTGCCCGACGGTCACCTGGACATCGTTGCGGCTCTCAGCGCCAGCGACGAGGTCGCGATCCTTTTCAACGACGGGAACGGAGCGTTTCCGGTGCTCGACCTCATCGACGTCAGCGCGGCGGGTTCCAATCCCGGGGCGTTGGCCTTCGGGAACCTGGACGGCATGCCGGGCACAGACCTGGCCGTGACCTTGCAAGGGAGTGATGCTGTCCTCGTCTTGCTCAATACCGGCAGCGGGTTGATCACCGGAACGGTGTTCGACCTGTTCGCGACTCTCGGCGCCCACGAACCCGTCGACATCGCGGTGGGCGACATCGATCTGGCGGGCACGGATGACATCGTCGTGGCGTGCCTCGGCGATCTTTTCGGTGTGGGGGAAGCGGTGGCGGTTTCGCTCAACGGCGGAGCCTTCGGTCCCCTGCTGTCGACCACGGGGTTCAATCGGCCGGGGGCGGTGGCTTTCTGCTCGCGGGACGCCGACCCCTTCATCGATCTCGTGATCGCGCAGCAGGCGCCGGGGGTCTCGTCGCAAAACGTCTTGCTCTATGAGAACGACTTGGCGGGAAGTTTCTTCGAGGCTTCCGTCCACTTGGATGTCCCGGAGCAGGCTTTCGCTCTTTGCTGCGGCGATCTGAATGGAGATGGCATTCCCAACGATGTCGGAGTTCTGACGCGGCCCGCTCTTCCCATCAACCCGGGCCTCGTCTCGATCTTCGTCAACAACGGGGGCCTGGGCTTCAACGGGAACAGTTTCAACGCCCCCATCCTGGCGACGGCGGGTCTTGGCGTTCGCGCCATCGCCTGCGGCGACTTGCAAGCCGATACGCTGGCGCCCGGGCTCATCTGCGCCCAAGACGTCGTCGTTGCCGATGGCGGCCAAGATCGACTGTCGTTGTTCTTGGGGTTGGACTGCTTCACCGGCGTCTTCGATTCCACGGACACGCTCGCAACCAACGCCGCCCCTTCCGCCATCGACATCGGTGATGTGGATGGCGACGGCATTCCGGACCTCGTCATCGCGAATCAAGGAGGTGACTCCGTCACGGTCCGCATGGCGATTCCGCGAGCTCGAGGCGATGTCTTCGGGGTCGCCTGTCCGGGTAGTTTGGGCCTGCCCCAGATTTCGGTTCCGGCCTTGCCCATCCACGGACAGACGGCTTCCGTGGCGCTCGCCAACGTCCCGGCGATGCTGCCCGTCGTCTTGGGGGTCTCACCGAGCCTCGCTATCAGTGTCGTCGGCGGAGGGTGTGTCACCTACCTGGCGCCCCCGGTGTTCACGTTCACTCTGACGAGTTCGGCCACGGGCGACGTGCTTTTCCCGTTCGATATCGACCCGCCGCCCATGCTCACGGGCACGGAGTTGTTTTTCCAGTTCGGGGTGTTTGATCCGGGAGGGGCCTTCGGGAATCTCTCGTTCAGCGCCGCGGTTCGGATACGTGTCGGATTCTGATGGAGTTGTGTTTCATCGAGTTTCACTCACAGTGAATATTCTTGCGGATATGCCTGTCTCCATTCCGTAGGATGGCGGACGCGCTGGCCCATCTTTGTCATCTTCTTTTGTTCTTCAGAAATAGGAGTTTCCCCATGCGGTGGCGTTATCCCCCCCTGCTCATCCCAACCCTCGTGCTCGCCTTGCTGGCGACGTTGACCCCGGCTCAAGTGCTGCTCACGGAGGATTTCTCCACGGCAGCGGGCTTGACGCCTCCCGCCGGCTGGACCACCCACCTCGTCGTGGGGACCAACGCCTTCCAGAACTGGCGTTTCGACAACCCCAACCCGGGTTCCACGATCTCGGCGCCTCTCACGGCTCCGATCGCCATCTGCGATTCCGACTTCCTCGGCTTCGCGGCCGGCCCGGTGCAGGCGGAACTGATTTCACCCACGTTCGATGCCTCGTCCGGCATCATTGTTCTCGAATGGGATCAATGGCACCGCATCTTCGGCGGGGCCGGCACCAGCAGCGTCGTCAACGTTTTCGTCAACGACGGCGTCATGGACACGCTCGTCTACACGAACGATTCGGGGACGGCGAATCCGGACCATCAATCGATCGACATCACGGCGGCCGCCAACGGTTCGCCGACTGCGTCCCTTCGCTTCGAATACAATGGTTTCTTCGACTTCTGGTGGCACCTCGATGTTGTCGACCTGCCACCAGAAGGCGAAGAAACCATCGTATTCG
>CAZLGG010000027.1:21982-41200 GCA_964559135.1 uncultured Planctomycetia bacterium
GGCCCTTGCCGGACTTCCCGGGAACCGACGAGGACTTGGAACTCGAAAGCGGCATCAACACGTTCATGCTCACGGGTGGCTCTCAGCACATCCAGCACGATGTGTTTCCCGGCGACGTCGTGACTCTCAGGATGCACTCTCCGAACGGCACGTTCCTGGGTCTGAATTTCTCATTCCTCGCCACGCTTTATCCCATGGGCGGTACGGTGAATCTCGTCTCCCCGGCCTTCCCCGGGATCTATGCCAACGCGGCTCCACCACCCTTCGGCACCGTCAGCGTCCTCGGCAGTGGAGCCCTCTCCCTGTTCGGCGTGCCGGCGCTCCTGCCGCTGGGAGGTGTCAGCTTCAGCTTCCAGTGGCCCGTGTTCATCGCGCCCACGGAGCGCGTGATGATTCAGGGGCTGGTGACCGGAACGATCCCTGCCAATGGGTTTTTCGCCACGACGGACGGCCACGTCTTCGTCGGCAACTGATCGGCTGGTCCGAACATGAAAACGCCCTCGGCGCCGCGGCGCCGAGGGCGTTTTTCTGTTGGGGCTCCCCCTGGGGATCAGGGGTTCGTCGGCCCGACGAGTCCTTGCTGGCCCACCGTCCCGGAGATGGCGTTCGAGAGACCGGAGTTCGTGACGAAGGCCTGGAAATAGACGGTGATGCCGACGAGGCTCGGCAGGTTGGGGACCGTGGCCGCCCAAGAGCCGGTCCCCGCCGCATCCGTCATGAAGAATTGGGTCATCGACGGGATGGGATTCACGAGCAGCGTGCCGTCCGTTCCCATGATCTGAGAGATCGGCGCGAAGTCGAAGACGATGTAGCCCTGTTGCCCGGGCGCCGCGCCCGAGATGAACGTTCCGAAGTTGTAGCCGATCTCGAGGGCGTGCAGAGCCTGAAGCGAGATCACGTTCTGGGTCACGTCTTCGGCGTTGTATTCCAGCGTGTGTCCGGGAAGAGGCAGGTTGGGGGCCGCGGGCGACGGCTGCATCCGGAAGAGCGTGGAGCTGGTGTCCGGCAGCGGGCCGAGGGCCACGTCGGTCATCTGCTGTCCGAAACTGAACCCGTCCAGCAGGGTGACACCGTCTGCGGCGAAGAGCGCCACGTCTTCCCCGCTGGCCTTCAACTTGAAAAGAGCGTGGAGGGGGCCGTCCAACGGTGAGTTGTCCGCCCAGACGAGGAGATACTGGTCGGCGCCGAGGATCGTTCCCGCCGGGAACGGCCACTTCGTGGGGATCGCGAAGTCGTCCGTGAGAAACATGCCGGAGAGGTCGATGCTTTGACCCGTCTCGTTGTGGATCTCGATATAGTCGTCGAATCCTCCCGCCTCGTCGGCAATCACCGTGTCGTTGCTGGCGAGTATCTCGGTGATCCGCAGTCCGATGGGTTGGGGATCGGTGACGATGTAGGAGAAAAGGAACAGGGGGGCATCCTTGGGGTTCAAGGTCACCGCACCCAGCGTGTCCGTCGCCTGGACGTAGTATTCAACGAGGCTGCCCGCCCCCTGAGGCGGAATCGAAGAGGCGAAGGCGTCGCCGCCCGTGCTGGTCATCGGTTGACTGGTGAAGGCCCCGCCGTCGACCCGCCAGAAGAGCATCACGTCCTGGATGCCGTCCGCGTCCTCGGCGATGGCCGTCACGGTGGCGCTGTCGCTGCTCATGGGAAGGGCGGGAGAGTGGGAGATGCCCGCCACGAGGGGGGGGAGGTTGCCCGTATCCGTGTTGGGGGCATTGGGAGTCTGGGTCGCAAGCAGGCGGAAGAACGGGTCACCGTCCTGGCGCCGCCCGTAGGACACCGAATTGAATTGAGGACCCCAGTAGGCGAAGTCCATGACGGTGGTGCCGTCCGCGGCGAACAGGGCGAGTTCCTCCCCGCTCGAAGAGAGCCGGAACGTGGCGTGGAGCGGTCCCTCGAGGGGCTCGTTGTCCGCGAAGATGATGAGGTAACCCTGGGCAGGGACCATCGTGCCCGCGGGAATCTGCCACTTCGTGGGCACGGCCATGTCGTCCGTGAGGAACCAGCCTCCGACGTCGATGGGTGATTGAGAATCATTGTAGAGCTCCACCCAGTCCTCGAAGTCTCCCGCAGCATCTGGGAACGTCGTCTGATTGGCGGCCGAAATCTCGTTGATCCAGACGTGGGTCGGCTGTGTGGGCGGCTGGATCGACATGGCCTCCGCGACGGCGTCGGCATTGCGCGTCGGAATGAAACCCTTGATGAACGGCGATTGCGCCGAGAAGACGGTGGAAGACTCCCATCCCTGCTTGAACGGGTCGGCGATGGCGGCGGCTTGGATCGTCTGATGGAGGGCGTCGATGCGGGGATCGAGAATCGAGGGGTCGGCATGGTCCGCGACGAACGCGAGGAGCTTCTCCACGAAGCGCCACCGCAGTGAGTCGATGGCCATGACCCGTTCTCTGAGTGCGTTCAAGAATCCAGGCGTGCCGAACGATGTGCCCGCGACGACGGACAGGTTGGCGACGGCCGGGACGAGAGCGAAATTCACGTCGGAGTCGAAGGGCCAGATTTCCCAACGATCCAGATCGAGGTCGTGGTCGAGGAAATAGTTGTTCGAAATGCTGTCGAGGTCGCCCGAGTATCCCACGACCACGAGATAGTCGAGCAGTTTGTCCACGTTCACTTGATCGAGGAGCATCCGCTCGAAGTCCGGCGCCGTCGGATCGTCGAGGAAGTTGATGAGCCCGACCAAGTCGGCATTGCCGGGAGCGCTGGAGACCTTTTTCTCGTAGACGATGGGGTAGAGGGAGGGGTCCGTGGCGACCGAAAGATTGCCGCGGCACTTGTAGACGTTGGCATTCAGGCTCCGTCCGTTGCGGGAGAGGAATTCCTCCTCCAATTGTTCAACGGATTGAAAGACGCCGAGATACTCGCCATTCACCACGAGAGCCACCGAGCCGATATTCGCGACCGGGTTCTGGAGGTCTTCGTGCAAGGAGAAGGCGAGAGGCTCTCGAAGGAGCGACGGGTCCAGAAAGCTCGACTTGAGGTTGAGTTCGGAGCGGCCCATGAAGGTGTCCCCGGCAGCGAATTTCACCTTCCAGGCCTTCTTCGAGATCGCCCGAGCCGAGACCCCGCGGAAACGGACCTGGGCGTTGTGGGACACGCCGTTGACCGTGAACGTGGCGGGGACTTCGGTGAAGGGGTCGAGCTGGATGTTGCGCGATATGAACTGGAGGTCGGCCGGGGCGATCGTGATCTCGTAGACGGGCAGTCCGGACGCCGACGGATCGGACGCCGTGGCCGTCATGGTGACACTGGGCGGGCTTTCGACACCGTCGAAATTCCTCGCGGTGATCCGGTAGTGATGAGTCGTTCCGAGGACCGCCTGATCATCGAAGTAACGGGGCGGAGCGTTCCAGATCGTCGCCACCGGGACGAAAGGGCCCGCCGCAGCATCCGCACGATAGACGATGAAATTCTCGATATTCGGATCGGTGGGCCAATCCCACGTGAGAATGTTCCGGTTGTACCCGGAGAGGGCTTGGAAACCCTGGGGAGCGAGTGGGGCGGGCGCCCCTCCCGGGTCTGAATAGATCTCGATCCCGTTCAGAAGCGGCCCTTCGACCGCCGGGATGTCCAGACCAGGCCCGGGCGACGCTTCGATGTCGAGGCGGTTGTCCGTCACCGTCACCCGTGTGGCGAAGACACCGCCGTATTGAACCTCCAAGAGATCGGCGAGATCGAGGTTCGTGAGGACCGGCACGCCCTCGATGGAGAGGTTGAGGAACCGTAATCCCACCCCCTGGTTGAGGATCTCGGCGAACAGGAGACGCACGATGTAGTCGCCGTTGGGGACCTCGAAGCGATACGCCGTCCAGTCGGAGCGCGCTGTGTCGTAGACAGGCTTCCACGGGTTGTTGTCGCCCCCCAGGAGAAGGCCGCCGAACCCGCTGAGGGACGAGAGGCTCGTGCCGCCTACGAATCCGTTCGTGGTGCCCGGAGCGTAGGGGAGGTCGTCCTCGAACGTGACGCCCGGCTGGGGGGTGACGGCGAGAGCGCCGCAGTTGACCCGGGTCAGAAGAGTTTGACTCGGCGCGAAGACGGACAACGCCGTCAGAACGGTGAGGAAGAGCAGTGGGCGTGGCATGGGCGGCTCCTCGAAGCCCTTCCCACGACGCGACCTCGGACGAGCTGACGTTGGGGGGGAGGGCTCGCATTCGATGCGCGGCAAAGGCCTGCGTGACCTTCGTCGCGGATAAGTTTCCAAGGGGATTCTACCCGTCAGACCCGTCTGGGGGAATAAAGATTCGCGGGGATGAAGGATTTGATGCTCCCGCGACACCAAATTGCATCCATGTCTCGACTTTCGGGGTCGGGGTCGCTAACCTCTGGACAGCGTACATCCCCCCCAGCTCGCGCCGGTCGGGATCACGGAATCATTCCTTGTCGCGAGGCGTGCCGTGGTCTCCTCGGACCGGTGGACCGCGCTGGGCGGGCCATGCCCAAGCCACGGAGATGCATGATGAGAATCCGATCCCCCCTCCCGACCATTTTGGCGATCCTCTGTCTGTTCGTCCTGCCCGCGCCCGCTCAGACGAGTGCCCTCGCGGACATCCAAGTCGGGAACGCCGGCTCGAATCCGGCCCACTTCGTCGAGTTCGGCGGTTTCGTCTACTTCGCGGCCGACGATCCCATGCTGGGTCGCGAGCTGTTTCGGACCGACGGGACTTCCGCCAATACAGCGCTGTTCATGGACCTGAATCCTGGCTCGGCCGGCTCGAATCCCTCCGAACTGGCCGTCGTGAACGGGGAGCTCTATTTTCAGGCGGACGACGGCGTCAACGGCGCCGAGCTCTGGAAGACCGACGGAACGCCAGCGGGCACCGTGCTCGTGGATGACATCCGGGCTGGGGTCCTTGGCTCCTCGCCCCGTTTCATGACGGGATTCAACGGCAACGTCTACTTCCAGGCGGACGACGGAGCCAACGGTCGAGAGCTGTGGATGACGGACGGCACCGCGGCGGGCACCGGGCTCGTCATGGACATCAACCCGGGCTCCCTACCGATCTTCGGGCCCAATAGCTCGAATCCGTCCAACCTCACGGCGCCCGGCTCTTTGCTCTACTTCACCGCCGACGACGGAGCGAACGGGGTCGAACTCTGGGCGCACGACGGTTTCAGCACGTTCCTCGTCCTCGATATCTTCCCCGGCACGGGGCCTCCGTTCGGGAACGCCAACAGCTCGTTCCCCAGCAATCTGATCGATTTCGGCGGTTTTCTCATGTTCGCCGCGACGGACGGGGTGTTCGGCACGGAGCTGTGGACCAGCGATGGATCGTCCTTCGGGACGTTTGCCGTGGCGGACATCAATGCCGCGGGCTCCTCGTTTCCCGCTGAGCTGACCCTGCTCGGCGGGCAACTCCTTTTCGCCGCCGACGACGGAACGAATGGTCGCGAGCTGTGGAGTCTCGCCAACCCCTTTGCCTTTCCGAGCCTCCTCGCCGATGTGAATCCGGGGCAGAATGCGTCCAACCCGACGGAGTTGACGGTGTCGGCGGGCAGTCTTTTTTTCGCGGCGGACGACGGGGCCAACGGATCGGAACTCTGGAAGAGCGACGGGACGGCTCTCGGCACCCAACTCGTGGCGGATATCGCGGGAGGCTCCGCGTCCTCGTCCCCGGGAAGCATCACCCCCTTGGCGGGGGGACCGAACATCGTCTTCGTGGCGGACGACGGGCCTCACGGCGCCGAGATCTGGACGAGCGATGGGACCACCGCGGGGACCCTCCTCATCGTCGACATCGACCCCTGCGTCCCATCGTCCAACCCCGGCGCGCTGACGTCTTTGGGAACGGTCATCGTCTTCCAGGCATCCGCCCCTGGGCTCGGCTCCGAGCCGTGGGTCACCGATGGCAATCCCGTGCCCCCTCTGGGGACTGGACAGGCGCCTCAACCCGGCATGGCGGTGATGGATCTCGATGGGGCTCTCGAGCCCGGTGGCGCTCCCGTCTGCTCGAATCTGCCGGGGCCGTATTCCGCACAATCCGCGGTCGGCGGCTTGGCGTCCCTCCATTTTTCGGGTGCGGCCGGTCAGCCGATCATCCTCATGTCCGGGGCCATCAATCCGGGCGCGGCCACATTCCCCAATATCGGGCAACTGGACATCGGGTCGGGCTTCGACCCTTTCACGGGAGTCTTGTCCGGAATCACGATCGTCGCCTCCGGGCTGGATGCGGGTCTTTTGAACCAGATCTTCGTCACCAGCGCCGCGGGCGTCGTGGACCTGCAATTCACGACTCCGGCCAGCCTGTCGGGACAGCAGATTGGGCTCCAAGCCTTCATGTTCAACGGGGGCCCCACCGTGGTCAGCCTCTCCAACGCCATCGCTTGGACGATCCTCTGAAGAGTTTTGAATAGCCAAGCCCTGGGGGGCGGTGTATACTCACAGCCCAGTATCCGCCCCCCGAAAATCGGAGCTTGCCATGACCCCCACGCCATCGCGGACTTTGGCCGCGTTGCTGTTCTTTGCTCTTCCCGGTCTCGCCCAGGATTCCCGAGACCCTGGCGTCGAGAGAGGATCGGCCCTCGTCTTGACCGTTCAGGCGGCGGAAACCGGCGAGATCGTTCCGTGGGCTCAGGGTTGGTTCCTCGACCTGGATGTCTGGCATCGATTTGGCCGATTCACGCCCGAACCCAACCGCCCTTGGAATCTCGAGATCCTCTTCCGCCGGTTCGGTCATCCCCTCCGCGCGGACAAATCGGGGCGGATGACGTTGCCCCACTTCACCCGGCGTGGTCTCGTGGCCGGCGTGGACGGGAAGCGATGGGGACTCGCGCTGGTGGACGCGAAGATGGAGTTCCCGCCCGTTCTCGAGTTGGCGCCGCCGTCCATCGTTCGCTGCCGGGTCGTCGATCCCCAAGGACGACGCCTGCGAGGATTCCCCGTTCAGCTCATTCATGAGACATCCGCGCCTCTTCCTCCTTGGGCCGTGTGGCAAAGCCTCACGCTGGGCGAGGAAGGGGAGGCGGTGTTCGATCGTATTCCCCCTCCAGAGATGTTGATCGCGTTGCTCGATGCCGACGCGGGAGAGGTGGGGGCGGCCGTCACGGCCCAAGTCCCCGGAGTGTTCGCGGAGCCCGTTTGGACTCCTGTCACGCCCTCTCTCGCGGGTAGGCACGTCACCGTTTTGAGGGTCCCGGAGATGGCCCAGATCATGGTCGATCTGCGCAAGACGGACGGAACCCCCTACACGGGCATGTCCCGCATTTGGCTCGAGGATGAAGGCCGTCGCTGGCCCACGCCCGGGTATCTCACGATGACGGGGCGGATGCTCTTTCCCGTCCCCGCCGACGGCCGTTGGTTGACCGTCCACGCCGAAACCGTGGACTACGTGATGGAACCCGTCTGGAGCCTCATTCGGCTCCCCGACCGAGCCGGCACGCGGCGAGGCGTCACACTCTTCTTCGATCTGAAGCAGACGCTGATCACCGGGAGTCTTCGGAACACGCGGGGCGATCCCGTGGCTTTCCGCCCCATGGAGGCAGTTTTTCGTGGAGAAGGAGACGACGGCCCCATCGAGGTGGTGGAGAGACGATTCCGCTTGGACCGCAAGGGGCGATTTCGTCTCGCCGTTCCGCCGATCGCCACGGGCATCGGCAATCTCGAGGTCGTCCTGAGGCCCATCGATGTCTGGAGGAATCACCGCGACGAAGCCAGGATTCGCACGGGACTCATTTGGCCGACCGAGACACTCGCTCTCGGTTCCGTGGCCATGACGGAGCGTCCGGTGGCGGCCGAAGGCCGTGTCGGTGATGTCGCTGGGCGGCCTCTCTCCGGCGTCCTGGTCGTCCTCGTGGGGCAGAATCCGGAGGGTGAGGAGGTTCTCGCCGTGACCTGCTCCGACAGGTGGGGGCGCTTTGTCCTTCGAACGAGTCGTTTGGACGGCCGCACGACCGTGCATCTCGTCGGGGCTCCGGACGCGAGGATTCTCCCGGTCTCCGACAGCCGCTGAGAGATTTTCAATTTATCTCGCGCTCGTTCCGTTCGTCGGTTCGGGCGCGCACTGCCACTGCCGAGACATGCCATGAACAAGACAACCCCGCCATCAAGGATCGCTCTGACGTGCTCGTGATCTTCGGATTGTGCTGGGCACTTGCGTTCATCGTCCCCGTGCATGCTCAGAATCCCACGGTCCCACTTCAGGACCTCTTCACGGGAGCGAGCACCCCCAGTTCGTTTCCCGCCGAATTCCAGTCCGTCGGAGGGCTCGTTTTTCTTCGCGCGGCCAGCTCAGGAGACGGCGTGGAACTTCGCGTGGGTGACCCCACGGGTCTCCAACTCGTTCGCGATATCGCTCCCGGCCTCGTGGGGGCGGGCGTCACGGACTTGACGCCGATGAACGGTCTTCTTTTTTTTCGCGCCGCCGAGGAGGACCACGGTGCGGAAGTCTGGCGGAGCGATGGAACCACGGCGGGAACGTTTCTCTTGAAGGACATCGTTCTCGGTTCCGGAGGGAGCAGCCCCGGCGACCTCGTTGTCTCGGGCGGTCGACTCTTCTTCCGAGCGGATGACGGTGTCGTCGGAGAAGAGCTCTGGGTGAGCGACGGGACTTCAACCGGGACCACGTTGCTCGGCGATCTCTTCCCCGGTCCGCAGGGCAGCAACCCCAGGGATCTGACGCCCTTCGCCGGAGGCATCCTCTTTTCCGCCGACGACGGCACGAATGGAAGGGAACTTTGGTTCTCGGACGGCCTCACGGTGAATCTCGTGGCCGATATCGCTTCCGGTCCGTCGTCGTCCGCGCCGCTCGGTTTCGTCGTCGTCGGTAACGAGGCCTTCTTCACCGCGGACGATGGGGTTCAAGGACCGGAACTTTGGCGGAGCGACGGCACGTCCGCCGGGACGGCTCTTGCGGCCGACGTGTTTCCAGGGCCGTCGGGGAGTTTTCCCGGTTCACTCGCTGTGCTGGGTTCGAGCCTCCTTTTCGAGGCGACGGACGGCGTCACCGGATTCGAGCTTTGGCGCTACGACCTCGTGACCGGGCAGGCGGCCCTCCTCAAGGACATCCTCCCCGGCATGGCGGGGAGCTTCCCCGGAGAACTGACTCCTTCCGGGGGTGTGGTCTTCTTCGTCGCCGCCGACGGCGTCGCTGGCTCCGAACTGTGGATGACCGACGGCACGTCGGCCGGCACGCAGCTCGTCGCCGACATCAATCCGGGCTCCTCGTCCGCCGCACCGGCGGATCTCACCGACCTCGGTGGATTGCTCGTCTTTTCCGCCAGCGACGGCGTTCATGGACAGGAACTTTGGGCCAGCGATGGAACTTCGGTGGGCACCGTGCTCGTTGCGGACATTCGCCCGGGCACCGACGGTTCGCAACCGAGCGGACTGGCCGTGTGCGATGGCCTCCTGTGGTTCTCCGCCGATGACGGCGTCGATGGCCGGGAACCGTGGGTGAGCGACGGGACGAGCGGCGGGACCCACTTGGTCCAGGACGTCTTCGCCGGGGGTTCCTCCAATCCCACGGAATTGACTGCCGTGGGTGGCCAACTCTTCTTCCAAGCTCTCGAGGACATGACGGGCATCGAGTTGTGGCGAACGGACGGGACGCCCTCGGGCACTCAGCTCGTCAGCGATCTTCGTCCAGGATTCCTCGGCAGTGGGCCGACCGAACTCCATGGCCTCGGTGGATCGCTCGTTTTCTCTGCTTTCACGGATTCCCTCGGCGTGGAGCCCTGGATCAGCGACGGAACGACCGCGGGCACGGTGCCTCTGGTCGATCTGAACCCCGGAACCGGAGGAAGTTTTCCCCGCTTCTTCACGGCGTTCAACGGTGGGCTGGCGTTCCAGGCGACGGACGGCGTGACCGGACCCGAGCTTTGGTTCACCGACGGCACGGCCTCCGGCACGACACTGGTGCGAGACATCAATCCCGGCGGGGCGGGCGGAAATCCAAGAGGCTTCGTCGCCGTCGGATCGCAGCTGTTCTTCTCCGCGACCGAACTGCTCTTTGGTGAAGAGCTCTGGGTCTCCGACGGGACGGCCTCGGGGACGGTGCGCGTGGCGGACATCCGTGCCGGTTTTTCGGGCTCGTCTCCCTCCGCCGGTGTGGATTTGAATGGAGTCTTCGCGTTTACCGCGGACGATGGCGTGAACGGGAGAGAACTCTGGATCTCCAACGGGACGACGGGGGGGACCTCTCTTTTGCTCGACATCCGACCTGGGCCGCTCGGATCGGACCCCCAGGATCTGACCGTTTCAGGAGGTCTGCTCTATTTCAGCGCGGACGACGGGACCCATGGTCGAGAACTCTGGGTGAGCGACGGAACGGCGGGAGGCACGCTCTTGCTCGGAGACTTGCGCTCGGGTCCCCTTGGGAGCGAACCGCAAGAGCTGTTTCCGTTCGGAAACGGTCTCGTTTTCAGCGCTCGCGAAGATACGGCGGGCCGAGAGTTGTGGACGAGCGACGGCACGCCCTCGGGGACGGCCCTCTTTCGGGATCTCCTCCCGGGCCCGGAGAGTTCCTCGCCCAGTGACTTCGCATCCATCGGCGGAGGGAGCGTTCTTTTGTTCGCGGCCGGCGACCCCGATCATGGCCGCGAAATGTGGCACAGCGACGGCACGGCGGCGAACACGCGGCGCTTGGCGGACATCGCACCGGGGCCGGCGAGCTCATCGCCGGCATCCTTTGTCGAGGTAGGGGGCACGATCGTCTTCGTCGCCGACGACGACGTGATCGGACGGGAACCGAGAGCCCTGGCCGCGGTCGATGCCACCTGTTTCCCCTCCGCGCCGCCCGTACCCACGGTGGATCCCCTGCCGGTGGTCATGGGCGAATGCCCCTTGACGGTCGGGATGGCGCCGACGGCCATGGACTCTTGCGGGCAGCAGATCGAGGGCACGACGGGCGACCCGCTCGTGTTCTCGACGCCCGGCTCCCACACGATCACCTGGACCTACTTCGACGGCATCCAGACGACCCAGCAGGTGCAGACCGTTCAGGTCGTCGACACACTGGCGCCCCAGCCCGTGGTCGCCCCTCTGCCCGCATTGACGGTGGAGTGCCCGTTCACGGCGACGCCTCCCCAGGCCACGGACGGTTGCACCGGCCTCATCACGGCGACCACGACGGATCCGGTGGCGTTCACGGCCACGGGCGTCTTCACCATCACGTGGACCTACTTCGATGGCTTCAACACGACGCAACAGGTGCAGACCGTTCAGGTGCAAGACACGACGCCCCCGGTCCCGGATGTCAGTCTCCTCCCCGTACTCAATGGGGAATGTCCCTTCACGGTCACGACGGTTCCCACCGCGACGGATGCCTGCGTCGGCGCGGTTCTCGGAACGACGCTCAGTCCGTTGAGCTATTCCCAGGCCGGCACGTTTCTCATCCAGTGGCAGTATTCCGACGGATTCAACGTCTCGAGTCAGTCGCAGATCGTGGTCGTCGCCGACACGACACTCCCCGTGATCTCCTGCCCCGCCGCGATGACCGTCGTGAATGATCCGGGAGTCTGCGGCGCCGCCGTGACCTTCGCGACACCCGCGGCCTCCGACACCTGCGGTGCGGCTCCGACGGTGACGCAGACGGGAGGTCCGGTTTCCGGTTCCGTGTTTCCGGTGGGCACGACCACCGTGAGTTTCACGGCCACGGATGAGGTCGGCAACGCTGCGAATTGCAGTTTCACGGTGACGGTGATGGACTCGGAGAACCCCGCCGTCGTCTGCCCGCCCAACATGACGGTTCCCGCCGATCCGGGAGTCTGCGGCGCCACCGTCACCTTCCCCTCGCCCACGGTGAGCGACAACTGTCCCGGCGTCGGCGTGAACCTGACCGCGGGTCTCCCCTCGGGAAGCTTCTTCCCCTTGGGAACCACCACCCAGACCTTCACGGCCCTCGATGCGGCCGGCAACACGGCCACGTGTTCCTTCACCGTGACCGTCGAGGACACCGAGGACCCCGCGATCGTCTGTCCTCAATCCATCAGCGTCACGTCCGATGCCGGGCAGTGCGGCGCGGTCGTGAATTACGTCGGGCCCGTGGGCTCCGACAATTGTCCGGGACCTGCGACGCAGCAGATCTCCGGTCTCGGAAGCGGGGCCCTCTTTCCGGTCGGCGTCACCACGGAAGTCTGGGAGGTCGCCGACGCCGCCGGCAACGTCGCCTCGTGCAGCTTCACGGTCACCGTGACCGACGCCGAGGCGCCGGTCATCACGGGATGTCCGGCCGACATCACGGTGGCGAACGACCCCGGCCTCTGCACGGCCGCGGTGAGCTGGACGGCCCCCGCCGCCTCCGACAACTGCCCCGGCGTGACCCTCGCGGGGGACCACGCGCCGGGAGAAGACTTTCCCGTGGGCGTCACCACCGTCACGTATTCCGCGTCCGATGCGTCGGGCAACACCGCGGTGTGCGGCTTCACCGTCACGGTGCAAGATGTCGAGGCCCCCACCCTTGGGTCCTGTCCCGCCGACGTGACCGTCACCCTTGCCCCGGGCGAGTGTCAGGGGGTGGCCACGTGGACTCCACCCGTTCTGCTCGGCGACAATTGCCCCGGCGCCGTTTTGAACTCGACCCATGTGCCGGGGGAGGTTTTCTCGTTGGGAACGACGCCCGTCAGCTACGTCGCCGTGGACGCTCAGGGCAACACGACGAACTGTGCCTTCAATGTCACGATGGTCGGTGATTTCGAGGCACCCATCGATCTGGGCCTTCTCGGTGCGGGCTCGTCGGCGCCCGCCGGCCCCACGGACCTCCTGACCGCGGACCTGGGGTCGGCGCCGGGAATGCTGCTGCCGGACGGACATCTGGATGTCGCGGTCCTGAACGCGGCGAATCTCGAGTTGGCGATCTTTTTCAACGACGGCTCGGGAGCGTTGCAAGCGCCTCCGATGGTGGTGAGTTTGGCGTCCCTGGGCGCGGAACCGCGGGCGTTCGTCGTCGGCGACTTCGACGGCGTCGGCGGGGCGGACTTCGCCATCGCTTTTCGGAGTTCCGATGTCGTGGGCATGCTCATGAACGACGGGGTGACCTGGACGTCAGGGGGTCAGATCCCGCTCTTCGGCGCCGCGCAGTCCGGCGGGCTGGGACGCCGCCCCGTAGCGTTGGCCGCGGGAAACCTGGACGGGAGCGGCGTGGACGATTTGGTCGTCGCCATGGAGGGGCAGGCTTCGGGACTCGGGCAGGGGGTTGCCGTGATCAGCAATCTCACCGTCATCAGTCCACTCACGGTGAACGGGGGATTCCGCCGGCCACGCGGCGTCGTCCTTTTCGACCGGGCGGGAGCGGCGCAACCGGATCTGGCGGTCATCGAGGAAGCGGCCGGGTTCTCCACGCGCAACCTTCTGCTCTACGAGGCGGACGGCACCGGGGGATTCACCGAGGCGGCGAGCCATCTGGACCTGCCCGCGAATCCGCAGCAGCTCGTGGCGGCGGACCTCGACGGACTCGGATTGCGAGACGATTTGGCGGTCCTCTCGGTGGATCACGACGGCGGTACCCTGGACTCCGTCGTGACCCTGTTCCAGCGCAACGGAGGGGGGGCGTTGTCGGCCTCGAGTTTCTTGCCCGCGGTCTCCCGGGGCATCCTCAGCGACGGGTTCTGCCTCGCCGCGGGGGACCTGCGGGGTGACACGTTGCCGTTGGGGCTGCATCCGGCCGTCGACCTGGTGACGGGAAGCGGGGCGGCCCCGGGATGGGAGTGGGCGGGCGCCTTCGACCCGAACGCCCAGGACTTTCAATTTTCCGGCTCGTGTCCGAGTTCAGGAAGCGTCGCACGGGTGACCCTGGGTGACGTGAATGGGGATGGTCTGGACGACGTGGTGACGGTGGATGACGTCGGTGACGTGTTGCGCGTCTGGTATTCCGTCGATCGCCCTCTTGCCGACGTGTTCGGTGTGGGGTGCCTGGGGAGTCAGGGCACACCTCAGATTTCAGCGCCTATCCTGCCGAGCCTCGGGACTTCGGTCCAGGTCGATCTCGGCGGGGCCCTCGGGGGGGCGGTCGCCGTCCTGGGGGTCTCCAGCTCCCTCGTGCCCTCGGGCGTGCCCCCCTGTCTGACCTATCTGGGGAGCCCCGTGCTGACTTTCAGCTTCGCGACCAGCGGGGCGGGTGAGGTGGTTTTCCCCTTCGATATCCCGCCGACGCCCTCCTTCGTCGGGACGGAACTCATCTTCCAGTGGGCGGTCTTCGACCCGATGGGGGCGTTTTTCAACGTCATCGCCCTCAGCCCGGGGCTCCGCATGCGCATCGGGTTCTAACGGCCCGCCGCGGCGGCGCGTCTCGATTCCCGCAGGCTAATTCAAAGTCCAATTTTGAATTGGCGTGTCTCTCCGTCTACCCTTGTAGAATGATGATCTCGCGAGACCTCGCACCTCGGCTGGAGGCCGCGGCCAAGGACTTTCCCGCCGTCACCGTGACGGGGCCGCGCCAGAGCGGTAAATCGACCTTGTGCCGCGCGCTTTTCCCAAAACATGACTACGCCAATCTCGAGGCCCCCGACCAGCGTGAATTCGCCTTGAGCGACCCTCGTGGTTTCCTGGCTCAGTTTTCGAAGGGGGCCATCATCGATGAGATTCAACGGGCCCCGGATCTGGCCTCGTATCTGCAACTATTGATCGATGACGATCCGCGGCCGGGGCGCTGGATTCTCACGGGTTCCCACAACCTCTCTTTGCTGGAGTCCGTGAGCCAGTCTTTGGCCGGCAGGACCGCGGTGCTCCATCTGCTGCCTCTCGCCTACTCCGAAGTCACCCGCTTCGAGGCTCACCCGACATCCCTTGACGAGCTACTGTTTACTGGCGGGTATCCGAGGATCTATGACCGGTCGCTTCATGCCTCCGACTGGCTTTCTTCCTACGTCGCCACCTACATCGAGCGAGACGTGCGCACCGTGTCCAACGTGGGAGACCTCGTGACGTTTCAGCGTTTCGTCCAGCTCTGCGCCGGGCGTTCGGGGCAGCTCCTCAATTACTCGAACCTGGCGTCCGACTGCGGCGTGAGCCAACCGACGGCGAAGGCCTGGCTTTCGATTCTCGAAACCAGCTTCCTGGTGTTTCGTCTCCCCAGTTGGAGTGGAAACACCCGCAAGCGTTTGGTGAAGATGCCGAAGCTACATTTCTATGACACCGGCCTTGCCTGTTGGTTGTTGGGGATTCGGTCCGCGAGCCAGTTGAGGAACCACCCGTTGCGCGGCGCCATCTTCGAGTCCTGGGTCGTCTCCGAGATCGTGAAACACCGGGCCAACCGGGGCGAGCGCGGCGGCGTCGCGTTCTACCGGGACCGCAACGGGGCCGAGGCGGACCTGCTCCTCGAGACATCCGGCACGATCACCGCCGTCGAAGTGAAGGCCGGCCAGACCGTCACGAACGACATGCTGTCCGCCGTGTCTCGCATCGCCGACGGCCTGGGGTCGGCCGCTGCGCCCCGCTCCATCGTGGTCTTCGGCGGCCATCGACGGCAGGTGCGCCAGGACGTCCTCGTGCTTCCGTGGCGGGAACTTCACGGGGAGACGTGGGTCTGACACCGGTCGGGCGCGGGGTGACGTCGCTTCACGCCGGGGCGGTCACTGCGCGGCGTCGAGCTTCTCCTTCAGCGCCTTCGACTTCTCTGCGAACTCCTTCTCCTTCTCCACGTCGCCGAGTTTTCGATACGCCTTCGAGATGTTCATGAGCACGTCCGGCTGATTGGCGTTGGCCCGCAGGGATTGCTCATAAGTCTGGATCGCGGCGGTGTAATTCCCCAGCATGTGCTGGACCGCTCCCATCCCATTGAGAGCCCCCGGATTGCCGGGCTGAAGCTCCACGGCCCTGCGGAACGTGTCCCGCGCTTCTTTGAGCTTGCGGAGGCGAAAGTAGCTGGAGCCCAGGTCGAAGAGGACGTCGAATCGTTTCGGGTTCAGCTTTAGGGCTTTCCCGTGGGCCTCGATGGCGTCATCGAGTCGCCCCGTGTTCTGGTAGACCACACCCAGGTTGTGCCAGGCGTTGACCGATTCCGGGTCGATGGACGTCGCGCGCAGAAAAGCTTCGGTGGCTTGGGGCATCTTCTTCGCCCGGAAAAGCGCGGTTCCCCAATTGAGTGCGGCGGGCAGCGACGTCGGGTCCAACTCCAGGACCTTGGCGAAGGCGTCCGCCGCGGCGTCGTTCTCCTCTTCGGCGAGCAGGGCCGAGCCCAGCCCCAGCCAGGCCGGGACGTATCCGGGGTCCGCGTCGCGGGCCTTCTCGAAGGCGGCGACGGCCCGGTCGAGGAACTCCGTGCGGGCCTCCGGGTCGGTGATGCGCCGTCCGATCGAGTACTGCACGCGGCCGTAGCCTTCCTCGATCCGGATGCTCCCCGGGGCGGTCACCACATCGGCGCTGAAGAGTGTGTTGTCGTCCCGCCAGTCGGGGATGCGCAGGAATGTCTGGGTCGCGAAGAAGGCGACGAAGAGGGCCGCGAGACCCCACCCTCCCCTGCGGACCGCAGAGCGTTCAGAGTTATGACATGTTTGGAGTAGCGCGGCGGCGACGAGGCCGACCCCTGCGGACGAGACGAATAGGAATCGCTCCGCCAAGGTCGTTCCCACGGGAGCCAAGAATCCGGAGGTGACGACGAAGGGGGCGAGGACCCAGAGCAGCCCCGCAGACCATCCTGCGCCGCGGCGAAGTCCCGTGATGAGAGCGACCAGGAGCCCCAACAACCCAACGAGCCCGATCCAAGGACCTGTATCACCCCAAGTTATGACAGACAAATGGTTTGTGGAGTAATCGCTGACGAGCGAGAGGGGCACCGCCAACAATCCGAGACTGCGGCCGAGATAGCCGAATCGGCTGGCGAGGGCTGCGCTCGTGGAGGCGTCCCGGAGGGGATGGGACGCGAGATTGTGACCGGGCTCGAGGCCGGGGAAGCCCACCACTCGGGTGTGCCCCACCATCCAGACCACCGCCACGCCGACGAGGAGTCCGGTCATGACGAAGGCGGATTTCCGGTTCCATTTGTCAAGGATTACTAGTACCGCGGGGAGGGCGAGAACGAACGCCACCGCCACTTCGTGGGAGAGCAGCGCCAGGAGAAAGAGGAGGGCCGCTCCGGCGCGCCGGGCCGCTCCGGCCTTCTCTCCGCCTCCCTGGAGTACGAAAAGCATGCCCGCCAGAAACGTCAAAGCGAGCAGATGTCCCCGGGAGGCCAGGCCCGCCACGGCCTCCACGTGCGCCGGATGCAGAGCGAAGAGGACGGCCCCCATGCCTGCGAAGACGGTGCTGCCTCGCCCAAGCCAGCGTTCGAAGAGGAGAAACAGGAGTCCCGTCAACAGACCGTGGAGGAGCAGGTTGAGCAGATGACGGGCCCGGGGTGAGCCGTCGAGGAGGCTCTGCTCGAGGGCGAATGTCACCAGCGCGAGGGGGCGGTAGCCCTTCGAGGGCATCTCCTTCCAACCCGTGTAGCCTTCGGTCTCGTTCGTGGTCAAGATCTTGGGGAGGGCGGAGACGCCGTCCTGGACGAAGCGGTTGGCGAGAATGAGCTCCCGATCCGCTCCGGCGAAGTTGTGGGGAAGCGTTCCCGCGTAAATGAGGGCGCCACAAAGGAATGCCAGGGCGGCGACGCCCCAGGATCGAGGGGGGAGCCCGCTTTCGGGCCGATCCGTCGGATTTTTCATCCGGTTTCTCCAATCAACGCGGTTAAGGGACTGGAAGAAGTCCCGCATCCTCGGGTGCGCCGCCCTTGTCTGCGGGGTTTCTTTCCTTCGACGTCTTTCCAGAACCGGGGCCGACGGTCAAGCACCCACGGTCCTCGGGGAATCAAGGGAAGGATTGCCGTACCCGGTCCCCAAAATCGGTTTTTTCAAGAAAAGGCCCTTTCCCCCCACTCATGCGCCGTTCCAGCGAAGACCAGGCTTCCGGGATTCAGTTTGCTGCTTGTGGCATACAGTCGCACGCGTTGAAAAAGAATCGTTTTTTCGGAAGAAAACAGCAATCACCTCTTGCAATCGACGATCGAGGTGGGTCTAATGCCCTGCATCACCGCCTCGATCCTCGTGATCGAGGCCCCATGGCTCCGGTGATGACCCCACGGGTTTCGATCCAAACCCCCGCGACGCAGGCGCGGACCCAAGCTGCCGATTACAGGACGACAAAACGAATGTGCATCGCCCCCCCACGGGACCTTCGTCTCTTCAGCGGTTCACCGCCCGGCGGCCGTCCGCCCCTTCATCTCGTTCCATTCAAAGTGTTGGCGCATCGTCCGCGCCGACGCGTTTCACTTCGTTCGCTCCACCTTTCCGGCCCTGACGAGGTCAGGTGGAGGTTTTTCGTCTAGGTCCGTCGATGGCCGCGCCACGCGCCCGCTCGTTTTCGAGTTGGGCCATCGACTCAAGGAGGAAGCTCTCTCATGACACGTTTGGCAACATCCCCCCAAACAGCCCGGTGTCGCAACCGACTGTTTGCCGTTCTGGTCGCCCTGGCGATCAGCCTGGCCGCACTGCCGGGCGCCGCCAGCGCGCAATGCACACCGGCCGCACAGGCTATCTGTCAGGACGCAACGCTCTTCCTGGATGCCAACGGCATGGCCTCCCTCACGGCGGCCGACGTGGACAACGGCAGCAACGATGGCTGTGGTGGTTCGGTCATGCTCGCCGTGGCCCCCTTCGAGTTCACCTGCGCCAACCTCGGCGCGAATACGGTGACCCTCACCGTTTTCGACAACAACGGTGGCGTCGACTCCTGCACGGCCACGGTCACCGTCGTCGACAACATGCCGCCCGTCGCCGTGGTGGCCGACCTCACGGCGAGTTTGGATGCCATGGGCGCTTTGACTCTCACCGCGGCGGATTTCGACACCTCAGGGAGTTCCGACAACTGTGCCCTCGACCTGGGAGCCTCCACCGTTTCGCCAAACACCTTCAGTTGCTCCGACGTCGGCTCCACGATTCCCGTCACTGTCACGATTCACGACACATCGGGAAACATGACTTCCGCAACGGCCAACGTGACGATTCAGGACACGACAGCTCCCACCGTGACATGCCCACCCGCCGTCAACGCCAGTACGGACTTGGGGATGTGCGGTGCCTCCGCCGCCAACGTTTCTCTCGGGATGCCGACCGGTACGGACGCCTGTGGTGCGGTGACCTTCAGCAATGACGCCCCGACCAACTTCGGCTTGGGGACGACGATGGTGACCTGGACCGCAACGGATGCGGCGGGCAACAGCTCGACGTGCGTGCAGATGGTGACGGTGGTGGACATGGAAGCCCCCACGATCACCTGTCCGGCGGACGTGACGGTGAATACGG
>CAZLGG010000028.1:0-40445 GCA_964559135.1 uncultured Planctomycetia bacterium
GCGATTTGCCGGACGCTCACGGAGATCATGGGAGGAGAGATTTCGTTGGAGAGCGTCGAGGGAGAGGGCTCGTGCTTTCGCTTCACGATCACCATCGAGGCGATCGCCTCGGACGATTCGCGTGGTTCGCAGCCCTGGAATCATGCCCTCCTCATCACGCCCATTCCCGGAGGACGCGAAGGTCTGGCGTCGCGACTGCGGAGATCGGGCCTCGAAGTGCGGGAGGAGTGCGATGCTCGCGACATCGACTTCGCGGCCTTGGGAGAACCGCACATCATCGTACTCGACGCAGGCTCCGAGGAGCAGCGAGAGATGATTTCTCTGGTTCGGAAGCTGAGCCCGAATTCTCCTCTCGTCCTCGTCGCCGAGAGACGCAGCGGCTCCAGGGCTGCCCTGGACGCCGACGATCGTGTGAGGCTCGTTGCGCGTCCGATTCGTCGTCGGGAGCTCGATGCCGTCCTGCAAGACTTAGGCGGTGCGACCGAGCGTCAGTCGGGCGCCGAGGCACGAGCAGATGCCTCGGAAACGAACCCGGCTGCGACAAGGCCGAGGATTCTGCTGGCCGAGGACAATCCCGTGAATCGCACCGTTGCGCGTCGCATGCTGGAAAAGCTCGGCTATGAGGTCGTGGTGGCCGAGGATGGCATCGAGGCGGTCACGGTTTTCGAGCAGGGCAGCATCGATGCGATCATCATGGATTGCGACATGCCGCGGATGGATGGCTTCGATGCGACGCGTGAAATCCGCGCCATGACGGGCGTTCGAGCGGATTTTCCGATCATCGCCCTCACAGCGAGCGCGATGCCTGCCGACAAGGAACGATGCCTCGCGTCGGGAATGAACGAGATGCTTGCGAAGCCGGTCCAATTGGATGTCTTGGGTCAGACGCTCGAGGCGTTCATCGGGACCGATGGGGCGCCTTCGACCGAATGACGCGAAGAGCCTTCGCGGCCTCGGTCCGGACGGAAGGTCTGGGGTCGTGAGTCAATTTCACGAGGCCGTCCTCGGACCACGGCGATCTCAGGTTCCCTAGGAAGCTGCAGAGGATTCGGCAGAGGGGTTCGTCCGCATCGGGAAGGAGGTCCACGAGGTCTCTGGAGATGATGTCCCGATACAGAGGGTGGAGAAGCGCCTCGCGAAACGATCCGGTCGATGCCCCTTTCTCGGAGTCGAGAATTTTCTCCAAGAGCTCGGGCCAGCGGTTCTCGATCCACTGCTTCTCGCTCTCATACCAAGCCAGCCAAGCCGAGGCATCCGATCCCAGTCGACGATTGGAGAGGATGACCAGCGACTTCTCGGCGGACTTCGCGACGCGACGCGACGTCGCACCGAGGAGGCGAATGAGAAGTGGCGTGAGGTCGACCTCATGGAGGTTGGCGACGACGCGGGCTGCGAGGACTCGGATGTCGTCGCGGTCGGATTCCAAGCAACGGGCCAGGGCGCTCCGTGCGGCAAGGCTGGGACGGTGGCCCCGGGGGCCTCGAAGCAGTGCGGCCAGTGCCGAACGGTCGAGTGCGTCGCTCCGGCCCAGTAGGCCGAGAAGAATGTCATCGATCCCTCGCGCCTGGACACGTCCCATGGCTTGGACAAGAAGAAGGGTTTCTTCTTCGGGCAGCTTGGAGGTGACGGAACGCAAGTCCTTGATGCAGCGGGGGTCCCTGCGCAACAGCTCGGCGGCTGCCCTTTCGAAGGCGCGCAGGGGGCCTGGGAGCCGCCGCTCGAGCGCCGTGAATGAGCCCGCCACGCGGAGCAGCAACGGAAACATCTCTCGTCCCCCGGCGAGTTCGATGACCTTCATCACCTCCAGCTTCGCCCCAGTCGTTGAAGAATCCGTCATCGCGCGGGATTCGAGGAGCTGGCGGAGTTCACCACCCGGCCGTCTTCCGAGGGCTTCGACAACCGCTGCTTGCTCCCACGCGGAGAGACGGCGAGGACGGCGTTGACTCCCGACAGGGGGGACGCCCTCCCACAGGAGTCGACAAAGGGTCTCTGACGAGCCATGCGGCGATGAGGCGAGGAGGACGCCTACGGAATCTGCGTCATGAATCCCACGCTCCCTCGACGTTGTCAGGACTTTCGCCAGGAGAGCGGTCGCGTCGCCGGAACCTCGTTGACCAAGCGCCGGGATGCAGACCCAAAGGATCATCGCCAGGGAGAGCGCGCGATTCATCGGACGCCACCTGGAGTCGTCTCTCGCCACGAGAGTATTTCGTAAGTCGCCAGTATGGTCCCGTGAGGGAGGGCCGGAGGGAGGGCTGCTTTGCCCTGGGGTCCTTGAACGCGAAGCGTGAATTCGGCTCCGCCGCCCAGCTCGATGCCCTCGAGCGCGGTGACTGTGCCTTGGATCGTCAACGATGCGTCCGGAGGCCACGTGACACCCAAGATCCGGTCCTCGGCGGCGAGATGAGCTTGAACGAACCGCGGAGCCCGGTCTTCCACGTCCGGACTGCAGAAGATGATCGAGCCGTCGCCTCCACCCTGGGCCAGAGCGACGAGTCCCAAGGCTGATGACCCTCTGTTCTCGAGTCTGACGTCGTCGGCGATGAAGACCGATCCCTCCGCGACGAAGGTGAGACGATACCCTTGACCGTCTCGTCCTCGAATGACCAATTCCTCCGCATGGGGGCTCGCGAACCAGAGGTTTCCGGGCACACGGATCAGCCAACCGTCGATTCCTTCCGGAGTCGGCGGGACACGCAGACGAGCCGCGTCGACGAAGAAATCGTCACCTGGAGTGAGTTGCCAAAACTCTTCACGGTCGTCCGGGTTGCGGAGCAGGGCTTCGTTCACCCAATCCGGGGTCTTCGCGTCCCCCTTCACGGAGACGGCGACGGCCGACGTGGTAGGGAACGTGGTGAAATCGGGATCGACGAGGGTTCGATGCGCGAGTCCGTTCATGCCATCGATTCGTCCACCTGCAACAACCGGCCCGTCGCAGGTCGCGTCGCCGTCCAAGAGGAGATCCCCGGCGGTATAGACTCCCCCGACGACACGGTCCGCGCGATCTCCCCAGCCATCGAGGACGAACGGGTGCTTGGCGCTCCCGGATCCGAGAAACACGGCCGGGGCTCCGGAGCCTCGGTGGACTCGTATCACCGCTTCGACCCGGCGGCGGAGGGTTCCCAAGGCCGATGTCGCGGTCAATCTGATCTCTCCCGCCGTCAGGGTCTCGGAACGGACCCAGAAGGAACCTCTAAGGAACGGTATCGGCCGGTCCGGCGCGCCCAAACCGCCGTTTCCTCCGGCCAGTAAGTCCGTAATGGCTGCTTCGATGCCCGCCTCCGCCGTATAGAAGGCCTGCTCCTTGTCCACCGTCTCGCGGACCTCATCGGAGGACGTCCTTGCAGAGCGAAGGATTCCAGCCATGGCCATCACGAGAACGACGCCGGCCAGTAGGACGTAGACGGCGATTGCTCCACTGTCCGGGCGTTCGGGCTTCTCGATCATGGTTGGCATCTCAATTCCTCAGCCGTACGGATGTTTCCACATCGGCGGTCAGTAGCTTTCCCCCGAATGTGAGAGCCTGCATCGACAGACGAACGATGATTTTGTCGCCAGTGAGCTCGAAACTGAGCCCCGGCTCATCCACCAGACCGTTCCCGTTGTCATCCATACCGTTGGCGATTTCCGTCCCCCAGTACCTCTTGACGCTTCCGCAAAGAACGATCTCCTGCTCGTCGGCTTGCCCCGCGCGGACCGTGAGAATCACCTGTCCGTCGTCGACGATGCCGTTGCCGTCATTGTCCAATCCATCATCCGTTTCGCCGGGTGCCAGACGAAACTCGATCGTCGTCGGACTCTCCCAGGTCTTCTGCGCGTTGACGAAACCCTGGCTCCGATTGAAGGTGAGGGATGACGTGCCCAACGGGGCGGTCGGGTGTGGTGGGAAGAGGGTTTCCAATCCGGCCGGGAGGAGTCTTGCGGCGATTCTATCGATCGCCCGGGTCGCGCTCAGACTGAGTTCACTTTTCGTCGTGACGACGCCGGCGGCGCGTGTCGTCGAGAGGAACCACGAGTAGACGCCACCGAGCGCAAGGGCGAGGATCGCCACCGAGATGAGAAGCTCGAGCAGTGTGAACCCACTGCTCGGACTCCGGTCTGGACGAGCCGGCGCGGCGCCGCCTTCGAAGACAAAGGGAGCCGGAGGTCTCATTCACGGCTCCGAACCTGCATGGAGCGGACGGGGGTCTTGGATCGGAGAACGCGTATCACGCGCCGTGCCCTATCCGTGTCGTCTTGATCGATGGCCTCTTCGAGGCGATCGAGGAGCTCCGAGCGTCTTCGCGCGGATGCTTCGAGATGCAGCTTCAGTCGTCCCGTCGCTTCGGAGAGCCCTTGCAGATAATCCTTTTTTCTGATGGACGTTCGGTAGCTGAAGTCGCCCCTGATCATGGCGTCGATCGCCTGGCGCAGAACCCAAGCCGGACCGGCGACGCGATGAGTCAGAAGGATCGTGACGACGGCGAGACCCGCTCCAATTGCGAAGAACCAGATTCCATTGACACCAAGTATCAAGTTCCGAACCTGTTCTCCCGAGACCAGGTCGAAGGCTCGATCGGACGGCATGATGAGGACAGCAGCCGTGAACAGAAGCGCAAAGACGCAGAGGATGCCCAGCAGCGTCGTCGCCATCGAGGATTGAAGAGACCGGTCAACGATGTACTTGCGACGTCGGAAGGTAGGGCTTTTGGTCTTTGACATGGGAACGTTCGCCTCGATTCGATGGAAGACTTCCAATCTTCCTTTCGGAATCTCGGAGGGGTAGCCTTCAGAATCATTGACATTGTCCGTGAATAAAAATGCGGTCGACATCGTGCCGCGCTCGCGCCGATAGAAGGCGTCGAGGTCTTTCGTATGCCCGGTTCCCAAGACAGTGTCTCCATCGATTTTTCATGCGGGTTTCAGCCGTCGTCTCTGGACGGACAGGGAAACCTGGACGGCCACGCCCTGCAAATCGTCGACCAAGCTGAACTGGACGACAGGCTCTCGGAGTCCATTCGCCGCCGCGTGGAAAGTGGGAACCTGGTCTTGCCGCAGCTTCCCGAGACGGCCCTGAAGATCATGGAACTCCTGGGCGATGCGAACGCCGACATCGAGAGCCTCGAAGAGGTCATCGAGACCGATCCCTCCCTGTGCGGCGAGGTACTACGATTGGCTTCGTCTCCCCTCTATGGGGCTCCCCTCTCGCTGCGAACCGTCGGCGATGCTGTCCGAAGGGTCGGATTTCGAGGCCTTCGCGGGCTCGTCCTCGCCCTCTCGTTCAAAGGGACGGTTTTTCGTGACCGCAAACTCCTCAAATACGCTTCAGAGGTATGGAGACAGGCGAGATCCGTGGGCGAGATGGGCCGCGCCGTGGCGCCGATGTTCGGCCTCGAACCCGCGGAGGCGTTTCTCTTGGCGCTGCTCTCCGACATCGGGAAGGTGGCGATGATGGATCTCCTCAGCCAAGAGATCCGCCGGGACGGCACCCTGCTGGATCTCGTCCACACCGGGGTCGTGGGCGATGCCCTCTATCGCAACCACGAGTTGGTCGGTGGAGCGATGGCTGCGGAATGGGGACTCTCCCCGGACCTCGTGTCCGTCGCTTCCTGTCACCACCGCTACTACGAGAACGATGAACACCCGCGGCAGGCGGCGTTCGTGAGTTTCATCCACCGCCTCGACCTGTACCTGTCGGAAGCCGACGAGGAGGCGTTTCTCGGGGCGGCGAACGCCACTGAACTGGATTTTGTGGGTCTTTCGGCATCGGACCGGGGATGTATTCTGGCGACGGCGTACGATGCATTCCGGTCTCTTCACTGTCAGACCGTCGGTTGAAGCGGGGCGAACGTGCCCGGCATCGTCCGCCGAAGGGTGGCCCGTGACGTCTCCCCGTCTCGAGCGTTCAGTCGGTCGAGGGCGATGAGGACCGCCCCTGCGACGGGGGGAAGGATGCTCTTGACGAACGTCGCCTTCAGATCACCGTCGCCGAGGACGGATTTCACGAGGTCGGCATAATCCCCGGCGCCCTCGAGTACGCCTCCGGCGAGGGCAACCGTGGGAGACGTCATTTCGAGTTCTCTCGCGACGGCTCGCACGAGTCGTGCCAGCTCCGCGGCGCCCCTCTCGACCCACGCTCGAGCTTCGGCGTCCCCAGCGCGCCAAGCGTCCATGACGTCCACCGACAGGGCCGCGATCTGCCTGCGTCGACGGTTCAGTGCACCCGCCCAGCCGGCAAGGCTTCGTGCATCGACAGGCCCCAACGCGTCCACGATCCGCCGGGTGAGCGCCGTGGAAGGGAGAACGCCATCGAGTGTCCCGACACACGACCGAAGCGCTTGCAGACCTAGATCGAATCCCGAGCCCCGGTCGTCGAGAACCGGCCCCAGGCCGCCGCGACGGGCGGTTCGACCGTCCGGGCCACGCCCCCATGCGATGGACCCGGTTCCAGCCAAGAGTAAAATCCCCGTCTCCCGGCCCAGGGCCGCCCGGTAGGCGGCCTCGACGTCCGTGCCGACGGATATGCGATCGGCGGCAATGCCTGAGGATTCGCTCAGAGCCTTCCGGAATGCGGCCTCCCGCTGGGGTGAGGCGACGCCTGCGGCCGCGATGTGTACAGCGGCCGCGGGATTCCGCGATCCAGCGTCAAGAGACCTCAACAGGGCGCCGATCTCACCGGGAGGGGCCGAATCGCCGGATCGTGCCTCGATGACATCTCCCGTAGGCCTGGCCACGATGCATCTCAGGTGGGTTCCTCCCACGTCGACTCCGATGACGACATCCGTCTCGCTCACGATGATGGCCCCGCTATGAAGTTGCCGCGTCCCGAGATACGATGGGCCCATGGCCGACCACAGTTTAGCGCAAGAGGACCGAGACTTTCCGAAGGCGGGCGATCCGCGAGAGGAAGCCGTGCCGGAGCTTCTCAGTCGGTTCGGCGGCCGTCTTCATGCTCTGGCGCGTCGAATCTGTCGCAGCGAGGAGGATGCGGACGATCTCGTCCAGGAAGTGTTCTTGACGGCTTGGCGCTCTTGGGACGGCTTCGAGGGCCGATCGAACCCCTCGAGCTGGCTCTGGACGATCGCCGTAAGAGCCTGTCAGCGGATGCATCGCCGGCGCAAGGGAGAGCCCGAACGCATGGCGTCGCTGGAAGAGCTTTCGCCGTTCGGCGCCTCGGAGATGCCCGACGTTCGGCGCCAGCGGGCCTCGGTTCTCGAGGATCTCCTGATGCAGGAAGGCCGTGAGCGTATGGAGGAGGCTGTTGCCGAGTTGCCCATGAACTTTCGCATTCCGCTCGTCCTGAAGGACATCGTGGGATTCTCGGTGGATGACGTCGCAGCGATTCTGGGGATCAAGCCCGCCACTGTGAAGACGAGACTTCATCGGGCTCGCATGAAGTTGCGTGCTGCGATCGAGGAGCACATCCCGCGTCGTCCCGCCGAGCCCGTGGCCTACTCACGGCAGGTCTGTCTGGACCTTTTGAAGGCCAAGCAGGAGGCTCTCGATCGCGGCGTCGCCTTCCCGGATGACGACATCATCTGTGAGCGCTGTCGCGAGGTCTTCGCTTCGTTGGACCTCGCACACGATCTGTGTGCCCGGCTCGGCACGGGCACGCTACCGAAGGCGCTCGTCGAGAAGATTCACGAGAAGATGGGAATCCGCCGGGCCAGTTGACCCGACGGCCCTCTCGTCTCTACTCCTCCGATTCCTCGAGGCTCTTCAGCAGCTGTTTTCCGAAGAAGACCTTGTAGGCCGTCGGGATAACGAAGATCGTGAACGCCGTGGAGGCGAACAATCCGAAGATGAGGCTCCACGCCAGGCCTGAGAAAATGGGGTCGAGGGTGATCGGCCAGGCGCCCAGCATCGCGGCGCCGCCGGTGAGGATGATGGGTCTGAGGCGCAGTCGACCGCTTTGCACGACAGCTTCGTCGAGCGGGAGCCCGTCTTTGACCCGATTCTTGATGAAGTCCACCAGGATGATCGAATTGCGGACCACGATCCCCGCGAGGGCGATCATTCCGATCATGCCCGTGGCCGTGAACCACACCGGGTTTTCGAATCCGCCGACGGGCTTGGCCGTGAAAAGGTTGAGGAGCCAAAACCCTGGCATGATGCCGATGGCGGTCAAGGGGATGGCCAGCATGATGAGAGCTGGGAGGGAAAACGATCGCGTCTCCCAGACCAGGAGCACATAGATCCCCACAAGCGCCGCCATGAAGGCGATGCCGAGGTCTCGGAAGACATCGACGGTGATTTTCCACTCCCCTTCGCCCTTCCAATCGGCCTGTGCGTCATGGGGGAGGGGGCGGTCGATGATTCCGTCACTCAACGTGAAGACGACGTCGGCCGGCGGCCGGCCGGCGATCTCGGCCACGACGTAGCACAGTCGTTCCATGTCCTTGTGCCAGATCGGTTGTTCTTCGACCACCTCATGGAACTCACCCAACTCTCCGAGCGACACGAGCTTGCCGTTTGCCCCCTTTACCTCGAGCCGCTTCAACTCGGCGACTCCGCTGCGTCCCGGTCGATCCACCACAAGGCGCAGGGCGAGAGGCTGTCGTTCGCCGGGCTGATGGACGGTCGCCGCCATGGCGCCGGAGAGTGCGAGGGCGAGCGTCCGCGTCACCAGCTCCGTGGCGACTCCATGAAGAGCCGCCTTTTCCTTGTCGAGGATGTAGTCGACGCGTCCATGGGTCGCTTCGGAAAAATCATCCACGTCGACGACGCCCTCCTCGCCTTCGAGGCGACGGCGGAGGTCGCGACTGGACTCCACGAGTTGGTCATAGGTCAAGCTCGGCGCACCACGGACCTCGGCGACGATGGTGGAGAGAACCGGTGGTCCCGGCGGTGTTTCGACGATCTTGAGAGCCGCTCCATGCCGTGCCGCGATCGCTTCGAGGTCCTTGCGGATCCGCAGCGTGATCTCGTGACTTTGTTGCTCGCGCTCCTTTTTTTCGACCAAGTTGATGCGGATGTCCGCGAGATGTGCGCTCTGACGCAATCCGTAGTGACGGACGAGGCCGTTGAAATCGATGGGGCTCGCCGTTCCGACATACGCCTCCAGATCCCGCACCTCCGTGACGCCCGCAAGATAGCGTTCGACGTCGCGAAGGGCGGCGTCCGTGCGCTCGAGGGTCGTCCCTTCAGGCATGTCCAGGAGAACCTGGAATTCACTCTTGTTGTCGTACGGGAGCATCTTGAGAGGCACCTTGCCCTTGACGACCAACCCTCCCGCGAATCCCATGAGGGCCATGATGACCGCCACGAGAGCCCATCGGCTCCAGCGCTTCTCGAGGAGGGCCCACATGATGCGCTCGTAAGCGCGCCCTCCGATGCCGACCTTTTCCTCTTTCTCCTTGCCACCTTTTCCATAGATGGGCTTGAGGATCAGGTAGGACATCCACGGCGTGACCGTGAAGGCAACGATCAGACTCATGAGCATGGCCACGGGCACGTTGACGGCCATCGGCCGCATGTAAGGCCCCATCATTCCGGTGATGAAGAGCATGGGCAGAAATGAGACGATCACGGCCAGCGTCGCCACGATCACCGGTGGTCGGACCTCGTTGACGGCGACGAGGACTGCCTGCAACGGAGGTAGCTTCTTCCTCTTGAAATGGCGATAGATGTTTTCGACATCCACGATCGGGTCATCCACGACGAGGCCGAGCGAGAGAACGAGCGCGAACAGTGTCACGCGGTTGATCGTGTATCCGGCCAAGAGGTTGACCAGGAGCGTCAGGGCAAACGTGATGGGAACGGCGCCCGCCACGATCAGGGCTTCCCGCGCCCCCAAGGCGAAGGCGATGAGGGCGATGACCGTGATGATGGCGAAGAGGAGTTCCTCCAAGAGTTCGTCGACCTTGGCATCCGCCGTGCGCCCATAGTTTCGCGTGACCTCCATGTGGACGGAAGAGGGGAGAATGGATTCTCCGACCTCCTTCGCCCGGGCGAGAATTTTCTCGGCGACGACGACGGCATTCGTACCTCGCTTCTTGGCCAGGGCGAGAGTCACCGCGGGGAAGGGAGTCCCCTTTGCAGCGTCTCCTTCTGATGCCGGACCGAAGGTGATGCGTGTGGCCGTGGACGGTTCCACGGGCCCATCGATGATCCTGGCGACATCGCGCAGGTGGACCGGTCGGTCTTGAAACGCTCCGATCACGAGGTCGCCCACTTCCTGGGACGTCCCTATGAATGGCCCCGCGAGGACGGGAATCCTTCGATCTCCGCGGTCGAAGGCTCCCGCCCTGAGAGCAGCATCGGCGGCGCGCACCGAACGTTGCACCTCGAGGGCTGAAAGGCCGTGCGCGGCGAGAGCCTCGGGGTCGACTTCGACCCGGACTTCCCTGGGGTGCCCGCCGATGATCTCGGTATGGGAGAGATCCTTCACCGCATCGAGGCGTGCTGCCATTTCTTCGGCCAGACGTCGCAGCCCGGCCCCGTCGACGGTTTCGGACCAAAGGGTGAGGGAGACGATGGGCACATCGTTGATGTCGACGGGGCGAACCACCCAACCGGCGACGCCTGGAGGGACCTTGTCGCGGTGGCCCTCGATTCGGCTCATCAGTCTGACGAGAGCGCGTTCGCGATCTTCGCCCACGAAAAACCTTACGGACACCACGGCTCCGTCGCGTCGAGAAACCGAATAGACGTGTTCGACGCCCTCCACCTGCCAAAGGAGGCGCTCGAGCGGAGTCGCGACGAGTTTCTCCACCTCTTCGGCGTTCGCTCCGGGAAATGAGACGAACACATCGGCCGTTGGCACGACGATCTGCGGTTCTTCCTCCCGCGGCGTCAACATCACCGCCGCGATTCCCGCTGCCGTGGCGACGACGAGGAGCAGGGGCGCCAGCGGCCCTCGCACGAAGACGTGGACGATGCGTTGGACGAGGCTCTCCGAGTCGATCGAGTCCCTGGCGGTCATTGCGTGTCGCCTCTTTTCAAGAGCACCTCTTCGCCATCGGACAATCCAGAGAGGATCTCGACGGTGCCGTCGTCGAAGACGTGCCCTGACGTCACCAACCGGACCTCGAGTTCCTCGCCACGTCGCACGAGGACGCTTTCGACCTGGCCGACCCGTTTGACGGTGCTCGACGGGACCCGGATCGCCATGCGTTCACCCGCGGGGATTTCGAGGCGTCCGAACATCCCGGGGTGGGCACCGGGGATCGGATCAAAATTGACGCGGGCCTCGAATGTGCGACTGAGGGGGTCGGCAGAGGGTAGGACCCTGTCGAGAGTTCCCGTCAGTTCACGTTTCAGCGAGGCGAGCTGAACGGTCAGCGACGCCCCCACTTCGAGTGCCGCCGCCAAGCTCTCGCGAACGCGAGCCTCGAGGCGGAGCTTCATCGGGTCGTGGATGACCAGGAGCGTTCTTCCGGGGAAGGCGAGGTCGCCGACTTCCGCTTGCCTTTCCGCGACGACGCCGCCGATGGGGGAGACGATGCGGGCATATCCCAGAGCGACCTGCGCCTCGCGGACGACCTCCTTGGCCCTGGCGACCTGTGCGTCGGCCGACGCCACGGCCGCAGAGGCTGCGGCAACGGCGGCTTTGGCCTCGAGGAATTCCGCTTCCGAGATCTCCAGGGCTTCCAACGTCGCGGCTTTCTTTTCGAAGAATCCCTGGATGCGGTGATAACGCTTCGTCGCGAGGACTCGGCGAGCTTCCGACTGCGTCATTTGCTCCCGGGCGGCCGCTGCCGCGGCTTCCGCGGAAGTGAGTGCGTCTCCCGCCTGAGCGAGGCGGGCTTGGAGGTCCCGGTCATCGATCACGACCAAGACTTCACCTTTCTTCACGCTTTCACCGGCCCGCCGCCGGATCTCCTCGATGCGGCCCGGGATGCGGGCGGCGACGCGAACGGAGTGTCGGGAGCGAACCGTTCCCGTGGCCATTTCCGTGACGGGCAGCGGTGCTTCGACGACCGTCACGAATTGGTCGGTCGGGCGCACCCTCTCCCGTGGAGGAGACCCGTGTCCGGGAGGCACCTGCCCGGTCCGGAAGACGCCGGCCGCCCAGAGAACGACCGCGAGAACGACGATGGCGAACAGGAGGAATGAGATGAGCTTTTTCATTTCGATTCGGACTCCTTCGACGGGGCCTCGAGAGAATTCCAGAATCCGAGTGCGCCGGCGGCGCCGATCCGGGCGGCCTCGAGATCGAGCCTGGCCGCGATCTCTCGAGATCGAGCCCCCGTTCGCTGCGATTCGGCCTCGAGGTAACGGGTGATGGTGGCGGCGCCGCCTTCGTACTGGGCCGTCACCAGGCGAAAACTCTCCTCCGCCGCGGCGAGGGCAAGTCGAGCGACCTCCAGGCGCTGCTCGGCCTCTGTGATCGCCAGCCAGGCGTCTCGAACTTGGCGGGCGGCGGATGCCTCGAGACGGCGACTCTCGGCCAGGGCCGTGTCGAGCGCGGCTCGGGCCCGCTGGAGTGCCGCGCTTCGAGCACCGCCGTCGGCGACCCGATAGCCCAGGCCCAGGCCCACGGTCCAGTTGGCTTCGCCGAAGTCGAGGCTCGTTTCAGCGGTGTTGCCGTAGAGTCTGGCTTCGAGATCGAGCGTCGGGAGCCAAGCCCGCGCGGCTGCTTCGACTTCCAACCGTCGCGCCTTGACGAGAAGACGTGCGGCTCGCAGGTCTTCTCGCGCCGTCCATGCCTTCTCGAGGGCGGCTTCGGCGTCGGGAGGAAGATCCGGGACGAGGTGACTCTCGTCAGGGATGTCGAGTTCGGTGTCCGCTGGAAGATCCAGCAGCTCCCGCAACGCCGTTTCCGCGCGGCGCTCTGCGAGTTCCGACCGGATGCGACGTTCCTTCGCTTCTGCGAGCCGCACCTGCAGGGAGAGCAGATCGCTGCGAAGCAGCGTCCCACCCTCCACGCGAATGCGCGCCTCTTTGATTTGCGCCTCGACCGAACGCACGCTCTGCTCGTGCGCGGCCGCGAGGGCTCGGGCCAGCCGCACGTGGACCATCGAGAGAAGGGCCTGGGAAGCCAGATGGTTCTTGAGGGCTGCGAGTTGAGCTCGAACGCCTTCCGCACCCACCTCCGCCGCCCAGCTTCGGAGCTGGTCTCTCCCACCGGCATAGAGATTCCACCGGAAGTTCAGCCCGGCCTCGACGTCACTGAATGCGCCAGGATCGTTGAAGTTCGTGCCCTGAAAGCGGAGCTTGCGGGCGTCGATCCTCTTGAAGAAGTAAGCCGAGGGAGCGTCGGCGCGGAGGTAGTTCACGCCTGCGTCGAGGACCGGGTAGAAGGCTGCCCGAACCTGGTCGACGGCAGCGTCCGCCTCCCGGGCTTTCCCTTCGATCGCAGCCAATCCGGGGTTGTTCCGGACGAGCGTTCGAAGAACGACCGTCTCTGTGAGCGGGCCCTGGAGGCTGAGAGCTTCGGGCAGTGCGGCCGCCCGAGGCTGAGGCCGCACGGGCGCATTGAAGTCCTCCCGATGAACGCAACCGGCCGTCAGGACGGCCCAGAGCGCAGTGAAAATGACGAATCCGCTTGAATTCGTCCGGTGTTTCGAGGTCTCAGCCACCGGAATCCCCTTTCTCGTCGGTTTCCGATCAGAAACGCCCCGTCACCCTTGAGAGGCTCCCCAATCCCCCGAGGTTCCCGGGGTTGCACACCTGGATGGCTGTTTCTCTGCGCTCCGCTCCCGACTCTCGTGAGATCGTCACCGCGACGATTCTGGAGGTTTCGGGAACCTCTCGGCAGTCCGTGCCTCTCCATGTTGTGGATGCGACGTTTTGTACGGAGATCCAATGCTAAGGAATCTGCTGAATACCGAACATGGGGTCCGGTGGACCGTGGGACGGGTGCCAGGGGCCAAGGTTCTTTCCCGGGTGACATGTTCGGGATGTACGCGGCACTGGGCGTGGCGGACGCAGCGTTCTCCGACCACGAGAAAGGACCGTCGTCGGCATGAATTCCTTCGTACATAGAATCGCCCGCCGCTACGACTTGCCATGTAGGGCGGGCGCGAGAAAGGTCCCGTAATGTCATCGTTCTACCATGCAATCATCGGAAGAACGACTGGAACAAGAATAGTCATTCCTCCTCGTTGAAGCAAGCATCGTCGTCGCGTCTCTGGGGGGGGACGCCACGACGAACAGAGGCCCCGCGCTGATGGCGCGGGGCCTCTTCTTTTTGCCGCTTCCGAGTCGAGTGCACTGCGAGTCGTTTCGCCTGGCGGCGCGTCCTCATTCGTAGAACGACTCGGCAAGGCGCCTCGCTATGGATTTGGAATCACCGTCATGGCGTCCACGTCCGCGCTCTCGGGAACACCCATCGTGGACATGTCGAACAAAAGGCTCACCGTTCCCGATGTCGTGACTCCGAAGGGACCGACGAACTGCGCGATGTCCTCATCGGCCCCGGTGCTGCCGGTCGCCGAGAAGACTCCGTCCGTGGAGAACAGCATGGCGCTGCTATCGTCGAAATGCAACGCGTCGAGATCCTCGCCTGCGTCTCCGAGCGCGACGTCACTCCCGTCGAACGCGAACAGCCACGAGCCGCTGGTCGCCGTGAAATAGGATTGAGGCAGGAAGAAGAGCACATCTTCGTCGGCGAAGTTGAGCCCGCCTTGAACGGAACCCCCTCCGGATGTGCTGATGAGCAGGAATGACCCATCGGCCGCAAAGTACAGCCCATCAATGTCTTCGGCACTCGTGTCGAGCCCCACGTCGCTCCCGTCGAAGATGAAAAACACCGTCCCGGCCGTCGTCGATCCCGTGCTGGTAGGCAGCCAATAGGCGAGGTCGTTTTCGGTCATGATCGTCCCGTTGGGCCCGAAGAGGAGACTCGACAGGGAATACGACGCGCTGTCGATACTGAATGCGACGGCGCCGTTGGGGAAGATGTGAAAGGCGTTGACATCGGTGCCGCTGAGTCCCAGATCGCTGCCGTCCATGTACATCGACCAGACTCCCGTCGCCGTGTCGTAAAAGACGATGTCTTCGTCTTCCACGGCGCCCAGACCCGGCAAGGTGGTCGTTGCCGTGAAGGAGACGTAGATACGTTCCCCACCCGCGGCCGTAACGGAGATGAAGCCCGGTTTCGTGACCGAGTCCGTTCCCCCTGGCCCCGTGACCGTGAGGGTGACGTCGTAGCTTCCCGGAGCGAGATACGCGTGAACCGGACTGGCGAGCGACGAGGACGCGCCGTCCCCGAACGTCCAAAGATAGGAGGTGACGGCGCCCGTGGTCAGCGGAGTGAACTGGACGTTTTGCCCGGGCAAGGGGTTGAGGGGAGAAGCCCCGAAGTCCGCCGTGGGCGGGGGCGTTCCGACGGAGATGAGGTTGGTCGCGGCAAACGTATCGGAGCCTCCAGGGCCGACGACGGTGAGCGAGGGCGTGAAGACGCCGGCGCTCGCGTAAACGTGGGTGGGATTCGTCGCGGTGGAAGTCGTGCCGTCACCGAAATTCCAGACGCGAGAAGTGATGGAGCCGGTCGACGTATCGGTGAAGGCGACCGTGAGGGGAGCGTTGCCCGAGGTCGGAGTGGCGGAGAAGCTCGCCGTGGGCGCGCCGACGGGAGAGGTAAGGGCGAAATTGTCGACGTAGCCCTTCGAGGGTTGGACGTTGTCCCCGCCGTTGCCGACCTGGACGGAGATCGTGAAGAGAGTGGAACTCGTCGAAGCGGGAAAGAGCGCGAGGAGGTCCGCGGAAACGTTCTGAACGGCCGTCATCGCGTAGCCGTACTTCGACGACGTCAGCGGAGCGGGAGTGAAGGTGTCGGCGTAATACAGGTTGACGACCGTCGTCCCGTCCGAGATATCGACGCTCATCCAGTCGTTGAACGTTGCCTGATTGGCGCCTTCGTTTCGCAGGAATGCGGCGTCGAAGGAAAGGAGATGGCTTCCGGACGGGATCGTGAAGGCCTGGGAGATGCCTGCTCCGCCGACTGCGGGAGTCGTGGTCCCTCCCGGATTGGAAGGAGGTGTGGCATCGTTCGTGCTGTCCGCTGCGACTTCGCACCACTTCGAACCGGAGGACGGCAGGCCGTTGTCGCTGCTCGTTCCACCGGTTGGATTGATCACGTGACCGGTTCCGAAGTCGACGGTCCAGGCCCCCGAGGGTGCGGCCCCGGACGTCTGACTTTCGAAGTCGCCGTCCTGGATTCCGGGGGCGGGGGCGGGGGACACGGTGATGTAGTTGTTCTTCGTGTTCGAGTCCGTGCCCCCCGGGCCCGTGGCCGTCAACGTGACGGCGTAGCTTCCGGTGGCGGAGTACGTATGGGTGGGGTTCTGCGCGGTCGATGTGGAGCCGTCGCCGAAACTCCAACTCCAACTCGAGGGTGAGCCGGTGGTCAGATCCGTGAAGGTGACGGTGAGGGGCGCCGTTCCCGACGTCGGCGTCCCCGTGAAGTCCGCGACGGGCGCCACGGGGCCTCCCGTGGAGGCATTGTAGATGAAGAGCGCGAAATCCTGATCCGTGGAGTCCGCATTGCCCGGTACACCGTCTCCCGCGATATTGGTCGCCGTGACGGTCACCGTGAAACTACCGGTCGTACCGGCGGGGAGGAACACGGATTCCGTATTGTTGCGCACGTCGGCCGTGCCGCCTGTGGTGGAGAGGGCTCCGGAGAAGCGATTGCCCCGATACGTTGTTCCGGCGATGGTGACGGTGAGATCGAGATTGTTGACCCAGGGCGCCCCCGTGGTGGGGCCGGGAGCATCGGTCCAGCAAAGGGTCACTCGGAAGGGCTTCGACGGGTCCTGGACGCTTCCGGTGACCGTGTGCGAGGAGCCGGTCGTGGAGAGGATCTGGGTCTGGTCGACGCGAATCTTGGGCGTACCGTCGAAGGCCCGACCCAGATTCATTCTTCCCATACCCTGTTTGTTGCTGGGTAGTGTGTCGTTCGCACCGGTCCCCGTCAGGTACTCGGCCGTATTGACGAGGATCGCCTTTTGGAGTGCGGGGCTGGGGGCTCCGAGACCGTTGTTCAGGGAATCCTGGTAGATGAGGGCCGCACCGGCCGCAACCGCCGGCGTGGAGTGGCTCGTACCGCTCGACCACCCATAGAGGGTCTGTCCGAAGGGGAAGTACTGATCGCAGACCGAGAGGCCGTTGTAGTTGCTCTGGGGAACGCCCGCTTGGATATGGGTTCCCGGCGCGACGATCTCGGGTTTCCAGCGACCGTCCCCTCCCGAGGCGTTGACGGGGCCCCGCGAACTGAAGCCGACGAGGTCGTTGGCGTTGTTGGCTTCCCCGTTGCCGGTTCCGCAGCCGTCCGTTCCGGTCTGGCGCACGTTCTCCGAGGCTCCGACGGTGATGATGTTCTTGGCCGTGGAGGGAGAACCGACCGTGTTCGGCCCGGGGCCGTCGTTCCCCGCTGCGAAGACGACGCTCAGTTCCTGGAGTCCCGACTGCGTTCCTCGTGCGTCCCGGACGATGAAGTCGTACTCCTGCGCGCTGGAATCATAGTCCGTTATGGGGCCGCCGAATCCCCATGAGTTGCTCGAGATCCGGGCTCCCTGCGAATAGGCCGTGCTCTCCCAGGATGTCCCCGTGGCGTTGCCGTTGCCGAAGATGGCGGTCGACCCCACGTGGCTCCAAGGAGCGATCCCCAAACCGTAGTTGTAGCCCCCGGAGTCCTCGACGGCGCTCCCCGTGCCGTTGTTGAAGCCTGCAATGATGTGGGCATTGAGGAAGCCGTGGCCCTCCTGCGCTCCGCTCTGCGACGTGGGGTTCAACTGGAAGTCGATCCTCGACGACGGCAGGTCGGGATGTCCGCTGAGAGACGTCGCGTCATCGACGACGTTGACGGAGAACGAGGAGAATTGGCTCGCGTTGAAGCCCTGCGATGAGAGCCATGCAAGATAGGTCGGCCCACCGAGACTCGCACCGTTGACGTTTCCCGCGACGATCTGACCCTGCCGTTCGTCCAGACGCTTGCGAGGGTGACGCTCCTCGATGGCGAAGACACGGGGATGATGCGCGAGCTCGCGGACTTGGGCGGGATCCAGGTCCACCATGAGGTTGATGTAGGGCCCCACCTTCACTTGGTGGAGGATGCGACCGCCCAGAGACCCGATGAAATCCATGGCGGAACGCACGCCATCTCCATCGACGAGTTGGACGGTCATCGGGAGGAGCACGCCACTTGTCGTCCGGGCGGCCTCGCGCACCGACGGTGTGACGCGGAAAGCCGGATGGTAAGGGATCGCCAAGCGCATGGACGGGAGTGATGCGGAGAGGCCCTCGAGCATGATGGCCTCCTCGGGAGAAAGTGAGAGGACGTAGGCGTTGAACGGCATGTACTGGACCACGTCGAGCCCCAAGGCGTCGATGCGACTCCGGTCCGATTCATCGATCGGCCCGTCGAATTGGATCAGGTAGAGCCCGGCGTCGACAGGGACATTGGAATCCGCGATGTCGCCCAGAAGCCACTCCGCGGAAAGACGGCTGAGCAAATCGATGGGGTGCGCGCCGTCGAGCAGGTGACCGCTCACGGGGATGAAGTCCATGTCGTCTCGGAGAAATCCTCCGGCTGCAGCAAGGAGGCCTGTCCAATCGCCGAGCCGTTCGTCCACGAGATACTGGGTGAACGATTCGTAGGCGTGTCGGCTGACGACACCCTCGTTCGAGCCGAGCAAGGCGTTGATGTCGCCGGCTCCCTTCGGGACCAGAAATCGATGGATGGGACCCGGACCGGGTTCTCCCGGATGAAGAAGGCCCTGGGAGGTCTGGGCGGCGACGGTGGTGAAGAGGACGGAACAAAGGACGACGAGGACAGACAGAGGACGGAACATGGCCTCTCCCAAGCTTCTTGGCGTCAACGAATTGGACGAGTCAACGGCGGACCAGGCGCGACAACGGTTCAGACTACGGAATCGCGGTGGCGGAAGTCAAATACCTCGTGAATGACCTCGCCGGGCGGGCGCGTCCCTCTCAGCCGATGTGCAGGCTGACGGCGTTCGTCGTTCCCAAGGCTCCGGGGGCCATTTCGATGACGGCCTGGAGGGTGAGGTCGAAGGAGAAGGGGGGGAGGAACAAGGGGCCCGACCCCCAGGGAGCGGGGAAGGCCTGAAGGACGGCGGGGCAACCGGAGAGCCCCACAGTGCCGGCCAGGGTGAAGACGAAGGGTTGAAGGGTGGGAACCAACGGACACGGCGCGAAGCTCATCGCACCGATGCCGAACGGCAGGGCGAGAGCGTCAAAGTAGTCCGGTTCGGCCAAGACCGCAAAGATGGCGAAGGGGGCCGGGGCGGGATTGCCAGGAGGTTGCACCACGGACACGTTGAGAGCCGAACCGGCGGGGAGAGGCACGATTCGAGGGACTCCGCCCACGGTGCCGTTCACGAAAAGCAGATCGACGGCCGAGCCGGAGCCGCTCGTGAGGGTGCCGTCGGCCGCGGGATTCTGGGCGAAAAAGTGGGCCTCGTCCACACCGATGTCGGGGGCGGCCGCAATCGCGCGGATGTCTCCTTCCCAGTCGGTGGTGGGAAGAGAGGGAATCGTGACGCCTGCGTCGATGCACGGAGAGGCGGCGTTGGCGAGGTGGAAGTCTTCAGCGGCGCCGTCCACGAAGAGCGGGTTCGACGCGATGTTTCCCGCACCTGCTCCGGTCCATCCGCCCGACACGTCGCAGTGGTCGAAGAGCACGGCGGACGCCACGGCGTCCACTTCGGTGGGCGCATTCGACCACAATATGCAGTTGACGAGGGTGGGAGACGAACTGGCCGTCGAGAGTCCGCCGCCGAAGTCGGCCAGGTTGCCGTAGAGAGTACAATTCACAAGCGTCGGCCCGGTCCCGAAGATGCACGCCACGGCGCCGCCAGCTCCCCCCATGCTCCAGTTCCCGGTGAACACCGTGTTGCGAACGAGGGGGGCTGCGTCCACGCTGGCGAGTCCCGCGCCGTATCCCGCTAGGGCCATGTTGAGACGAACGATGCAGTCGTCGATGGTGGGGGAGGAATTGTTGGCGCAATGGATGCCGCCACCTTCGGCCGCCAGGCCGTTCGTGAGGGTGAAGCCGACAAGATGCGCGCCCGAGCCTTCGCCATTCACGAACGACACCACCGAGCCGGATTGCCCTCCGTCGATCACGGTGGCCGCCGGCCCCGCCACGGAGCGCAATTCGACGGCTTTGCCAATGAAGTCCACGTTCTCCGCGTAGACGCCAGGCTGGACGAGGATGACTTCGCCGCCCTGGGCCGCGACGATTGCCGACTGAATCGTGGAGAAGCCCGCGGGAACCTGGAGTACGGTTTGAGCGACGAGTGTTCCGGCCGGCCCCAAGAACAGGAGGAGCGCCGCCAGAGCGACGCTCCTCCCTCGCGTGCCGGTCATCGCTGCGATCGAATTCAAGGAACGATGGTGACGTCGACCGCGTTGGATGCCGCCAGGACCGCCGGTCCTCCGGTGAGGATCAAGGCCTGGAAAGTGAGGAAGTTGCCCAGCGGCAAGGGCGGCGTCGGGAACGTGATGGTCTGAGTTCCGTCGACTTGCAACCGGAAGAAGAAGTCGGGAAGGGCGATCTGGGTGCCGTCGCCCACGACAATGATCCCCGTCGGAAGACCGGTCATGGGGTCGAGTCCCGTCCCGAGATCCAGTTGCCCGATGCCGGGGAAGACGGCCAAGCCCGTCGAGAGCGGTCCCGCCAGAAGAACGATCGGTTGGTCCGGTTGCCCCATGAACGTCATGGTGAAGGGATCCCCCGTCCGGGCATTCGCGGCAAACGGGCCGTTGGAGCCGAAGCTGACCGGCAAGTTGTTGGCGTCCACGGCGTTGTTGATGTCGAATTCCGCCAAGCCGGGTTGGGGTGCCTGCCCGTTGCTGGTGATGAGGTTGAAGAACTCGATGTCGTCGATGGCGATGTGGTGATCGTTGCCGCCACCGTCCATCTGCGCCCGGAAGCGGATCTGCACCACTTGTCCGAGGAACGCCGAGAGGTTGATCGCCTGCGCCTGCCAACCGGCCCCCAAGTGTCCGATGGGGGGCACGATGTCGAGGACCGGGATGCCTCCGGGGTAGGTGAGGACGTCGATGTGGAGAAAGTTCTCCGAGACCGAAGCCCCGCCCGCATTCGTGTTGTTGCTGTACAGCCAGAACTTGAGGGCCGGATTGGTGGCTGCGGCCAGATCGAGGCAGGGACTCCGCAGCGAAACCGCGGACTCGTTCGTGTTCGTGTCGTCGCAGTAGGCGTAGAAGCCGGTCCCGGAGTGGTCGGAGCCGGGTTGACCGTTGTTGGGTGCGGCGGCGGTTTCGAACAACCAATCCGTGGCCCCGTCGGTCGTTTCCTGCTCGTAGAGCGGGGGCGGGGCGGATGATCCCGGCACGGCTCCGAACGTATCCAGCGATTCCAACACGGGGTAGTTCGAGAGATACGTCGGAGACGGAGAATTGACGCTCACGTTGAAGGAGTCATTGGCCGTGTTCTGGTCGGGAGCGTAGGTCAAGAACACCTGAACCGTGTGCATGCCGGGCGTGGAGAGGTCGATCGTGCCGTTGAATGTGATCTGCTCCGTTTGGCCGGTCATCAGCGTATTCGCGAGGTTGTGGACCTCGAATATGGCGGTGCCGTTGTCGACGAAGTAGGCGAAGGTGACCTGCGTGCCGGCGGCGATGGTGTTCAGTCCCGAGTTTCGAACCTGAACGGTGACCGCCTCGGCGTTGCCAAGCACATCGCACTGATTCGCCGGAGTCACGGGGGCTATGAGCTTTTCGCACCACAGGTCGTCTGCAAAGGCGGGGCTGTAGTAGATCGTGCCGTTCCAGATCCGGGAGACCGAGCCCGGTGTCGGTCCGCCGAACATGGCGCCGAACGCGTAGGCGACCCCGAATCCCTCGTTGATCGTCAGATTCGCGTCGGAAGCGGCGACGCCTTGGAAGTTGCTGCCGTTCGTGTAGTTGATGGCCGGTGCGCCGACCACCGTGATGTAGAGACCGCGTGTCTCCCCCGGTGCGAGGTTGATCGACACGATTCCCGGCCCGAGAGGGGTCGGCATGTTGACGCCAGCCGAAGTGACGTTCAAGACCGTGGCGACGAGATTCCACTGCATCGGATCCGTCGGTGTGTTGGCGTTTTGCTGCATCGACCCCATCGTGCCCGTGGCATTCGGGTCCGGAATGACGGTGTAGATTTCTATGTTCCAGCTTCCGGCGTCGACATTGACGTCGAAGGTCGACAGGATGATGGGCGTCGAGGCGACCACGTCGAACATGTTGCCCGCCTGACCGTTGTTGGACATGAACGTCGTCGTCAGGCTCGATTGGGCGGCTGCCGAGCCCGAAAGCACGACGATGAGGGCGGTGGCGACGACGGGAGCGATGTGTTTGCTGATCTGCATGTTGCTTTTTCCTCTCTCTCTCAAGGCGTAATCGTGAGTTCGACGGCGTTGGTGATACCGGCCAGTTGCGGGGCGGGAGCGAGGATCACGGCCTGGAAGGTCGTGAGGATGCCCGGGGGGAGATTCGGCGTCCCGAACGAGATGTCGGCGATCCCCGCGGCGTCGGTCCTGAAGAAGAAATCAGGAAGGCCGAGCTGCGTTCCGTCCGCCAGCAGTGCGATGCCGGTGGGGATGCCTGCCGTGTTGGGCGGGCCGCCGATGTCCAGAATCCCGACTCCCGGAAACGTCACGTTGGCGACGTTGAGGTTGCCGGCCAAAAGAACGATGGCCTGGTTGGGATTTCCCTCGAAGTGGAAATCGATGGAGCCCTGCACGGATGCGTTGGCGAAAAAGGGGCCGTTGACGCCGTTGGGCACGGTGAAGCCGATGACGTCTTGTGCGTTATTGATGTCCAGGACGGCGATACCCGGCTGGGGCGCTTGCCCCGGGGAAGCGGTGAAGTCATCGACCATCACGTCGTCGATGGCGAGGTCGTGGGAGGTCCCGCCTCCATCGCTGGAGCCTCTGAATTGGATCTGGATCGTCTGGCCGACGTAGGGAGTCAGGTCCACGAACTGGGGCCGCCAGTCCGCCGTGATGTGCCCAATGGCCGGTATGGCGTCGGGGATCACCACCGGCCCCGGGTAGGTGATGATGTCGACATGGAGGAAGTTCTCATTGGCCGTCGTCGGCGTGGCGAGGTTGTTGCTGTAGACCCAGAACGTGAGGGCGGGAGTCGTCAAAGAAGTCAGGTCGAGGCACGGCGAGATCAGGTTGACCGCCATGTGGTTGCCGGCATCGTTCACGTACGGATAAAAACCTGTTCCCGTCGTGTGGTCCGCCGAGGGGCCGCCTCCGCCGGGAGTCGTCGAGTTCGAGAACACCCAGTCCGAGAAATTGCCCGAAGCGTCATTGGTGTCCTGGCGCCAGTTGGCCGGGGGTGTCGTTTGGCCGATGGCGGAGGTCGGTCCGTCGAAGTTCTCGATGAAAGGGTAGCTCGTCACGAGGGACAGCGAGCCGCTGCGCACCGTTTTCGACTTCGAATCGTTGCTGGGGTCGGCATCGCCCGCGAGCGGCGTCAAACTGACCGTGATCGAGTGGTTGCCGACCGAAGAGAAATCCACCGTTGCGGTGAACGTGAACGATTCCGAGTCTCCGGTGTTGAGCACGGCCGAGGTCATGAACGTCTCGGTCGCCATCGATGCTCCGTTGTCGGCGTTCAACGACAGAGTGATGGAGGTGCCGGCCGGGATCGAATTCATACCGAAATTGCTGACGACGGCCGTCACCGTTTCGGTGGTCGAAAGCAGACCGCAATCCGTCGGTGTATCAGCCGGGGCGTCGATGGAAGTCAGTGCAAGATCGTCCATGGCGACGGGCGCGTAGGTGATCTCGATGACGGGCACGAAGTCGGGCCCTCCGAGGATGGACGTCGTTGCCGCGCAGGATGTGACCGAACCGTAGCGGTTTCCGCCCACGGCTCCGATAGCGCCCGACACGCAGTCCAGGGATGAGCCCCACAGGGGGCTCCCCGAACATTGATTCAGCTGGATGATGAGGTCGTTTCCGGAGGAAGGATCGTAGAGGAACGGTGTATCCAGACCGACCGGAATGAATGTGGCGGTCGTCGTTCCGGACGCGGGGACGGGGCCCCCCGTCCAACTGGTTGTCTTCACGACGGTGCTGTTCAAAAAGTTCGAGGCGAACGTCGAGCTGTGAGCGCCGAGGATGTAGTTCGTGCTCGCCTCTCCCATGGTCACCTGGAAGTTGGGGAAGTTGAAGGCCTGCACGGTCGCCGTCGCCGACGCGGCCCTGAAGGCGATGTCGGTGATGATGATCGGCGCGGAGAGTGCGAACTGGCCGGAGTCGTAGTGGAATTGCCAGGTCTGGGGATTCGCGAAATTGAACGGGAATGGCGAGACGGCGTTGCCGTCGGTCGTTTCAAACCCCATGGGGAGAGTCTGGGTCAATTGAGCGGGGGCTCCCAGTGCCAAGGTCAAGACGATGAGGGCACTGAGCAACCCAAGGGTGATTCTGTTGGATGACATGTTGTTCTCTCGGTCACGAACGGCAGGTGGCTCCGGGAGGGCTCGGCTTGCGAACCTTTCCATCAGTCGGACTGGGTGCATTAGAACCCCAAAGGGCCCACCGAGTCAACGATGCAGATCAAGTCATCTTTCTTTCGCGGTCGCGTCGAGCGGGATTTCAGCCCCTGCGCCCCTTCTTTTGCATCCGGGCCCACTTGTCCTTGAGGGCCACGGTGCGGAGGAAGACGAGGTGATCGGCCCGAGAGTCCACGGGGTCGGGGGTGAAGTAGCCGAGGCGCTCGAATTGCACGCGTTCGCCGCTCGCCAAGTCGGCCAGGCACGGCTCGAGGCGGCATCCGTGTCGCACCACGAGTGACGCGGGGTTGAGGTTGTCTTTCCAATCCCCGCCCTCGGGAACGTCTTCCGGCTTCTCGGCGGAAAACAGGTGGTCGAAGAGACGAACCTCCGCCTCCACACTCGTGGCGGCATCGACCCAGTGGATCGTCCCCTTCACTTTGCGCCCGTCCGGCGCATCACCGCCTCGCGTGGCGGGGTCGTAGGTGCATTCCAGTGCGACCACGTGCCCAGAGGAGTCCTTCACAACATTCTGGCAAGTAATGAAGTATGCATACCGGAGGCGAACTTCTCGCCCCGGAGCCAGCCGGAAGAACTTCTTGGGCGGATCTTCGAGGAAGTCGCTGCGCTCGATGTAGATCTCCCGCGAGAAAGCGACCTTGCGTGTTCCGGCGTCCGGGTCCTGAGGATTGTTGATGCAGTCCAGTTCCTCGTGTTGACCTTCCGGGTAGTTGGTGAGGATGACTTTCAATGGGTCGAGGACGGCCAACCTTCTGGGTGTTTCTTCGTTGAGCTGTTCGCGGATGACGTGTTCGAGGAGGGCGATGTCCGTGACCCCGTCGAACTTGGTCACGCCGATGATCTCGCAGAATCGGCGAAGCGATTCGGGGGGATATCCGCGGCGGCGCATGCCTCGCAGGGTCGGGAGTCGGGGGTCGTCCCATCCCGACACATGTCCGTCTCGGACGAGTTCGAGAAGTTTGCGTTTGCTCATCACCGTGTACGTCAGGTTGAGGCGCGCGAACTCGATCTGGCGGGGCCGGTGGATCGGAAGCTGTTGTATCAACCAATCATAGAGCGGCCTGTGGTTTTCGAATTCCAAGGTACAAAGAGAATGAGTGATGCCCTCGATGGAGTCGGAATAGCCGTGGGCGAAGTCGTAGGTGGGATAGATGCACCAGGCGTCGCCGGTCCTGTGGTGGGTCGCCTTTTTGATCCGGTAGAGGACCGGATCACGGAGGTTCATGTTCGAAGAGGCCATGTCGATCTTGGCGCGAAGGACGCAGCTCCCCTCATCCATCTCTCCTTGGCGCATCCTGGCGAAGAGATCCAGATTCTCCTCGACGGTGCGGTCCCGGTACGGGCTGGGCGTACCGGGGCGGGTGACGCTTCCCCGCGTCTCACGGATCTCCTCCGGGCTTTGGGAGTCCACGTAGGCCTTCCCTTGGCGGATCAAGTCCACGGCATAGCCGTACAGGGTCTCGAAATAGTCTGACGCGTAGAAGAGTCGGTCATCCCAGTCGAACCCGAGCCAGTGGACGTCTTCCTGGATCGCCGCGATGTATTCTTCTTCCTCGACGACCGGGTTCGTATCGTCAAACCTTAGATTGCACAGACCTCCGAACTCCTTGGCTATCCCGAAGTTGAGGCAGATCGACTTGGCGTGCCCGATGTGGAGATAGCCGTTCGGCTCGGGGGGGAAACGGGTGTGGACCCGCCCTTCGTTCTTGTTCGAGGCGACGTCGTCGGCGACGATCTGGCGGATGAAGTCCAAGGATCGCTCGGGCTCCTCGTCTCGTTCTTCGGCGGTCATCGGTCTCTCCGTGACGGGTGGGGCTCATCGAGGCTGTGAGGGGCATGATGCCGGGGCGGACGGGGGGATTCAACGGTTTCAATGGAGCGCCGAGACGCGAGGATCCGGAAAATCTCCTGGTTTCCGAGAATTTTCTTGCACAATCGCCTTCGCCATGGTGAATTGTGAACGCCTGTTGACAGCGTCATCCGATCCCGTTCCCCCAAGGGGGCGGGCGCCCCGCGGCTTGTTTGGAGCAGGCGCCGCGGGGTGTCGAGTCGTCTCGGGTCGGATCTTTGCCACAATTCGACAACTAAAGGAAGAAAAGCATGCAAGGATCGCGTTCCCGTGCGAGCGTGCCAGTCATGGCCGCGCTCGTGCTTGCCTTGGGCCTGAGTGGAGCCGCAGTCGGTCAGTTCACGCTGCCCGTTCTCTTCGGTGCCAACAACGGCCAGGCGGGCAACATGTTTGACGTCGTGGCGACCAATGCCATTACCCTCACCAGCTTTGACCTCAATCTGGACGGAGGAACCTTCGATATCGAGGTCTGGTCGGTCATCACCGATCCGACCGCGACGAATCCGGGCTCCATCATCCAAACTCCCACGGCAGGCCCTTCGGTCGGTCTTCGTGCCGACACGGACATGATGCAGTGGAACTTGGAAGCGACCGTCCTCGGTGTCGTCTCGAATGGATTCAATAACCCCACGCCCCTCGGTCCCAACGTGGTCAGCATCCCCTATGCCGCCGGCGAGACCAAGGGTATCTACATCACGGTCGTGGCCGCGACAGCCATCAACTACACGAACGGCAACAACTGGGGTGCGCCCTATGCCTCCAACGGCGACCTCGCCGTTCTCGAGGGCTTCGGCAACGTTTACCAGTTCGCCGGCAGCTTCGGAAACATCCTCGGCGGCGCCAACTCCTCGCGCCGTTGGAACGGAAACATCCACTACAACAACCCGAACTTCGCACCCGGCATCGGCCAGGCTCCTCAGACTGGTCTCGCGGTGCTCGACATCAACAATGCGGCCGAGATCAACGGACTTCCCGTCGGTGCCATCGACCCCAACACGATGTCACCCGTGAACGGCCCGTACTTCACGGACATCTCTCAGGGTTCGGCGATCAACTTCCATATCGAGGGAACTCCGGGGCAGCCCATCGTCCTGTTGGCGGGTCCCTTGCTTCCCGCTGCGTTGGCCGTTCCGCCTCAGGGGCAACTCGACATCGGTAACGGGATGTTCGATCCGGTGAGCGGATTCCCTCTGGGAATCGTGCTGGCCGCGAACGGCACGATGCCCATTTTCCCCGATGCGTTCTTCGTCTTGGACGTCAATGGTGAGATGGACCTATCGCTGCCCGTGTTCAGCACGTTCCCGCTGGGCATTTTCTCGACTTTCCAGGCCGTCATCTTCACCGGCGGCCCCACCGTGGTGGCCATTTCCAACGCCGTTCAGGTGAACATCGTTCCCTGAGAGTCGCGACCTCGTGAGTTCCGCGACTGCGGACGTTTCAAATTCTCTGAGCGCTCATGGGAGCGCAGAAACATGGAGACAGTTTTCCAATGAAGAGACAGAATCTCTTAGCTGTTGCTCTGGTTGCGGCCTTGGCCTTCCCGGCTACCGCCCAGTTCGACACGAACGGTCCGAATGCGGCCATGACCGTCCAGGGCCAAGTGGTGGGTGTGAATGATCCCACCAATCACGATGCCCAAATCGTCGTTCCCGGCGACCTTGCCCTCAGAATCGGCACCGGTGTAAATATCGATGCCGGCATCATCATGATCGGCAGCCCGCTGCAACCCGCGGCCGGTATCCTCCCCACACCGTGGGGTGGTTCCCTCGACCTCGGTTCCTCGCCCGGCGTGGGCCAGATCGCCAGCGTCTTCCTCTTGGGTGACGGCGTCGGCCTTTCCAACAATCCGTTCCTCGACCCCTTCTTCCGCTCCGACGGCAACGGTCAGTTCGAGTTGGCGGTTTCCTTGGTGGGCGCCCTCGTCGGCAGCACCTTGGCAACCCAGTCGATCGTGCAGGACGCGGCGTTTCCTCCCTTCTTCTTCGACAACACGGAAGTCGCGGACCTCAACTTCGTCAACGGTCAGCAGATCAATGTTCAGACCAACGACGATGGACAGATCGAAGTGCCTTTTCTCGCCTCCAACGGCTTCAACTTCCACGGTGTAAACTACACCTCGGTGTGGATCGAAGGCAACGGCGACGTCAACTTCGGCGGACAGAACCTTCACGCCGCCACGGGTTTCTACGTCGAGGGCAACGCCGCTCTCATGAACGACCTGCCCGTGATCTGCGCCAACCGTGCCGACTGGAATCCGGTGGCCAATTCTCTCACCGACGGTGTCCTCTTCGAGGAAATCGGCGGTGTGGCCCGCATCTCGTGGGGTGACTCCCTGGTGCAGAGCGCCGGAGGTATTTCTCACTTCGGCGAGACCGACTCGAACCTTTTCGAGATCCGTCTGCAACTCGACACGGGCGCCAACCCCAACGAGGGCGGTTTCCAGATCTCCGAGAATGTTCTCGATCCCACGTCTTCCAACGGCGTGTCCGGGATGCTCGGGCATTCCCCGGGCGCCGCGGCCGTCAACTTGGCTTCGATCGTCGACAAGGAGTTGCACACCAAGACCGACGTCGGTCTGGCGGGCGACGCCCAGCTTGCGGAGCATCGCTCCGGCAACGGCGCGGCGGACGTGGGTTGGGACGGCGCCGGGTCCTCGCGTAACTACGCGAATCTCGCCACCAACTGGAGCGGCGGTATCGTGGACTTCCTCCCGAACCCCCCCCTTGCCGTCACTGGCGACCAGGGTTACGTGGCCATTCCCTCGGGCGCTCCTCCGGCCGATGACTTCACGGGAATCGATCTGGCGACGTTGTCCGATGCCGGTAATGAGACGGTCGTGGCCTTCGGCTCCTTCCACGGGTTCGAGGATGCCAACGGCGTGCAGGGGACGATCATCCTCGATCCCAACGGCACCGTCGGCGGCCCCTTCGTCGCGGCGCCTCTGGGCATCTTGGACGGCGCGGGCGTGACGGGCGCGTTGATCACGCTTCCGAACCCTCAGCCCGGCCCCAACCGTGATGGCGAGGCTCTCCAGTTCGTGACGCCCCCGGGTCCTCTGCCCCAGGGCAACATCGACATCGAGATCACCTTTGCCGGCAGCGGCGCCGTGCGCACCATCACGGTGGCTGTCGTTCCAGCGAGTTCCGTGGTGACCTCCTACGTGCTGCCTGACGACGGCTCTGTCACCCACACCCTGAATCCCGGCGTCAGCATCACCATGTACGGCACCGCCTACTCGTCCTTCGACATCGGTTCGAACGGCCAGATCGTCTTCGGGCCGGGCACCAATAGCTTCGCCAACTCGGAGATGGATCTCTTCGAAGGTTGGAATCCCGGCACGCAGACGCCCGCCGTGGGCATGTATGCGTCCGACCTCAACCAAGGGGGCGTCGGCAGCGGCGCCACCTACGATGTGGTCGAGGATCTCGTGCTGCTCACCGTCGATGTCCAGTACAACAACCAGATCCACTGGGGACAAAACGGCAGTAACACGCCCGCGGGCAGCTTCGACGCGATGTTCGGCGCGAACGGCCCGGGTTCCGTCACCTTGAACTACGCCGGATTCATTCCGGATAGTGATCCGGCTCCCGTGGACGGCATCATCGGCGTGTCTTGGGGCGATTTCGCCACGGCGGGTGCGAACACCAGCTTCACGCCCATCGATCCCGTGACGTTGGCTCCCGCGCCCACCGGTGACGGCTTGGCCAATGTCATCCTCGGTGGTGGTTACACGACCACGATGGCTCCGGAGTCCTTCGCCGAGACCATTCCCGGCGGCACTCCCGTCGGCGCTGCGACCGGTGTGGTTGTCTACAACTTCATCGATTCCGGTACGGGGAACTTCGTCATATTCTGATTTGAAGCGACTCGTCTGAAGTGTCTCGAGGGGCAGGTCGAAAGGCCTGCCCCTTTCTTTCATGAACGGGGGGGCACGAAGGGATCGGCGGCCACCGCCCACGGTTCGGTGCGGAGGAGATCCAAGCGAAAGCCGTCCAAGAGATCCCGTGCGACCACGGGCTTTCGATCATTTCTGAGCCCGGCGCTGTAAGCGAGGTATCCGAGGACTTCGTCCGCCGCGACGCCCGCTCTTCGAAAGTGGGCCAACGATGTATCCCCGTGTCGTTTGGCAAGGCGCCGCCCATCCCGTCCAACCATCAACGGCACGTGGGCGAACCGCGGGGGTGAAAGCCTCAGAGCTTCGTAGAGCAACAACTGGCGCGGCGTCGAGGGAACGAGGTCGTCACCGCGAAGCACCTCCGTGACTCCCTGCGCGGCGTCGTCGACGACCACGGCCAACTGATAGGCAGGGAGGCCGTCGCGTTTCGTGATGACGAAGTCGCCGTTGAGACGTCCGGCCTCGGAGCCGCGGACGAGGTCGTGAAACGGGAACTCGTCCCTCGTGACTCGGAATCGGAGGGCCGCTTCGCGGCCGGTCTTCCTGCGAGCTTCGTTTCGATCGCGGAAAAGACCGCGGCATGTTCCTGGATAGACGGGCCCGTCCTGGCTGGAGCCATGGGGCGCCCTCGAGGCCTCTTCCACGTCCTTGCGACTGCAGACGCAGGGAAAGGCAAGGCCCGCATCCTCGAGTTCTCTCGCGGCCGTTTCGTAGACATCCAGGCGGTTTGACTGGTAGAAGGGGCCCTCGTCCCAGTCCAGCCCCAGCCACTCGAGATCCTCGATGGCCGCGCGATCGGCGCCGGGCTTGGTCCGCGGCCCGTCGATGTCCTCGATGCGGAGGATCATCCGTCCCCCCCGCGATCGCACCGACAGCCAGGCCAGCAGGAAGCTGCGTGCATTCCCCAGATGCAGGACGCCGGTGGGGGAGGGGGCGAGGCGTCCGACCAGGGGTGGCGTCCAAACTTCCGGTGACATGTCCACGACTCCCTCCACTCGATTGCGATCCTCGAGACCGCGGTCATCCTATCGTCTTCCCGTGCCACGGCGGAGGGATGGACGCCGTGAGCCCTTCGACCGAGAATGAGAGCATGGAATTCACGGACCGGGCTTCGACGGACGGACGGGTGGACGTGGTGGTCGTGGTCCATGGCATCGGCGACCAGACGTTCGGCGAGTCGCTCCAGGAAGTCATCCATCGCCTCCTCGGTGCCGACGGATTCCCCGAGGGCGTTTCGTTGGGGGAACTGAGGACGCGTCTCGAGCAGGAAGACGGTTGGGCCACGTTCTCGTGCCTGCCCGGCTTCGGGTTCGCGGAGGTCTATTGGGCCGACGTGGGGAGAGAGGCCGAGTTCCATGTTCTGGAGGAGACCGTCCATTGGACGCACACGATTTCCGCCCGCCTGGCGTGGCTCTCCAAGGGGACGACAAGTCTTCTTTGGTCTCCGAGCACCCGTTTGGCCGCGCGGATCGCCCTCGAGGATCTGTCCTTTGCTCTCGCTCAGGCCCGTGGGATCAATCGACTCCTGCGAGTGCTGGGGACCGGGAGTCGCAGGCTGGATCAGCTCCTCGCCCGATATCTCGGAGATGTGCAGCTCCTGACGGAGTATGGTCGTGCTCGGGAGGAAATCCTCGAGCGATTCGACGCACGTCTCGAGACCATTCGTCAGGCGGCCGCCCGTCGCGCGCAAGGGAAGGATGTTCGCATCCATGTCGTGGCGCACAGCCAAGGAGCGGTCGTGGCTCTTCTCGGACTGCTGCGCGGTCGCGCGCGCGGCGCGCCCTGGGTGACCGGTGTGCGAAGTTTCTTCACCTTTGGGGCCCCCATCGACGTCTTCTTGATGCTCTGGCCGGAGCTGTGGAAAGGGTTGGAGTCTTCGGCTGATGCTTCCGTGTGTGAAGCGCGTGGGATCAAGTGGATCAACGCAAAGGACGAGGCGGACCCGGTGGGGCTTCGAACTCAACGGGCCCGGGCCTTCGTGGCGGAGATCGCGCCGGGATTCTTCGAGAATGAGGCACCGATCGAGTGGAGTTTTGCTCGGTCCGCGCTGCCGGGATGGGCGCACCTTTCGTACTGGCGCGATGAATCCCTCTTCGCCGACTGGCGCGCGGCGTGTCCCGGTGCCGAGGAACGAGACGGCCCGTCCCATCGATTCCAGGGGTATCTGGCCCGTTTCGTCCCGTTCCTTGCCGTTTTCGGGCTGGCTTTCGCGTCGGCCCATTTCGCCGGGTCCGCGGACGAGGGTATGGTATTTCGCTCGGGCATGCCGGAAGGCCAACGCATCAGCTTGGGCGGCGTTTTCTCTCTGGCGGTGATTCTCGACGGGCTGGGTTTGGCGGCGGCCACGTTTCGCGTCGGAGGTCGGCCTCGATGGTTGTTTCTCGCTCTCGTTTTCGTTGCGGCGGGGCTCGGCTCCCTCTGGAGTCGTCCGGCCGCGGTGTCCTTGTGGAATTGGGCGCTTGCAGGGGCGATCCTTTCCGCACTCACCATTCCGATCGCGAGGTCGCTGCCTGATCGTGCCCCAGTGCGCCGTATCGTGGCCGTCGGTTCGGGTCTGTTGGGTGCCGCGGCGACGTTCGCCTGGGCGACGCGAAGCCTTTCTCCGTTGCAAGTGACCGGCCTCATCTTCGACGTTGCGGCCGCCATCGTCTTCTGGGCGATGAGTGTTTTGGGTTGGAGTCTCTTCATCCTTTGGCGCGAGCACGGGGTCGGTGAGCGCTGTTTCGACGCGATGCGTGCTCACATCGCAACGGAGCCACCGCCGCGGGCCGTTGACAAATAGGTGAATCCGGCGATTTCGCCCCCCTCGCGTGGCGGCGGCCGGCCGGGGAATTTGCCGGAGCGGGCGGGGCGATTCCCCCGTATCCAGCCCCGAAACCCCGTCGAGGTCCACTCTCGGTCCTGGCACGCGTCTTGCTTTCGCATTCGTGTCCCTCGGTAGCGAAAGGAAGAATCATGTTTCCTCAACGATTGATGCTCTGCGTCGGTGATCTGGCGGATTTCGACGCGATCAAGGGGGAGACCGCTTGGCTTGCCCGAAAACTGGGGGCGGCACTCGTGGTCTATCACGCTCGTTTCCCGACCTGGAAGGACGTGGAGATGCTGCGTGAGGAGCGAGCCACGGAGGAAGCCCAGGCCATGGAAAGCCTCTTGGAAGCCCCCGAGTTGAAGGGACTCGAAGTTGAAATCCTCTGCGCGGATCCTCCCCTGGATCTCGTCGATCAAATCCTTGCCGAGGCCAAGGAGAGGGAGGTCGATCTCCTCCTCATGCCGACGCACAAACGAAGAGGGCTGGATCGCCTCGTTCTCGGCAGTTTCACCGAGCGGGCCATTCGGAGCTGCAAGATCCCCGTGTTGGCCCTGGATCTGGAAGGCATGCGTGGCGAAGAGGGGATGGAGGCCATCGACCGGATCCTCGTTCCGGTTGATTTCTCCGACTCCTCAGCAGCTTCCTTGCCCTACGCTTTCTCGTGGGCGGAAAGGTTCAGTTGCCCCGTAACTGTTCTTCACGTTGTGGAAGAGCACTTTCTTCTGGGTGCGAGGAGGGGCACGGATGAACCTGAATCGATGATCGTCGAGCAACTGGAAGACGATCTCGCCTGCATGGTCGAACGCGCGGCGGAGAAGTTTTCCGTCGATGTGACAACTCGAGTGATTCCGGGGCATGTCGTCGGGGAAGTCGCCAAAGTCGTTGGCGAAGCTCGCCGTCCCCTCGTCGTCATGGCGACCGCTGGACGGGATTCTCTCGGCGACTACATGCTGGGGAGCCGCGCGGAGCGAATTCTACGCTCGGCGCCTGGTTCCATTCTGACGCTCCCGGTCAGTTTTCTCGGGAAGATGCGTGCTCGCCCCAGCTTGGTTTGACGCATCGATATGTCGGACATAGACCGCGACAACCCCGGAGTCGTAGATGGCGAGGAGAGCTCGTTCGGGGGCGGGATGCATTCCCTCATCGCAGCCCTCCCCGAAGATCACATCCTTCGGGTCTTGGTCCGAGAGCACGACGTCATTCGACGATGGCTCGAAGAATTGGAGTCGGCGGTTGTGAGTTTGGAAGGTGCGTCTGCGGCGACCAGACCAGAACGTCTCCGCAGCATGATCCACGCGGTAGAACGAATGACGGGAACCGACCCTCACCACCGGCGGGAGGAAGATGTCGTCTACCCCGCGTGTTGCAACGCATCTTTGGATGAAGTGGTCACCGCGCTCGAAGGGGAGCATGCGGAGATCAAGCAAAGGCTCGCCGAGTTGGGGGCCGCGGTGCAGGCGGTTGCGGCCTCACCCACCTTGGGCGTCGATCGAATCCTCAGTGCGATGAGGTCGTTCCGCTTCGTCTACGACAACCACATGTACAAGGAGGATCGCGTCGTTTTTCCCCTCCTGGCGGGCACGCTTCGAGATGAGGGCCTCTGGAGGCGGCTTTCCGAGGAGGCCTTGGGTTGCGGGGCGCTCCTCGATCAGGACGAGGGTTGACTCCGGGGGACGGCGGGCCGTCCGATGAGGAAGTGGGGGAGACGAATTTCGAACGTACACCCCACGAGCCCGCATCTCGCTTTCAATTCCCCGCCATGGGCCTCGACGATGGCCTTCGAAAGGGTGAGTCCCAGCCCAGTGCCGAATGATTTCGTCGTGAACAGGGGTTCGAAGATGCGGTTGAGTGTGGTGGCCGGGATCCCAGGGCCGTCGTCGCTCACGGAGATGCTCGTAGCAATGGAATCGCTGGCGAAGCGGACTTCGACGCGACCTTCCTCGCCGATAGCCTCCGTCGCATTGCGGATGAGGTTGGAGACTGCCTGACGTACCTGATCCTGATCGAAGGCGGCTCTTCCCGACACGGCGCCCGGGATGAGCTCGATCGTCACGCCAGGAGGATGAGGAACTTCCTCGATGACGGATTTCAGGAACGACTCCAGGTCCACCGAGTCGCGCGCGGGCTCTTCCACCTTGAGGAGTCGCATGAGACCCGAGACGATGGCGTTGGCTCGCGCGACGCTGCGTTCGATTTTTTCCAGATGACTCTTCACGTCCTCGGACGCCTCATTCGCCAGCTTCGATTTCAGCAGGTACGTGGATGTACTGATGACGCCGAGCGGGTTTCTGAGTTCATGGTTGATCGCTGCGCTGAATTGCCCGATCAGCGCCAAGCGGTCGATGTTGCGGGTGCGGGAGCGAAGGTCCGTCCAATAGGAGCTCAGAATGATTCCGAGGTCGAGGTCGAGAACCTTCTGAAGGGCGGTGGCCGTCTCCGAGATGGTGAGGCCTTTGGGGAGCGTGATGCGACCAAGTCCCCTGATGAGTTCTTCGCGGAGCCAGTTCATCGCCCCGATCATGAGATGCTCGTCCACGCCCGAATTGAGGTGAACGATCCCTACGCGCATGCGTTTTTCCGCGTAGGACTCATCGTAGGGGGGGACGAAGAGTTCGGATAACCATCCTGCCAGAGCAATGCGTTGTCGGACCAATTGCTCACGGCCGCCGTGAAACACGGCCAGGGCTTCGGGATGGCGTTCGAGGCGCACATAGAACCTATCGGCGATTTTCGGCAATTCCTCATCCATCGGCTGCTTGAGACGCCCCATGATTTCTTCGACGCGGGGCGTGAGTTCGAGGATGCGTTGGTAGGCGTTTCTCGGGGCCGCGCTCATGGTGCTATGACTCCGGCAAGACAATGCGGAACACCGCCCCACCCTCGGGGTGATTGAAGGCCTGGATCGTCCCACCATGCTCTTCAATCACGCGCAGAGTCAGTGCCAGACCGAGCCCGGTACCGCGCGTGCGGGTCGTGAAGAACGGTTTGAAGATCTCACTGACGATGTCGGGAGCAAGTCCCGGGCCAGTGTCGCGGATCTCCAGAAGGAATCGAGCGCCATTGTGCGTGCGGCGGGCGTTCACCTCGATGCGTCGATTCTCGACTCCTTCAACCGCCAACAGTGCATTCTCGAAGAGGTTTCGCAGAACCAAGCGAAAGCTGTTCGCATCGAGGGGCCATGTGGCAGCTTCCTCTTCGATGTCGGTCTGGAAGACGACCTCCTGCGGGGGCTGATCCCGCCGGACTTCATGCCAAGCCATCGTGACGAGCTCACGGATGGATGTCGGAAACCTCTTGACCACGATGGGACGACTGAAAACGAGGAGGTCGTCCACCAACTCGTGGAGGCGCACGAGCCGGTTCAGCATCGTCTTCTTGATGCCTTCCATTCCCGGAGGTTCACCGGTGGCTTCGAGGATGACTTCGAGGGCCTGGCGAATTCCCGTGATGGGATTACGGATCTCGTGGGCCAAGGTCGCGGCCATTTGACCGATCATCGCGAGTTGCTCCTGGTGGCGAAGCTGTCGCTCGAGCCGATCTCGGTCTCTTTCCAGGCGATGCCTTTCCTTGGCCTTCCGGAAGGCAGCAACGACGGCCTCCACGGGCATGTCCTTCAAGAGGAAGGCGAAGGCGCCCTTCTCGACGGCCGAGATGGCGGACTGGATCGTGGCATTGCCGGTCAGGACGATGCTCAAACAGTCGGGGCAGATCTCGCCCAGATGTATCAGGAGATCCTCCCCGGAGCCGTCCGGGAGTCTGAGGTCCACGAAGGCGACGTCCGGTTGGTGTTGCTTCAGGCATTCCCTGGCCTCCGTGACGCTCCCGGCTCGCGTGATGGTGGCTCCCTCCGACTCGAGAATCTCTTGAAGATTCCCGGCGAAATCAGCGTTGTCTTCGATCAGGAGGACATCGAGGGGGTCTGTTGACCCGAAGGCGGTCGCCGTCACGTGGTATTCCCCGTATTGGGCCCGCGAATTGCTATGTATTGGGGGAGAATCACCCACCCAAGTCCATCCTAAGCGCAGGGAAGGGGAATGACCATGACTGTCGTCCACAAGTCGCCCGCTCCATCTCAGTCTCCGGCGGAGACGATTCTCATCGTCGAAGACGAGGATCTGATTCGCATGTCGCTCAAGACGCGCCTGGAGCGCTCCGGATTTCGCGTCCTTGACGCGGCGACGGGCGAGGAGGGCCTGAAGCTCCTCGAGGATCGGTACATCGATCTGGTCCTTCTCGACTACAAGCTCCCGGACCTGGATGGCCTCGAGATCCTCCGGCGGATACGGGGCAAGCACCCGGGGCAGGTGACGATCATGATGACCGCATTCAGCACCGTCGACACCGTCGTGGAGGCCATGCAGCAGGGAGCCTACACCTACGTCAAGAAACCCTTCGAGTTTCCGGAGATGCTGGAGCACATCAAACGGGGGCTCGAGACGACGCGACTTCGCCGCGAGGTGGCACGATTGCGCGAGGAGTCCGAAAAGAACGACCAGGCCCCCGTTCTGATCGGCTCCGGCCCATTGATGGCGGACATCGAGGAGACGATTCAAAGACTCAACGAGGCCGGCACGTCGACGGCGCTTGTCTTGGGCGAGAGCGGCACGGGCAAGAACGTGGTGGCCAAGCGGCTGCACTACACCTCGTCTCGGGCGCGCGGTCCGTTCATGACGATCACCTGCACGGATTTCAGCGAGAACCTGCTGGAGAGTGAGCTATTCGGCCACCAAAAAGGAGCGTTCACGGGGGCTGCGAGCGCCAAGCCCGGCCTGTTCGAGCTTGCCGACGGGGGTACCATTTTTCTCGACGAGATCGGAGACATGCCTCTCCAGCTCCAAACCAAACTGCTCAGATTCCTCGACGAGAGGCGGTTTCGAAGGGTCGGCGGCACGAACGAAATCTCCGTCGATGTCCGCATCATCGCGGCGACGAACAAGGATCTCTCCACGTTGATTCGAGATAAGGTCTTCCGCGAGGATCTGTTCTATCGACTTGCCGTCGTTCCGATTCGAGTCCCGCCGCTCCGTGAGCGCCCCGAGGACATTCCCGCACTTGCGAAACTTTTCATCGATTCCCTCTCGAAAGAATTCCACCGCGAGGTGATTGGCATGACGCCCGCCTTCGAGCAAGCGCTCCAGGCGCACGACTGGCCCGGCAACGTTCGCGAACTCAGGAACGTCATCGAGCGGGCTCTCATCCTCGGTCGTGGAGAGTACCTGGATGTCGATGACTTGCCGCCCGATTTGGGTGGAAAGGGCGGGAGTGGTGCGCGGGAACCCGTGGACTACGTTCTGGGGCCGGAGGGCCTTGACTTCGAGGATTTCGAGAAGAGTCTGATCGTGAGGGCTCTGAAGCTGAGCGAAGGAAATCAGACCGGCGCAGCCAGGCTCCTCCACATGACCCGTGACCAAATCCGCTACCGCATGGAGAAATTCGGGATCGACCTCGCGGACATCTGACGGGGCTCCCGAGGGTTCGCTCAGACGGGCTGGATGTCCTCTTCATCCTCATGGCCTTCACCGGCGGTGAGGATCACACCCATCCACAGCCCGACGATGCCCCATGCCAGCATCATGTGATACATGAGAGCGCTGTCCGTGATGCCGTTCAGCCAGCCCATCTGGCTGATCAGGACCCCGACCGCGAGACCGGTCATCACCCCGCCGCCCATGGAGAGAAGGATCTTCTTCATCGGATTGCACGCTCCTGTCGATGACTGTGTGAAATTCCCCAGTCCTTCTGCGAAATCACGCAGTCAGAGTCCTGAGGATGTCCATGGTCGAGATGATACCCGAAATCTCGCCGTTTTCATCTGTCACCAGAAGGCGATGCACCTTGTTGTCTGTCATCATCCCGGCCGCCTCCTTGATCGAGGCTGTCCCTGGAATCGTCAACAGCTCCGTGTTCATGAAGTCCCTGGCCGTCGCGGCGTCATCCACGGGGATCTCATACTCGTTGTACTCGAAGGTGTCCCCGTCGATGAAGCGGAAGAAATCGTGAGGCCGATGGGGCTCTCGGTCGGAGGTGTTGGCGAACCACTCCATCACGTCCCGCCACGAAACGATCCCCACGACGCGATCACCCGTATCCTTCACCGCGACCCCCGAGACGTCCTGCTCGGTCAAGACCTTTTCGATCTCCCGAGCCGTGGCTCCGAGGGATACGGAGACGATGTTCTCGTGCATCACATCGCTTACCGTCAGCAGATGCCAGCGTTCGACGCGAGGAGCGTGTTCTCCGGTTTCTCGAGTGGTCATGATTCCACCTCCTTTCAACTCGGAAGTCAGCAAGCGGTGTGCCGTAGGTGCGTCGATGCGGTACGATGCTTGCTACATGTTCATCGGGCCGCAGGTCGCGCCGTGATTCGTGACGGCCGGACGCTGCCGCCCAGAAAGGAGACACGATGTTTCCGAACAAGGTGCTCGTTTGCATTGACGATGTCGAGGACTTCCACGAATTCAAGCACGAGTTGGGGTGGATCGCCCGGCACCTGAGAGTCGGTCTGGTCCTCTTCCACTCATCACCCCTTCGCTGGTCGGCCCAGCCCCGCGTCGAGGGGTTGCCGAGCGGTGACGAAGAACGCCTCTTGGAGCTGGTCGACGACGAGGCTCTGGTCAACGTCGAGGTCGAAGTCCATGCCAAGGAGACCTCGTCGCCGCTCATTGACGCCATCATCGAGGCGGCGACGGAGAAAGGGTGCGATCTGCTTCTCGTTCCGACTCATGCTCGCCGGGGTTTGGAGTGGTTGCTCTACGGCAGCGTCGCGGATGCCATCCTTCGCTCGTGCCGGATTCCACTCCTGAGCGTCGACTTGGAACGTGTCCCGAAGGACCCTCGTGCGACGGCCTTCGACCGCATCGTCGTGCCGATGGATTTTTCACGCCTGTCCGAGCAGGCCTACCGCTTTGCTCTCTCGCTTCTGGACAGAATTCCAGCTCCCATCAGTCTCTTTCACGTGATCGACGACTTCTACACGACGAGTTATCCGTTGGGCGGGTTGCCTAGTCTCGACTCCTATGTTCCGGCCTTGATCGAACGCGTGGAACATGAGCTTCGCGAGGTGGCCGACCGTTGGAAGCCGTCGCTCAAGACCGAAGTGGACACCGTCGTGCGTGTCGGACGTCTCACGGATGAGCTCGCCCATCTCGTTGGCGAGTACGAGAATCCTCTCGTCGTCCTTTCGACGGCCGGGCGTGACAGCTTGGGGGACTTCTTCCTCGGCAGCAGGGCCGAGCGGATCGTGCGCACCGCGCGGTGCTCCGTGCTGTCGTTGCCTCAACTCTGGTTGAAATCGGGCTCGGCGCCGGCTGCGGAACGAGCGCCTGAAGGCGGTGAGGGGCTCGTCGGGCTCGATCCCGCCTGAGGCGAGGGGGGAGGGGGAGGCCGCAAGCGGGGACGGTCGTCCGGGATCGTCCTGTTGGCTAAGCTCCCCGCATGGGGACACTGAGTGACGTTCTGTGGACGAGGAGGC
>CAZLGG010000029.1:0-38263 GCA_964559135.1 uncultured Planctomycetia bacterium
GACCGGATTTGGAGCAGCCGATGTCTCCGCAGGTTTTCGGCTCGCAGGTGCAGCGCTCGCGTGACCGACGCTTTCTTCAGCCCCATCTGCTCGGTGAGAAACCGAGGGGCGTAGATCAGTTCGCCGAGGAGCCTCCCCAAGCCGTCCACGCAGGCCGGGTGCGGCGCCTCGCGGAGGAGGAGGGGAAGTTTGGGGCTCAGATGAACGTGGTGGAGCGCCCTTGTGACGATCTGCACCAAGCGTCGCGTCGAGGCGGCGTCGCTCCCGTACTCGCAGACGTACTCGAACATGTGCCCCGAGCGATCGAGCGCCACGAACGGCGTGTCGGGTGAGGGATCGCTTTTCTTCACGAGCGTTCCGCGTGCGAGGATCTCGGAGACGTCGAGGCCGATCCCGGAGAGAAGCACCTGGGCGAGGACGGGAGCGGGTTGCGAAAACAGATTCTCCTCGAAGCGGAAAGGCTTCATGCCCGGGTACCGGGACATGTCCGGGGCGGGGAGCATCCAGGGCGTTGGATCGCACCCCTCCGCGACGCCCCAGGCCGCGCGGGCCTCGGCGTCCATCTCTTTTTTCAGGGCGGCAAAGCTGGAAGCCGTCGCGTCCAGGACGTCCTTCGCGAGACCGATGCAATGAGTCGGGTCGAGGTCGTCCAGATCGAGAGCGAGGTTCGACCAACTCGGATACTCGAGATCCCTCGCCGCCCGGTTTCGAAGTCCCACGAGCCTTTGGATGTCTTCCACCAGGGGCTTCAGCGCGGCCTCGCGTGACCGATAGAGCTGCTCACGGAGGGCGAGGTCGGCACTCGAAGCGAACGTCTTCTCCCACGAGTTGGCGCCGAACGTTTTTCCCCTGGCTTCCGGCCATGAGCCGTCGACCACGGACGCGATCCGATGAAGGATGGGCGCCGTGCGTTCCTCGAGCCATGAAGGGACCTGTTGCGCCGAACAGCGCAGCCGCAGCAGATGGATCTGCCGACGCGTCGTCGCCATCCTGCCGATGCCGTCGGCCTCGTAGGAGCGCAAACGGGCGTAGAGACGGCGATTCCCGTAGATCGCGGCCCATGAGGCTTTGGCCTCAGCGTCCTCGGCCGCCGCAGCGTTGCCTTCGCCGGTGATCCGCCGCCACCGGATCTCGGCAAGCCGCCGTTCCACGGGCTCGACTTCGGCCACGTGCATGTCCAGAAAGTCGATCAGGCTGCGTTCCATCCCTCTACGCTCGCCTGTCCGTCATTCGAAAATTTGCGCGTACTCCGGCACGACATCGGCCGTGAAGGATCTCATGCCCTCGACCGTCTTCTTGTGTTCCGCCATGGCGCTGAGCACGTTGAAGGGAATCGTGGCGACGTGGGAGCCCACGAGAGCGCATTCCCTCACCTGGCGAGGATTGCGCAAGCTGGCAGCCAGGACCCGCGTCTCGAACCCGTGGATCTCCATGATCTCGACGCAGCGCGCGACGAGATCCACGCCCGATTCGATGCCGTTGTCGTCCCGGCCCTCCACGCCGTCGGCGGGGTAGTAGTCGGTCTTGTCGAATGTCTCTCCCGCCATCTTGCGGAGGTCGTCGTCGATGCGTCCGGCGAAGGGGCTGACGTAGGCCGCACCGGCTTTCGCCGCCAAGAGCGCCTGCTCGGGGGTGAAGATGAGCGTCGTGTTCACCGGAATCCCGGCTTCCGCCAACCTGGCGATCGTACTCAAGCCGTCGAAGGCGTGCTCGGGGTTGTCGCCCATGTCGGGATTCACGGGGATCTTGATGACGACGTTCTCCGCGATGGGGTTGAACCGCTCGTAGAGGGTCATCGCCTGGGAGTACATGTCCTCCGCCGTCAGACCGATGACTTCCAGGCTGACCGGATCGCCCTGGGCGACTCGCAGAATGTTCTCGATGTACTCCGGGATTCCCACGGAGGATCCGTCTTTCCGGAGCTTCTCGACCGCCTTTTTGATCAACGACGGATTCGTGGTCACGCCGTCCACGATGCCCCACGCATAGGATTCCCTGATCTGGTCCAGATCCGCGGTATCCACAAAGAATTCCATGATAGATCGCCTCGAATGGTCTAACGTAAGTCGCCGGACCCGCCCGGGCCCCGGTCTATCTATACACCTCCAGGGAGGAATCGTGAACCCATGACCGATTCGGTGCGCATCCAGGCCGGCGCGTTGACCAAGCGGTACGGACATCATGCCGCGGTGAAATCCCTCGACCTCTCCGTGGAGGCCGGGTCGATTCTCGGGCTCGTGGGCCCCAACGGCGCCGGCAAGACCACGACCTTGCGGTGTCTGGCGGGTATCATCCCGCCGACTTCGGGTCGGATCGTCATCGACGGCTTCGATCTGGCGGAGCAACCCCTGGAGGCCAAGAGGCGGCTTTCCTTCGTTCCCGACACGCCCCACTTGTTCGACTACCTCACCGTGGAGGAACACCTGCGTTTCGCCGGCCGGATCTACGGTATCCCGGACGTGGCGGAACGGATCGACGCCTTGTTGAGCGAATTCGAACTCGACGACCGCCGAAACCACCTCCCGGGCACGCTCTCTCGCGGCATGAAGCAAAAGGTGGCCATCTGCCTGGGGTTCCTCCACGCTCCGACGGCCATTTTCCTGGATGAACCCCTGACCGGTCTCGACCCCTTGGGCATCCGACGCATGAAGTCGGCCATCAGCCGCCGGGCGCAACAGGACGGGGCGGCGGTCATCGTTTCCTCCCACCAGCTCGAACTGATCGAGGAAATCTGCGACGGAATCCTCGTCATCCAGATGGGCAGCGAGGTGATCTCCGGCTCCTTGGAAAGCATCCGCGACCAACTCGAGGGGCTTCCCGACGACCCCACCCTCGAGGACATCTTCTTCGCGGTGACGGGGGGCGAGGACGACCCACGGACGGCCGCTCCGTGACGCGGGCCTACCTCTACTACCTGCGGTGTTCGACCAAGAATCGGATTCGAAGCCTGGGCGAGAAGCTTCGGCGTCCTCGGTACCTGCTGGGCCTGTTGGCGATGGGCGCCTATTTCTTCCTCATCTTCCGCAACCCCGGAAGTCGACACGGCAGCACGGGTGTCACGGCCGCCCGTGAGAGCACGCTCTACGGGTTCGGCGTTTTTTACCTCTTGCAGGTGTTGCTGTTTCACCTTTTCGGGAGCCGTCGCGGGCTGCTCTTCAGCCCCAGCGAAGTCCAATTTCTCTTCCCGGCCCCCGTGACCCATCGTCAGGTCTTGATCTTCAAGTGGGTGACGGCCCAGCTCGGGCTTCTCATCTCGTCCTTGATCCTGAGCCTGATCGTCTCCCGCTACGGCATTTTCAGCTTGCGGTACGGCATTCCGGCCTTCTGGTTGGCCCACAACGTTCTCTATCTGCACAACCAGTCGATGAATCTCATCCTGCCCTACCTCAGGGAGCGGGGCCGCGGCGGCCGACTCCTCGCGAGGCTTCCGCTCGTCCTGCTCCTCGCGGCGATCGTCGTGGCCGTCACGTCGATTCAACCCGTCGGGGGAGATCTTGCCGAAGTCGTGGGGAGGCTTCGCGAGAGCGTGCCCGTTCGCGTCGTTCTCTGGCCCTTCGCGGCCTTGGTGCGCCCCGCGCTGGCTCGCGGTCCCATCGATCTGGTCGTCTCTCTCTGGGCGCCGCTTCTCCTCTTCGGCTTCTTCGCGGCCCTGGCTCTCCTTCCCAAGATTCCCTTCCACGACCGGGCTCTCGAGTCGTCCGAGCGGGTGGCCAAGCTGAAGACGGAGGGGTTGGACGCCCTCGTTCCTCTGGACAAGAAGAAACAGATCGTCAAACGACCCACGGCGCTACCCTTGGCCCCCCATGGGCCCGTCTGGCGGGCCGTCGTCTGGAAGAACGTCCTCAGTCTCGGGCGGCTGCCGCGGCGTGTCTGGGTCGGGCTCGCCCTCGGCATGGCGTTCATGGGGGTGCTCATGTTCGCCATGACGAACCTGAAGGGCGAAGACGCCCAGACGGCCAGCCACATCGGCCTCGTCCTCTTGGCGGTGCTGGCTTACGGATCCATGTTGGCCCCGGCCATGCTGCGCGTCGATCTTCGCATCGACATTCCCCACTTCGACGTGCTCAAATCGATGCCGATTCGAGGGCGCGACCTGATCTTCGGGGAGGTGATGGGTTCGGTCCTGTTGCTCTTTGCCGCTCAGACGATGCTCCTTCTCGTCGCGGCGACTCTCATTCGCCAGGTCATGACCATCACGGTCGGTTGGGACGTCAAGGGGCCTCTCCTCGTGGCTGCGCTTCCCGCCGCGTTTGCGATGGACTTCATCTTCTTGACCCAAGAGAATCTGCTCGCCCTTTGGCTGCCCAGCTTCGTTCGCTTCGGGCGCGGCGTGCGTCAGGGCTTCGATCAATTCGGCCAGAACCTCCTGGGGGCGCTCGTGCGCGCGACGTCGGCGGTCCTCCTCCTCGTGGCGCCCGCGGCGCTCGGAGTCGGGGTCGCTTTCGCGCTCATCCATGGAGCGGAGATCTCTCCCTGGATGGCCGTTGCCGCTGCCTCTCTCACGGCTTCGCCTCTGCTCTTTCTCGAAGGTTGGCTCCTGCAACGGGCCTCGGAGGGACGCTATGAGCGCTTCGACCTTTCGGCCGAAAAGGTGACCGAGCCCTCATGAGCCTGGTCGAGGGACTGGCCTTGTTCCTCGCAGGTTTGGGAGCCGGGGTCTGCAACGTGATGGCGGGCGGCGGATCGTTGATCTCCGTCACGCTCATGATCTTCTTGGGGTTGCCGCCCACTGTGGCCAATGCGACCGGGCGCCCCGCGATCATCGCCCAGAACATTTTGGCTGTTTTGGGTTTTCGTCGCGCGCGCATCTACCGGGACCCGGTCTTCCGCGTCTCGACTCTTCTGCTCGCGGCGGCGGCGTTGCCGGGGTCGCTGGCCGGCGCCTACGTCGCCGCCACCAAGGTCAGCGACACTACGTTTCAAAGGCTGCTGGCCGTCGTGATGCTTCTCGTGGCGATGGTGACGTGGTGGCGCTTCCGCTGTGGCGGCCTCGGCACCGACCCCCTGCGGCAACGGCGACCGCTTTTCCTGCTGGCGGCGTTCTTCGTGATGGGCTTCTATGGAGGGTTCATCCAGGCCGGGGTCGGATTCTTCATGATCGCGGCCTTTCTCCACGGCAGCTCCTGGGACATGGTCCGCGTCAACGCGGCGAAGGTCCTCATCGTCCTCATCTACACGGCGGCGGCCCTTCTCGTCTTCACGGGGAACTGGCTCGTCGATTGGAACGCCGCCGCATGGGTGATCGCGGGTCAGGCCGCAGGCGGCATGCTGGGCGCACGCGCGGCCCTCCGCCTGCCCGAGTCTTCCGTTCTCAAAGTCTACCTGGTTCTGCTCCTCGCCTTCGCGACGAAGCTGGCGTTCTTCTGAACACCGACCCATTCGCCGCGTCGTGGAATGATCAGTCCCCGTGACGGTGCACGGTGTCCGGTGAGAAGGCGGGCAGACAGACGGCGACGTAGCGGGCGCCGTCGGGCGTCGAGTACCGGACCGTTTCTCCGGGCTCGACCACGATGGCTTGGCCGGCGGCCACTTTCAGCGGGCCCCCTTCGCCGTCGACGTGCAGTGTGCCTTCGATCACCACCGTGATCTCGACGAATTCGGGCGTTTGGAAGGGCTCTGTCCATCCGGGGGGCGACTGCATCTGGGCCACGCTCACCCGTTCGTCGCCGGTGCGCACGCGACCGACGAATTCCTGGATGACCTTGTTGCCCCCGGCGGGGATGACGGTCGGAGCATTGATGAGGCGCGGCATGATGGATGACGTCCTTTCGGTTCAGTGGCCGGCGCGTTGGCGAAGGAATCGCGCGAAGCCGCCCAGGTTCGTGTGCAGCGTATAACCCCGGGTCTCCACCACGACGGCCTCGCGCCGGTCCTGGAGTTCCCGGGGAAGATGATCGAATGCGTGACCGCCGAAGTAGGATGCGAGCAGCGCGTGGGCCGCCACCATCGGCCGCGGGTCCGTCCAGAGAGCCACCAGGTCCGCCGACTCGGGGCCAAGCACTCGGGCGGCGTCCCGCGCCGCCATCGCCTCGCGGTCGGGATCCTGGGCGGGCGGCCTGAGATCGACCCGGCTCGCCGCATCCCAAAGAGCTATGACCTCCTTCAGCGGTGACACGTCATCCTTCGGCATGTCCGCATCATGCCCGGTTTCTCCTCCCCTTTCACCCCTGCCCCTCGCGCCTTGCCCGTCTTCTCCCGCGCCGCGCCTCCTGTGAGTATCCCTCGGCAACCTCGCCGCCAGTTTCCGGTCCAAGCCACGGTCGAGTCCAAAGAGCCTCGAAAACTGCACACCAACCGTGCAATATTCAAGGTATGAAAGAAGTTCTCAGGGAGCGACACAGTCGCCGAGTTCGATCTCTTCTCCAGGAACATCCGGTGGTTGCCATCCTGGGGGCACGTCAGGTCGGGAAGACGACCTTGGCCCATCAGGTGGCGGACTCACGCCGCGGACCCACCCACATCATCGACTTGGAGGACCCTCGCGAGAGGGCGCGGCTGGCTGAATCCATGTTGGTTCTCGAGCCTCTTCGCGGTCTCGTCATTCTTGACGAAATCCAACTTCGTCCCGACCTGTTCTCGACGACGCGTGTCCTTGCCGATCGCCGCCCCCGTCCCGCGCGGTTCTTGGTCCTCGGAAGCGCCTCGCCGGACCTGCTCCGACAGGGTTCGGAGACGCTCGCCGGGCGGATCGCGTTCCACGACCTGGGAGGGTTCGACATCGAGCAGGTCATACACCGTCTCGGCGTGGCGCGTTCGCAATGCTATTTCTGGGCGACTCACGGGGGAGCGGAACTCGATCTCCTCGTCATGCACCGGGGCCGTCGTTTGGGGTTCGAGATGAAGCGCACCGCGACGCCTCGCCTCACGCCTTCGATGCGCAGTGCCCTCGAGACTCTGGGACTTCATTCCTTGACCGTCATCCACGCGGGCAAAGACTCCTTTCCTCTCGCGAAGCGGGTGCGGGCGCTCGCCGCGAGCGACCTCCTCGATGCCTTGAAGCCCCGTCGCTGAACCTCACGTTCTGTGGGCTACGACCAACCCTGGACATCGTCGGATCGCCGTAGACATCCACGACCATGGGGGCGAGGAGTCCCGGCTTCGCGATGACGGGACGATGGAAGGTCAGCGCTGGAGAGGAGAAGGGAAGGCGCCGAGGGGAGTGCCATCGGGGGCGAGGAGGGTGAGGGGGGACGCGGGACGGGCCGACCAGGTGTAGGGAACGAGCAGGTGGGCCGCGCCGTTCGCTTCGAGGAGAAGAAAACTCGTTCCGACGTCCTCGCCGTCGACCTGAATGCGAAGGGGACCGTAGAGGCGGTCCGGCGCCCACGGGGTCGTCTCGGTTTTCGATTCCCACCGAAGCACCCACGAGAGCATGGGGCCGGGCAGTCCCAGGGACCGAAAGAGCAGGGACCCTAGGGCCGGCCCCAACTCGAGGTCGGGCCACCGCGGCGCGCGACGCGCCTCGATCTCGGCGTCCCGCCGCAGGATGTCGTCTCGCGGCGAGCCCCGGCGCGCCAGAAGGGCCATGGCGTCGGCCCGGTTCGGTGTCGGCGCGGTCTCGTCCGTGGCGATCCAGTAGAGCGTCTTGCGAATGCCCTCGGTGAGGGGGATCTCGCCCGGGAAGAGCTGCGCCAGGAACGCCCGATCGAAGAAGGGAGCCAGCGCGCCCGGATGTTCACGGACCGCGGGGAGGGCGGACTGGACCACGGGGTCATGGGCTTTTCCGAGGAGATCGAGCGCAAAGGCCGCAAAGTCGCCGCGCGGGGGCGATGCGGCGCAGAGGGCCACCAGGGCGTGGCGGAAGGGGGACCGAGGATCGTCCGCGAAGTGGGGCGCAGCCCGGTAGAAGAGCTCCCCCGAATCCGACGGCAAGGCGGCGAGGATCGCGCGTTTGGCGTCTTCACGACCGAGCGCCGCTCCGAAGAGCAGGACCTCCATGCGCCGTTCCGACTCGGGAAGGAACGCGAGGCGAGCGAGGTCCTCCGGCCGCGCCGTCTTACGCAGTGCGTCGAGGATGCGCCGACGCAATGGGAGGAGCACCGTCGGCTGCCGCGCCGCCTCCCAGAGAACCGCACGAACGTCATCCGTCGGGTCAAGGGAGCCCAGAATGCGAAGGACGCGGGCCTGGACGTCGGGGTTCGCCCCGGCGGAACCGACCCGTGCGAGCAGGCGAGCCAGAAGTGGGAGGTGTCGTTTCGCCCCGTCGGAGGAGAGCGCGTCGAGGGACTCGTTCACCTCGGCCACGTTGTCGCTTTGGAGAGCGCGGGCGATGCGTTCCGGCGTCCAATCATGGGCGGCGTTCGGCTCGTCCGCCTCGACGCCGCCCTCGGGGATGTCCCGCGCGATCGCCATGGCCGCCCGGAGTCGATCCTCCAGGCCCCTGCGGGTTGCCTTCGATATGTTCGGTCCGTCGGGGCGGCGCTCTTCCGGGTCCTCGGCCAGGTCGAAGAGTTCCTCTCGCGAGAAGTCCTCGAGTGCGATGAGCTTGAAACGTTCCCCCGCGAGAGCGGACCGATCGGGAAGCCAGGCGGAGCCCCCCTTCATCTGCGAGAGCGCGATGTGGTTGCCATCCTCGCCCAGGACTTCCGGCACGAGGCTGTCTCCGTGAAGGGGAGCCAGGGGGGGCAGACCCTCGATGTCCAAGATCGTGGGCATGATGTCCACGAGCTCGACGGGCTTGGCTGCCCGTCGCGGCGCGACCCCCCGTTTCCACAGCAGCATCGGGACGTGGATCACCTCCTCGTAGAGGGTCGTGCCGTGATATCGGCCCCCGTGTTCGAAGAATTCTTCGCCGTGGTCCGCGTGGACGACGACGAGGGTATCGTCGAGGAGCCCTTCCGCCTCCGCCACCTTCCAGAACGCCCCCAACGCATCGTCCACGCGGCGGATCGCCGATTCGTAGAGGGCGAGGGCATCCTTGCCGAATCGGGGCGGGATGCTGTCGTGGGGGCCATGCACTTCCATGAAGTGCATCCAGAGGAAGAGTTTCTCGTTCGCACTCGCGCTCCGAAGCACCTCCAGCGCCGCGGCCGTGACCGTGTCGGCGGCGGGGATCGGTGCCGCCCCCTTCGGCCTTTCGAAGGTCTGGAAGCCCTTCCCGAACTCCCGGAACTTGCCCACGAGGGAGTCCTCCTTGAACGAGGGAATCCCCACGGTGCGGAAACCGTGAGCGGCGAGGGTGCCGGCGAGGGATGGTTCCGCAACCTTGGGCCGGCCGCCGTGCAACCGGCGATAGTGATTGAGGGCCGCAGGGTAGCGGCCGGTAAAGATGGAGAGGATCGAAGCCAGACTGTGGCAGGCCTGGGCGTAGGCACGCTCGAAGACGACGGAGCGATCGGCCAGTTTGTCCAGAAACGGAGTCGTGGGGCGACGTCGGTAGCCCAAAAAACCCGTGCTCTTCGCGCGCAGCGTGTCGATGGTGATGAGGAGAATGCGAGGCGGGGGCGGGCCGTCGCCCAAGAGCTCTTTCCGCCGACCGCTCACGGTCTCACCCCAGAGGCCTTCGATGGTCTGGGGGTCCGCCACCTCGTCCCGCGCCGATCGGGCGAACGGCGGCAGCGTGGAGAGGAAACCCGTGACCCGGGGCAGGGGGCCGTAACCCGCCGCGCCGTCCTCGAGTCCGGACAGACCGGCGCCGATCATGATCGCGAGGGTGCCCGCCCCCAGGATCGCCGCACCTCGTCGCGGGGGGAGGAGGAAGAAGACCGCCCCGGCAACGCTGCCCAACACGGTGAAGGCGACGAGCAGATGGACGAGGGGATATTGCGCTGCATAGAGCCGGAGGTTGACGGCGGTCCCCACCCCGGCGACGACGACGAGGGCAGCCGTCGGGCGCCAACGTCGGGCCTCGATCGTCTCGATCAGCACCATGGGAAGGCCGATCCCCCCGGCGAGTCCCACAGCCAGGGCGAAAGCGACCCAGGTCTCCATCGCCCCCCCCGCCAGGCGTGACGCCCCCACGACTTCGCGGGCCGGGACGAAGAGGGGGGCCGCGAGGACGAGGACCGTCGTGACCCAGCGGACGAGAAACAGGTCGCGCCCCCGACGCAGGTAGACGCGGCGGAGCCCTCGGGCCGTCACGAGGGCCATCCACGTCGCGGCGCCGAAGGCGAGGGCCGTCACAGCGCCTCCGGCGAGCGGTCCCATGCCCGGGAAGCGACCGTTCCTCGCAAGCAAGTCCGTCGCAGCAAGGAGCCAAGGGGACAGGGCGGAGGCGAGGGCCCACAGACCCAACCGGGTGAGGGCCCCTTTCACCGGGTCTCCTCGTCGGCGACGACGCGAAAGCCGAGGTAGATGCTGCGCAGGTCGGGACGCTCTCCCAGTCCGAAGCCCACGTGGATGCGATCCGTGTGCAGGTCCCAGGTCGTTCCCATCACCCGCCTGCGCAGGGGGCCTTGGGCGTCCGCCGTCCACTCGGCCACCGAACTCGCGCAGTGGAAGAGTCCGTAGGGCGAACGCAACTCCGGGTGACTGTCGACGGCGAGAAACCCTCCCTCGAAGACGCGGTGCTGGACGTCGCCGGGTTCGAAGCCCCATGGATAGGGGCGGCCGTCCACGCCGCGGGCGGCCTTTTGCCACTCCAATTCGGTGGGGAGCCGATAGTGCAAGGGATGCCCCGCCTTCTTCGCCCGGTCCGTGGCCCAGGCGCAGTAGGCCCGGGCGTCGTACCAGTTCACGAGTCGGACGGCCACGCGGCCGCTCCCCTTGGCGTCGAGCCGTCCCCAGGCGTCCCGCCCGGCTTCCCTGGGGCGGTGGCCCAGACATCCTTCGGGGTGAGCTTTTCGTTCCGCTTCGCAGCAGAACGGCGTGAAGGGTTGGGGAGACTCGAAGACGGGTTCGGGCTTCGTCGGGTCCAGCCCGCGGGCGGCGGAAAGGGCCTTCAGGAATGTTTCATACTCGGCGACGCTGACTTCGGTGCGGCCGATGAGAAAACTCTCCGTCCGTGCGAGTCGCCAGGAGATCTCAGCGAGAAAAGGACCTTCCGGGATGCGCACGAGGCCGTCCGGCTCCAGGTCGCCTCGCCATCGAATCTCATCGCCGGAACGGAGGAGGAACGGCGTCGTCCGCGCGGGGGGGCCGTCCGCGTGCGCTTCGTACAGGCCCGCGGGAAGAGCGATGCGCCGGCGCGTCTCACCCACCGTGATCTTCTTTTTCCACGGCTCACGGGGCGGCTGGAACAGATCGAGTTCGCGCTTCAGCGTGAGCGTGATCGCGGTGCCCGGGGGATGCCCCTCCAGCACCAGGGTGGCGGTCGGCGGATGGCGAAGATGTTCGACGTCCTCATGCAGGCGCCGCCGCGCGCGCTCCTCGATGACGAGGAACACGACGGCGGCGGCGAGAAGCGTCCAGACGATCCGAGGCGTGTTCAACACGGGAGCGTCCTGACCGACGTGGCCGTGGTCACATCAATACCGATAGTATTCCGGCTTGAAGGGGCCTTCCTTGGGTAGCCCCAGGTAGTCGGCTTGGCGGTCGCTCAGGGTGGTCAGCTTGGCGCCCAGCTTTTCGAGGTGGAGCCGGGCCACCTCCTCGTCCAGGTGCTTGGGCAGGGTGTAGACCTTGTTCTCGTAGTTGTCTCCGTGGTTGAAAAGCTCCATCTGGGCCAGGACCTGGTTCGTGAAGCTGTTGCTCATCACGAAGCTGGGGTGGCCGGTGGCGCAACCCAGATTGACGAGGCGGCCTTCGGCGAGAAGGACGATGCTCTTGCCGTCGGGCCAGGTGATCTTGTCCACCTGGGGCTTGATGGTCGTGCGTTTCAGTTGGCCGTCATCGAAAAGCCCCTTCACGTCGATCTCGATGTCGAAGTGGCCGATGTTGCAGACGATGGCGCCGTCCTTCATGTCGTCCATGTGAGCCCGCGTGACGACATCGCAGCAGCCCGTCGTCGTGACGAAGATGTCGCCGATTTTGCAGGCGTCTTCCATGGTGACCACTTCGTAGCCGGCCATGCAGGCCTGGAGAGCGCAGATGGGGTCGATCTCGGTGATGTAGACCCGGCCGCCCATGTTGTGGAGGGCCTGGGCGCACCCCTTGCCGACGTCACCGTAGCCGGCCACGACGCACTTCTTGCCGGCGATCATCACGTCGGTGGCGCGCTTGATGCCGTCGACGAGGCTTTCGCGGCAGCCGTAGAGGTTGTCGAACTTGGATTTCGTGACCGAGTCGTTCACGTTCATGGCCGGGACCTTCAGCGTCCCCTCCTCGGCCATCTGATAGAGGCGGTGGACGCCCGTCGTCGTCTCCTCCGTGATACCGCGCACGTCCGCGAGCAGTTCCGGGAACTTCTCGTGCATGATGGCGGTGAGGTCGCCGCCGTCATCGAGGATCATGTTGGGGCGCCAGCCGTTCGGGCCCTCGATGGTCTGCTCGATGCACCAGTCGTACTCCTCGTCCGTCTCGCCTTTCCAGGCGAACACCGGGATCCCCGCGGCGGCGATGGCGGCGGCGGCGTGATCCTGCGTCGAGAAGATGTTGCACGACGACCAGCGCACTTCCGCGCCGAGGTCGATCAAGGCCTCGATCAGCACCGCCGTCTGGATCGTCATGTGTAGGCACCCCGCGATCCGCGCGCCCTTCAGCGGTTGGGCGTCCCGGTACTTCTCCCGCACCGACATGAGGCCCGGCATTTCGCCTTCGGCGATGATGATTTCCTGCCGGCCCCATTCCGCGAGGCCGATATCCTTGACCTTGTAGTCCGTTGTCGTTTCCAATTGGCTCATGATCGTCTTTCTTTGTCCGTTTGAATGGCTCGATGCCCCATCCTTTCCACTTCCACCTCCATCGGCAACCCGCAGGCGGTTTCCCAAGCCTAACCCTCGTCACGGACGATGATTCCGTCGAAGACCCATCTCTCCTCCAGGGTCGGTCTCGAAGGCTCGTTTTCTCGGAAATGCCGCCAAGGCGCCACCGAATCGGTGGGAGCTGGGGGCCTGAGTCCTCATGCGGTGAAGGAAGGCTGCGGAATCCACCTCACGGCGACGGGAGCGACCCCATGGAGAAAAGGCCGGACAGAAAGTGGAGAATGCAACGAGGGCGTCGTGTCCCCCCACTCGCGACGGGATGGCGCCGCCGCATCGGGCTGCGGGAAAAGCTCCTTTCCTCCGCACGGCAAAACTGTCTCCGAACCGTCATTTGTCTCGTCGCTATCCAGCTTGTCGCGGTCGCCGGAAACCTCCTCGAAGTGCCTCGGTGGCTTCCCGAAGGCGGCCTTCTTCTCGGGGTGATGACCGAGGGCGCCATCTTGGTCTTCCTGACCCTGGCCGCCATCTTCGGCTTCAAGACCATGCGCCGCTCCGAGTCGTGGAGGGAGAGAACGGCCTACCTGGGAGTTTGGCTCTTGACCCTGGGCCTCACTCCCCTTCTCGCCGCGGCGAGAGGGGACTTGTAGTCTCCACGGATTTGCCAGGCGGGCGCGTGCCGTGAAACGCCTTCGGATGACGGGCACTCAGGCTCGGATGCCCAGACCGTCCAGGTGGATCGAGAACGAATGTGGACTCGGACGAACCCGTCTTGGTCTCACGATTTCCTTCTCGCAGAGAAAACCAGTCCGCGTGGCGGTTGAAAATGTCTGCGATGTGTTTACATTTCCTGGTGATGGCCTCTTCGGCAAGAGGCGGGAAGGAGGGGTGATTATGGATCAGGCATCAGGGCACTTGTCTGCTTTTTCTTGGCTGTTTTCGTCCATCACGGGATAGCTCAGGCACCCCCACCGATTCTCGTCAATCATAGGGATTCGATCACCTACTCGAGCAGCTTCTTCGGTTTGTTCGTGACGGATGCCGACCTCCACTCTCCTCCCAACACGCCGGCCGACTATCTCGGTTCAGAGTTGCTCGCCCTTTCTTCGTGTCCCAGCTCGATTCTCATTCACGTCCACGGTTTCCAAAACACCCTTCAGGATGCACAGAACAATCTCAATGACATCCATGCAAGTGCTTCCGCTGCGGGCTTTACCGGGCAGATTGTGGGATTCGCGTGGAATTCGGATCCTGGTGGGCAGCACTTCGATGGAGCTGAGGCGGCTGCCGACCTCATGGCTGGTGAACTCAACATTTTCATCTCTCATCTCTGGCAGCGCTGGCCGAACATGCCCATCTATCTGACGTCGCACAGCCTTGGGGCTCGCGTCGTGCTCGGTGCCATTCAATCCTTGTATGACCCGGGAAATCCACCGCCCTGGGCGGCGCTGCAGTGCATCCAAGGTGTGGGGTTGATCGCGGCTGCCGTAGACAATGAGGTGCTCGAGCCTGGGGAAGACTTCGGACCCGTTGGCGGAGAGACGCCGCCAGCTGGAGGAGGAGGAAGCCCCCCAATCGGTCTCCCGCCAATCGACGTTTGGTACAACATGTTTGACCAAGCTCTCAAAGAGTATGTTGTCGAGGAGAGGAACATTCCGCTGGGACAATTCGGGCCGGAGACACCCGAGGTATTGCCGTCGAGAGTCCATGTGTTGCCTACCTGGCACAAGATACAGAAGTCGGGTGAGGATCGATACAGTCACTCAAGCTACCTAAAGTCCGGGTTTCTCATTCAATGTGTCCTGGCAAGATTCGGAGTCTTGTGAGAGTTGAATTCTCGGATCACTGAAAGGCAGATCTAATGCGGATAAAATCAATAGTTGATCTCGTGCTGATGACTTTGTGCCTTCTTTCCGGCCGAGGCGCTGTCGCGCAGGAGACGATCGCATCGAATCCCAGGTGCGATATAGTGCGAGATGCATCCTATTCCTTCCAGTCAGGGAATAAGCCCATCACCGCGTTGGCGATCTCCCCGAACGGTACGTACCTCGCGGTGGGGTTTGAAGACGGAACGGTGGAAGTCGTGAAATGGGACGGGACGGCCGGATCGCTCCAGCTGTCCGAGACGTTCACGATCGCGGATCTCAATGGCTCGTGGGCGGGGACATCCTCGGAGAGTTGGATCGACGTCTTCGGCACCCATGTCACGGCCCTGGGTTTTGTGGATGATGCCCGTCTCATCTGCGCGGTCGGGAGTGGCCGCGTGGTCGAACACGACGTCGTTCAGAAAAGCCAGACATCGAGTACGGATGTCAACTTACCCGTCGCCGCCATGGCCGTCGCCGCCGTGGGCGCCGATGTCCGGCTGGTTCTCGGCACCGATCATGGGCGTATCGATGAGCGCTCTTTGACAATGGGCCTCCCCGTGCTCGGTGTTTACCGCAGCGGAGGCGCAGAGGAGCCCGAGGTGTTCTCGCTTCTTTATTTCAACGAGGGAACTCGCCTGTTCTCGTCGCTGGCCGACTATCATCTTGGCAAGGACGTCGATTCGGGGCCTGGAGGGACGTTGTCCAACGCCGGGCCTACGGTCTGGGACACGGCCAACCGGCAGCGTGTCGCCCGGTTGGGAGCCCCCGATGGCTACGTCACCGCAACCTCGGTCGACGGGGGCGCGGGCTTGGCGCTTCTCAGTGAAGGGGGAGAGTTGGGGCGGGCGGCGGCCTCGGATGGTTTCGCCTATCACAGACTCCGGAGGGTCCCCGTGATGAGGGTGGCGACTCTCGGGACGGCGCCTGAGAGCCTACTCGGCGTCAATCCCCTTCAATTGATCGCTCTCGATTCCACCGACGGCAAGATCCTCTTGAAGGGGACGGATGCCGCCGGGCCGCACGCCCAGGAATCTGTCCTGGCCATTCCGGGGACGGATAAGGCCGTCGTCGTACGGCAAGGCGGGTGCGCGGTGTACACGATCACGCGGACGACCGCTGGCCCACCCACGGCGGTTCAGACCACGGAATCTCTCGGCAGCCACCTTGGCTACGATCTCACGGTCACCCACATGTTGAGAGGGCACGATTCCCGCTGCCTCGAGGTGCAGAGTACCTCCGACGGCGCGTTCGCGGCATCGCGAGACGATGGAGGAAAGGTCATTCTGTGGTCGCGAAACAGCGGGTCGTATACGGCAACGATTCTGCCCTTCAATGTCGGAGCGGCACCCCGCACGTTCACACGTCTGAGCTTTTCGCAGTGGGGTCTGACGGCGGTCATGCTGGACGGTAGCGTTCAGGTCGTCGAGTTCCCTTTCAACGGTCAATGCAACTGCAAGGTCTTCTTCGAGAACAACAAGCAGATCACCGCCGTCACGGCTTTGCGGATTTCGGCGGACGAGATCCTGCTGGGTTTGGACGACGGGCGCCTTTGCAAGGCCAACGTCGGTACCGAGAAGATAACGAGCGTGGTGATCGATCCCGGCACGACGTCCAGGACTTTCAGGCATCTGCTGCACTCCCCGGGGAGTCAGAGGATCGCCGCGATTCCGGACCAGGTGATCGATCCCGGTCCGGCGATTTCCGTCCTTGCGGTGCCAAGTTGCCAGGTGACGGGAGAGATCCGGAATCGATGGAAGTTGCTCGTCGCGGGCATCGACGGGGCGGGGCGGTTGCTGGTGTCCGCCCTGGGAAAACACGGAGTCTTCTTCTACGACCTGGCGGGCTCGACATCGTTGCTGGTCCGGTTTCCCAAGCGCGCGCGCGTCGGAGTCGCGGCCTTCGACGACAAGCTCGTGCTGGCCGCGGACAGGATGGGGCTGCGCCTGGTGAAGTACGAGCCGGGCGCCTATGGGATGGACGCGTTGCCGTTTTCGCATTTTCCTGCGGGCGCCGTCGGTGGTGCTCCGGGCGACGACGCGGTGTTCATCGGAACGGATTCCGGAACGATCTTTCGCATCGCGGCCGCTCCGAGCCCTTGATTCCCTTTCGCGGCGGCTTCGCTATACCCCCAGCGAGCGACGTCCCCGTTGTCCTCCTTCAGCGCCGAACGTGGTGGGGTAAAGGTGTGAGTGGGGTCAATCCTCCACGGAGACGACAGCGTCAGGGGGGATGGCGGCGAGGAGGCGGCGGCGGCCCTCCTCCACGGCCTGGGCATCCTTGGATTCCAGGGTGATCTGCACCTTGTAGTCCGGGTTGTCGTAGACCGGGTAGGAGCCCACCTCGAGGTGGGGGATCTCATCCTGGAGGCCGCGGAGTAGGGGGGCCAGGTCGCCTTCCTCCAGGGTCGTGAAGACGCGCGCGAGATGGAAGGGCGCCTCCGCGAAGCGATCCCGGATGGCGCGGAACTTCTTCCGGAGCACCGCGGGATCGCCGGGGAAAACGTAGACATTTTCGAGCTTGGTCACCGGGAAGAGGAGCCCATCGGTGAAGATGAGCTCGATCCCCTCCGGTAGGTTCGCCATCGCGAGATAGACCTTCGCCCTCTCCTCGCCGAAGAATCTCTGGATGGCGGCGGCCATCTCGGGATTGAACACCATGGGGCGATCGAAGGCTTTGGCCACGGAGGGGAAGGTGAGATCGTCGTGGGTGGGGCCCACGCCTCCGCTGGTGAGGACCACGTCGAAACGCCGCGAGAAGGACTTCACCGTCTCCGCGATCTCGTCCGCGTCGTCGGCGATGATGGCGACCCGCTCGACGCGGCCCCCCAGGGCATGGAGTTCCTTCATGAGAAAGGTGGAGTTGATGTCGTCCACCTTGCCCGAAAGGACTTCATTGCCGATGACGACGATGCCGTAACGTGTGGCGCCGGGGTTCATGGCGGATATGATGCCCCCTTACGCCCTCTCGGGCCAGCGGAACTCGGAAAAGGAAGGACGTGCGTGAGGATCTTCGCTCTGAGCGATCCCCATTTCGGTCGGGACATGAGTCGCTTCGGCGAGGTGTGGGTGGATCACGAGAATGTGATCCGTCGCCAATGGCAAAGGGCCGTCTCGCCCTCGGATCTGGTTTTGATCCCCGGGGATTTCTCGTGGGCCACCACGACGAAGACCATCGAGAAACACCTCGACGCGGTGAACGCCTTGCCCGGTCGGGTGATCATCTCTCCCGGCAACCACGACAAGTGGTGGAAGAAGACGGCGCGGCTTCGCTTCGCGGAGGTGACGTTTCTGGGAGACGCACACTTGCCGCTGGGCGCGGATTGGGTTCTTGCGGGCACGATGGGATGGGATTGTCCCGAGTCGCCCTGGTGGAAGGAAGAGGACCGCGACATTTTCGAGGAGGCCTGTCGCACCCTCGAGGCGACCTTGGAGCGCGCGAGTGCGGCGTATCCAGAGCGCCGTATCTTGCTCATGTTCCACTACCCGCCCCGATGGAAGCCGGGGGAGACCCCCACCGCCTTCGAGAAGATTCTCGCCCGTTTTCCCGTGGATCTCGTCCTCTACGGGCACATCCACGGCGCCGATCTCGCGATGGCTCACAACGGGGTCATGACCGTCGGCGCGCGCAGTATCCGCTACGAGAACGCCAGCGCCGATCGCTTGGAGATGCGCCCCATGCAACTTCTGGAGTTGCCGGGGTCGTCGGCGGACCTCAACCGCGGAGCAGAATGAATCCGGCGGCGGCCACGGCGATCAAGGTCGAGGTCGCGGCCGACAACGCCACCATCTTCCGATGATTGCGGCTGGCCGAGGTCACGATGAGATGGAGGCCGGCCACGACGCACAAAACGTAGCCCGCGATGGCCCGGCTTTCTCCGCCGGGGGCCAGGTCGAGGCCTCGACCGTGGGGGAGTTCCCCGAGAAAAGCGGTCTTCATGAGCCAAGTCCCCACGCCCAGGGGAACGAGGAATCCGAGGATCAGGGCCGCGCGTCGCATGGCGTATCCTATCGTGGTCCAGTGCGCTTTCACGAGGGGGCCCCCTTTCGTAGCCTCGTGCATGGACCTCACACCTCGCGAACGCCTCCTCAGAGCCTGTCGCCGCGAGCCGGTGGATCGCCCTCCCGTTTGGCTGATGAGGCAGGCCGGCCGCTACATGGCCGAATACCGGGCCGTGAAGGAGAAGGTGAGCTTTCTCGAGCTCTGCAAGGACCCGGAGCTCTGCCGAGACGTCACGCTTCAGCCCCTCCGAGCCTTCGGACTCGAGGTGGGGATCGTCTTCTCGGACATCCTCCTCCCGGCGGAAGCGATGGGCTTGGAACTTTCTTTCGGCGCGGGGGCGGGCCCGCGACTCGGGCCGCCGATCAGGACCCGTGAAGACATCGAGGCTCTAAGGGATTTCGATCCAGCGCGAAGCACGCCGTGGCCGGCACAGGCTCACAGGCTTCTTCGCGAGACTCTGGGCGACGACATCCCCATCATCGGCTTTTGCGGCGCGCCTTTTACCGTCGCTTCCTACATGATCGAGGGCGGGGGCTCCCGCGTCTTCGAGAATACCAAGCGGATGCTCTTCGCCGACCCCTCCACCTTCCAGCTCCTCATGGAGCGTCTGACGGCGAATCTCATTCCCTATCTTTTGGCTCAGGTGGAGGCGGGCGCCCCCGTGGTTCAGGTCTTCGACTCCTGGGCGGGCTGCCTGGATCGAGAGACGTATGCCGAGTTCGCCCATCCCTGGACGTGCCGCCTCATCAGCGCCGTCAAGGAGAAGGGCGTCCCGGTGATCTCCTACGTCAGCGGCGGCGGTCATCTGATGGAATTGATGGCCGATTCCGGTGCGGACGTCGTGTCCTTGGATTGGCGCGTCGACCCCAAGGACGCCCGTCGAAGCATCGGTCATCGCGTGGCGCTTCAGGGCAACCTCGACCCCGGTGTCCTTCTGGCCGGTCCCGACGTCACCCGTCGTGCCGTCACGCGAAACCTCCAGGCCTTCGGAACCGCCCCCGGACACATTTTCAACTTGGGCTCCGGGATCATGAAGTGGACGCCGCCGGAGTCGGTTCAGGCTCTGGTCGACTGCGTCCACGGGTGGCGGCCATGAGACTCGACGCGGCGACGGGCATCGTCGTCGTCGGCGCAGGCGATCCCCGACCTGAACCGGAAGCCCTCTCCACCTTCCTCGATCGATGGGTCGAAGACGGTCGACGCTACCCCGTCTCGGGTCTTCGAAAACCTTTCCTTCGCGCCCGCGCCAAGATGCGGGCTCACCGTCGCCTGGAAGAAGCTCAACGTCTCGTGAGTCTGGATTCCCCCTTCCTGCGCGTCGCCGGCGCCCAGGCCAACGGCGTGGCCGAAAAACTGGGATGCGAAGGGTATGCCGTGGCCGCCGTGGGCGGTCCGTTGGCGGCCGAAGTCGTACCGCTCATGCGGGCGGAGGGCATGCGACGGGCCGTCGTCGTGGCCGCCGACCCCCTTTCGATTCGGGGACATCGTTTGAGCGAGCGGGCCCAGTTCGAGGAAGCCTGGCTCTCCTCGGGCGGGAGCCGGGACGAACTCGTTTTCGTGGACGACTATGAGCAGGACCCGGCCTGGTTGTCCGCCCTCGTCTCCCTCGCGAAAGAAGGGGGGCCGAAAGACGCGGGCCGCGCCGCTTGGCTGTTCGTGGCTTCGGGGCTTCCCAAGGTGCTGATGCGGACGGAGCAGGACTATCCGGAGAGGTCCCGCGCTCTGGCGGAGGTTCTCGCGGAAAATCTCGGGATTTCCGCCGGCCGGTGGGGGCTCGCTTACCTGGACCCTCTCGTGGGCGAACGGGGCCTGGCGCCCGCCCCCGCCGATCTCATCGAAACCTGGGCCGCGGATTCCATCCGGGATGTCGTGGTCTTTCCTTTTTCCTGGGGCTCGGATCGGCTGGAAACTCTCCATAGGGTGGACATCGAGCTGGCCAGGCAGCTTCGGGAAAGGGCGATGCGCATGTTTCGCATCCCGTGCTTGAATGATCATCCCGAATTCATCGATGCGTTGAGCCGAATCGTTCTCGACACATCGACCGAGACCTCGGCATCCACGGGAGGGCCGACGCCGTGACCAAAAGACATCGCATCGCCGTCATCGGCGGAGGCATCTCGGGACTCTCCTGCGCCTGGGAACTCTCGCGTTCCGGAGCCGATGTCGTCCTCATCGAGGCACACGAACGCGTGGGCGGTCTCGTGCGCAGTGGGCACACCGACGGCTACCTCTTCGAATGGGGTCCGAATTCGTTTCCGAGCACGGCGACGCAGATACGGAGCTTGGCGGCCGAAGTGGGCATCGAGGATCGTATCGTCGAGGCCTCTCCCGACGCGAAGGTGCGATACATCTACTTCGGGCGGCAACTCGAGCCGATCCCCATGGGGCCGGGCGACCTCATGAAGTCGAGGATCTTCAACCTTCGGCAAAAACTTCGAATCATGATGGAGCCTCTCGTTCCCAAGGGCGACCCGGAGAAACCCGAGAGCGTGGCGCACTTCGTTGCCCGCCGTTTCGGGCCGGCGCCGGCACGCACCATCGTCGATGCCTTCGTGAGCGGCGTTTACGCCGGAGACGCCAGAAAGGTTGGGGTGAGAGCTGCGTTCCCCAAACTCTGGGAGATGGAGCAGGACGCCGGCAGTCTCTTCAAGGCGATGGGGCGCATGCGGAAGGAACGCAAGAAGTCGGGCGGAGCACCTCCCACCGCCATGACCCTCATGAGTTTTCGCGAGGGCATGGAGGAATTGGTCCACGCCGTGGGAGAAAAGCTCAGGGGCGCCGGTCAGCTCGTGCTCGGTCGGTGCGTTCGCAGCCTCACCCCGCGAGAAGGCGGCGGATTCACTCTGGGGTGCGAAGCCGTCGACGGGGCGGTCGAGGAGATCGAGTGCGATCACATCGTGAGCGCGCTGGCCTCCTCCGCGACGGGGCTTCTGCTGGCGGATCTCCAGCCCATGGTGGCGGACCTTCTTTTCGAGATCGAGTACGCCCCCGTCGTCGTCGTGCACGCGGGTTTCTCCGAGGAGGAGTTGCCCTATCTGCCCAAGGCTTTCGGGTTTCTTTCGCCGCGACCGAGCCGCCTGAGGTCGCTCGGTTGGCTCTTCAGCTCCCGGATCTTCGCGGGTCGAGCGCCGGAAGGGCACCATGCGTTGACGGGTTTCATCGGCGGCGCCACCGATCCTTCCATCGTCGAGGCTCCGGAGGAGGCGCTGCGCCATCTGGTTCTCGGAGAACTTTCGATGGTGTTGAAGATGTCTCGCTTCCCACGGCCGGATCTCTTCCGCTGCGTCCGCCAGCAGGGCGGGCTGCCGCAGTTCGATCTCGGACATCACCGGCGCGTGGCGGCGGTCCGCACTCTGCTTTCGGATTTGCCCGGCGTGGACATCACGGGCAACTACCTCGAGGGGATTTCCCTCGATGAATGTATCCGCGGAGGTCGTGAAGCGGCGCGTCGGGTTCTCGCCACGTCCGAAGCGGTTTCCTCGCGGGCGGAGGCTTCCTGATGTTGGAGACCATGAACCAAGCCTTGCTCGTGTTTCTCCCCGTCGCCTACGGCGGAACGGTGACGTGGTATTGGTTGAGCGTTCGCGACCCGGACCTCATCCCGCGCTGGCGACCCCAGGCGTGGCTCGTCGCGACGGTCGTCCTTCATGCGACGCTCCTGGTCCTGCGGACGTCAATGCTCGGCCAACTCCCCTGGACGACCTACTACGACACGCTGCTGGCCTTGGCCTTCCTGATGTCGTTGACCTATCTCCTCGTCGAGCTTTCCCTCCACGAAGCGTCGACGGGCATGGATCTGTTGCCGTGGCCGTTCGTCATGGTTCTCTATGCCGCCATGTTCGGCCACGTGGAGCCCCGCCCGAATCCGGCGCTCGATTCCCCGTTCTTCGCGATGCACACGATCCCGGCCATTGGCGGGATCGCGGCCATTCTCGTCAGCGGTATCTACGGCGGGATGTATCTGAAACTCGAGCGGGTCATTCGCGGCAAGCGCTTCGGCCAGTTCTTCGAGCGGATGCCGACCCTGGACGTCCTGAGTCGCATGAACTTCGTCGCCGCGGCTGCGGGCTTGACTCTCGTCACGGCGGCCATCGGCTGGGGGGCGACTTGGTACGGCGAAATGTTCCAGCAGGTGAACATCTTCGAACCCAAGATCTTTCTCACGTTGATCTGCTGGACGGTTCTTCTCGTTCTCGTCATCGGCCGCGTGTCGCGCCGGTGGCCCGATCGCTTGACGGCCCTTCTGAGCGTCGCCGTCGCGACGATCGCATTGATCTCCATCATCATTCCGGCCTTTCCTTTCATCGCGTTTCACGGGCACTATTGAGATGGGTGAGGCAGGTTGGAATTCGTTGTTCGCTCTCGGCATGAACCACCGCACGGCGCCGGTGGAGCTGAGAGAGAAGATTGCCTTGCCTCCCCAGGCCCGGGTCGAGGTTCGCAAGGCCCTTCTCTCCGAGGATCGGGTGGCCGGGAGCGTCCTGCTTTCGACCTGCAATCGCACCGAGCTCTACGGGTGCCACGGGGAACGCGGGGGATCGAAGGATTCCCTGCTCGAACTCCTCCACCCGCTGATTCTTCCCGCGGTGAATGCGTCCCGACATGCCTACGTGCACTGGGGTTGGGACAGCGTTTTTCACCTTTTTCGCGTGGCGGCGGGTCTCGATTCGATGGTGGTGGGAGAGAGCGAGATCCTGCGCCAGGTCAAGCTCGCCCAGGACGAGGCTCATTCGGCGGGCCAAGCCAATCGTTTGCTGCAGGACCTCTTCCGCCAAGCGGTCGAGCTCGGCAAGAAAGTGCGCCGGGAAACGCATCTCGGCGACGGCAGCCTCAGCGTGGCCGCGACGGCGGTGAAGTTGGCGCACAAGATCGTGGGTGCGTTGAAGGGGCGCAAGGCCCTGGTGGTGGGCGCGGGAGAGACCGGGCGCCTGACGGCGAAGCACCTGCTTGCGTCCGGCGTCGAGGACCTCATGCTCTTGAACCGTACCCCCGAACGCGCGGAAGAGGTGGCGGACGAGTTGGGATGTCGACATGGCACTCTCGACGATCTCGAAGCGGCGATCGACGAGGCGGAGGTGATCATGTCGGCGGTGGAGGCGAAGGAATTCGTCATCCGCCCCGAGCACTTCAAGGGCCGTCGCCGTCGCCGTCGGTGCGTGATCGACATCTCGATGCCACGATCCGTCGACCCGAGCTGCGCTCAGGGCTCGGAGGTGTTTCTCTTCGATCTCGACGACCTGGGTGGGCTGGTCGAGCAGGCCCGAAGAGCTCGACAGGGCTCGGTGCGCGAGGCGGAGGCTCTCCTGCTCAACGAGGTGCAGAAGTTTCTCAGTCGCCAGTCCTACGTCGAGATCAGCCCCATCGTGAACGAACTCCGTGGCAGCTGGCATGGTGTCGTCGAGGAAGGGCTGGATCGCTTGCCGCTCGACGCGAAGGGGCGGTCGGACGTGGAGAGACTGGTGAAGAAGATCATGGGGATGGGGCTGGATGCTCTCAAGCGTTCCCAGCGCCAGCGGTTCGGCATGGATGAGATCCAGGCGGCCTACGAGGCCTATCTCAAGAGGATCGGCGAGGCATGAGCGAGACGACGACCATTCGATTGGGAACGCGGGGTTCGAAGCTGGCGCTCTGGCAGGCGGAATGTGTCCGCGATCTGCTCTCCCGCGAAGCTCCGATGAGTGAGGTGCAGATCACAGAGGTCAAGACCCTGGGCGACAAGGATCAGAAGCGATCCCTCCAGAGTCTCGGCCGAACGGGAATCTTCACGGCCGAGCTGGACCGTGCCCTCATGGAGGGGGAGGTGGACTTGGCCGTTCACAGTTTGAAGGACGTCGAGACCCGCTTGCCGCCGGGAATGATTCTGGCCGCCGTGTTGCCGCGAGGCCCGGTCGAGGACGCCCTTTTGGGAGCGGCGTCCTTGGACGAACTTCCCCAGGGTGCGTCCGTGGGGACGGGATCCGTTCGCAGGCGCGCGCAACTGAAAGCACTGCGCCCTGATCTGGACGTCCAGGACCTGCGCGGCAACGTGCCCACCCGCCTGGAGAGGTTGGACTCCGGCGATTTGTCTGCCATCGTCCTTGCGCGCGCCGGGCTCGTGAGGCTGGGGCTGGCGCACCGCATCGGCGCAGTTCTGTCGCCCGAAGTCTTTCTTCCCGCGGTCGGTCAGGGAGCGGTCGCCATCACGTGCCGGGAGGACGATGCGAGGATCGTGCGCATTCTGAACGCTCTCGATCACGGGCCGACGCGCCGCATGGTCGCCACCGAGCGGGCCTGCCTGGCCCGACTTGGGGGCGGGTGTTCCGTTCCTCTCGGTGTCTTCGGTCGACTGGGCGAGACCGAGGACCGGTTCCTGGCGGGACTTTTCTCTCCGGACGGAAGCCGAAGTCGGAAGGTGGAGGTGGATTTCCCGAAGGAGGCGGATCCGGACACGATGGGGAAGGCCTTGGCCGAAGAGTTGCTCGACGAGGACGGTCGCCGGATTCTCGTGGACGCCGAAGGGGCGACACCTTGAGCGAACCCGCGCTGAAAGGCCGGGTCGTACTGGTGACACGGCCGGGGGGTGGCGGCGAGAAACTCGCCGCGGCGTTGCGAGGGGCGGGCGCCGAGGTCCACCTCTATCCGGCTCTCCGCATCGACGTGGGGCCGGCGCCCGATGCCGAGCCCTTCGATGCCGCGGCCTTCGACCGACTCCTGTTCACGAGTCGCAACGGCGTCTTGGGACTCTCCTCTACGATGGTCGCGTGGGATGGCCTTCCCCCGTGTTGGGCCGTGGGCAACGCCACGGCCGCGTTGATCGAGGCGCAGGGCGGCAAGGTGTGGGTGACGGGGACCAACCGGGGGATGGCGGATCTGGCGGAGCAGGTCCTCACCGAGGACCCGCCGACGGGACTCCGGGTGCTGTGGCTCCGCGGCCAGTTGGCGCACCGTGAGGCTCTCTCGCCCCTTCTCGCGGCAGGTGCCGTCATCGAAGACCGGGTCGTCTATCGCACGTTGAATCGTTTTCTCGAAGAGGGGCCGCCTCCGGAAGACATTCTTGACCGGGTCGACCTCGTCCACTTCGCGAGCCCGTCGGCGGTGACGTTTCTCTTCGAGGTCTTGACGCCCAGTCAGCGGGAACGTCTGCGCGTCCACGCTTCTTACCTGGCCCAGGGGCCGACCACGCAGGCGGCGTGCGAGGCCGCTTGGGCCGACCCTCGCCCCTGATCTTCGCCTCTCAATCCTTCCCGGACGTTTTCGTCCCGCCGCCCGGCACCAAGCGGATGTGTACCTGGGTCAGGCCCGATCGCGGCGCGAGGGTGACGGTGACCGGCTGCTGGGCGACGCGCACCACCTTGCCCGCCACCCGGATTTCGGCGCTCACCGTCCATGTGCCGGGCCGGAGGTTCTCGAATCGGAATGGCTCACCGACGGGCAGAGTGCGAGTGCCGAGAACCGGGTTCAGGGTGTCTCCCCAGCGCACGGTCATGCGGGCCGGGGACCCGAGCGCCTGCGCGTCGACGACGTCCTCTTTCACGATGATCCCCACTGCGGGCTCTAGACGAAACTCCAGTGTGGTGGGCTCGGCGTCGCCCCCGAGCCGGACCGCCACGGCAACGCCGGCTGACGCGGGCAAATAGCCTTCGGCCTCGGCCGTCACCATGCAGTCGCCTGCCGGCACGCGGGGGAAAACCACCGTGCCGACACTCTGGCCCATCCCACTGCGTTGGAACGTTCCCTGGATGAGCTTCACTGTCGACTTGGCCAAGATCGGCCGACCGTCGCGGGCGTCTCGCAGCGCGACGCGGAGGGCTCCCATGGCGGGGGCCGTCTTCGGAAAGCGCAGTTCGAGATCCTCGGTTCCTGGGACCACGTTCTCGACCACGTTGGCGCGACCGAGCCCCGGGAGCATTCCAAGGGAATCCATGTAGGGCAGCCGGGCGCTCATTCGAAACCGACTGTCGGGAAGGGCGGTGAAACGGAAGCGACCCTCCTCGTCCGTTGCAACTGTGGCGACGAGTTTCGAAGCCATGTCGGCAGCGGTGACCCGGGCGCGGGCGACCGGCACACCCGCGGCGTCGACGACCCGACCCTCGAGGACGTGTGGGTTCTTCAACACGACATGGATTCCGTCGGCGGGGAGGGGGTCGGGAACCGTTCTTGCCCACCTTGCGTAGCCCCCGGCCTCGACGGTCACGGCGGGAAGGGGTTGCCGGGGGCGGCTCCGGGGAGGGATGATGACTTCGAAGCGCCCCTCCGCGTCGGTTCGGACGGGCTCGACCCCTTCGATCGCGATGTGTGCCCCGGCGACAGGGCGGGCCTTCTCGTCCTGAACGACCCCCTTGACCACAAGCACATCCGGATCGATGGCGAGCCGTAGGTCGTCCGCGAACGTGGTCTCTCCGCCGACGAGAATAGCCGTAGCCTCGCGGGCGGTCAGGTTTGACGCCATGGCTTCGATGCGCGCCGACGTCATCCCTCCCGGTTCCACGGGGAGTTCCTCGAAAACGTAAGATCCCTCCGCGTCCGTAAGGGTGCGAAGGGGCGCGGAATGGCCTTCCCGTCGGTGTGCGTGAAAGAGAAGCTCCCGTGGGAGAGGCGACCTGGAGCGGGAATCGACGTCGCACACGGCGGATGTGGGCCACCCCTCCAGCTCCACCTCCACGATGGCTCGAGCCCGCGGATGTCCCTTGGGTCCGAGAACCCGGCCCTTCAGAGTCGCGCCCGGAGGGAGTCGGATCTCCATGTCTCGGGTCTCGCCCTCATGCTCCACGGGAAACGCGAAGGCTCCCGATGCCGCATGTTTCGGATAGGCCGCGCGGACGAAGACCCCTTGGACGCTTCCCGGTGAGGCCAGGAATCCTCCTTCCGACGTGACGAAGGGGGCAAGGCGCGCTACGCCGTCCGCGTCGGTGGTCAGCGAGGCGACGGGCCCGTCGAGGTCGAAGGACACGGTGCCCCTGACCTTCTCATGGATCGTGACCCGAGCGCCCGGAATCGGCAGTCCTTCCACGGCATCCACCACGTGGATTCGGAGCACGCCCCCGCGTCCCAGGAGAAAATCCCGTCGGACGACATCGCCGACACTCGGGTCGGCGAGGGCGAGCGACGAGGCGAGAAGGCGGCGCGGCACGAAGCCGTCCGCCCGAACGAGAACGACCGCGTCGGTGATTCGCCTCTGGCGTTTCGTGGTCACTTTGCGAATGTTTCGCAGCCGATAGCGCCCCTCCACGTCGGTGCGAGCCTCGAGACGAAGACTGCGGTCCTCGAGGACCGCACGATAGATCACGTGTGCGCCCGAGATGGGCCGGCCCTGGAGATCGAGGACGCGGCCTTCGAGGGTCTTCGTCCTCTGTGGCGCAGGCCTCTTCTCCTCCGGTGCGGGCTCCCGGTTTCCTGGGGCCTCGAGCTCGCTCCGAGGTGTCGAGGGGGAAACGTTCCGGCGAGCGTTCTCGGGAGCGTCCGCCGTAAAAGGGGCCGTGTCTTGAGGGCCGAATTCCGCCTCGTCGCCTCCCATCCGGAGGAAAGCGACGAGAACGGCCGCGAGGCACAGGACGAGAAAGGCGATGATGAGCAAGTCGTTCTTTTTCATGTCCACGCCTCCGACGCCTCCGATGCCGTCGCCCCTTGGACTTTTTCACCCTCCCCGGCGGGGCCGCAAGCTCACAGCTTCGTGACGCCCTCCCGCGCCACGTCCACCCTGCGATCGAGCAGGACCGCTTCGCCGCGGAGGATCTGAATGCGGCAAGGGCCCACCGGAAGCGGGAGGCGGAGAAGCACCCGCTGGGATTCGGCATCCAGGATGACATCGTTCGAGGGGTGCACGGTCGTCAGCAGGGTCTCGCCCCGGCGCGCGGTGACGGTGAGGGCGGCGGCTCGGCGCATGAGTTCTTTTCGCACGTCGAAGTAGGTCTTCAGACTCTCCGGCGTAGGCGTCTTGCCGTCGGACCCGGGGGACGCGGGGACCTGGAGGGCGGGGTCGTCGAGGACGGGAAGAGGGATGACGACCACGCCCGCACGTGTCAGCGTCAGCGTCGCCCGGACCGGTGCGCTTCCCGGCCGGAGTTCGAGAACGAGAGGGGTGGCCGTCGCTCGGGCGCGGCGGCCGTCGTGGCGATTCCGTGCGGTGATGGTCCATCGCCCGGGACCGAGAGTGTCCAGAACGAGGGTCTTCTTTCCCGCGGGGACACGCGTCGTGTGAGTCGCGCCGCCCTCGTTCACGACGCGAACGGAGAGGGTTTGCCAGCCGGCCTCCTCGGGCTCTTCGATCTCGAGGTCGAGGGTGACGGGGATGGCCGGTTCCAGGCGAAGCTCCAGGTTCGTGGTGGCGTCCGCGGTCACGGTGACGACCGCAGTCCGCTTCACGTATCCGGGTGCCTTCACGGTGAGGGTTCCTTGTCCTTGCGGGGCCCGCGCGACGACGAAGGTGTCGAGGGAGCGGCGGACCCCCGGCCTTCGGATGTTCCCATTCTTGAAGAGGATTTCGACCGGGGCCAGGACGGGGTCGCCGGATCTTGCGTCCCGGAGGGTGAGGTGGACCGTGCCGACAAGGGGGGCGGGGCGGGAGAAACGGAGCAGGAGGTCGTCCTTTCCCGCGGGTACGGCTTTCTCCACGAACTGCCCGAGATCGAAGAGGGTGTCGCGGACCTGGAGAGAGAAGGGGCCCTTGGGGAGGCCTTTCAAGAGAAAACGCCCGTCGCTGTCGGTCTGCGTGAAATAACGGTTCCGTCGCCCCCCCTCGTCAGGGGATTCCGCGCTCACCAGGGCCGAATCCACGGGGTGTCCATCGGCGTCGAGAACGCGACCGCCCAGAGTGTGAGGGGGGACGAGCACGATGCGAATTCCGCCCTCGGGGAGATCCCGAGGCAGGGCCCGCTTCCATCGCGCGAAGCCCGCCGCCTTGACGGTGAGGACGGGCGAGCGCGAGAGCCGGCGATCGAAGCCCTCCGTGTAGAACTGAAAGCGCCCCTCAGCATCCGTGCGGACGGGTCGGCCCCAATCCAACGTGACGCGCGCCCCTCGCACCGGTTCGTCCTTCTCGGTCACGACGTGTCCATGGACCAGGAGAACGTCGCGGCTGGGGGTGAGGGTGAGATCCTCTGCCTCGCCGGACCCTCCGCGCTCGAGAGAGACCCAAGCGTAGCTCGTGGCCATGTTGTCGAAGACAGCGCCCAGACGAACGCGGGCGGTGCCCTGTGTCCCCACGGGCAAAGAGGGGAAATGGAACCGCCCCTCCCCGTCGGTGAGAGCTTGAATCCGTCCTTTCTGGCCGTCTTGACGGATGAAATAGATCATCGTGTCGGGGGGCGGTCGACCGGGCGGTGTGAAGCGCGCGATGTTGTAAACGAGCCAACCGTCGATCTCAGCCGTCACGAGGGCGCCCTTCTGCGGTCGTCCGTCGGGGCCGAGAATGCGTCCCTCGAGAGCGGTGGCGGGGTAGAGGGCGAGTTCAACCGTGACCTCGTCGCCGTCCTTCGCGACGGCGGAGACGGGTGCGCCCCCTGGGGCATAGCCCGAGAGGCTCGCCCGCACATAGCCCCAACGGGGTTGGGAGATGGGCACCGGAAGGGTGAGAAGCCCGCCGTAGGCGGCGGGAAAAGGTCGGATCACCGCCTGTCCCTCGACGTCCGTTGCGACGCCGGCGACGGGAGGCGCGGCGATGAGGTCTCTCGGTTCCCTCACATCCAGATCCGACATCCCCGGGGCGTCGACGCCGTTGGGGTGGAGGGTCACGCGGGCGTCTTGGAGCGGGGCATTCGTGAGTCCGTCGACGACGGTGATGCGCAGGGACCCTCCCCGACTGAGGACGAAGTCCTGGTGAATGACGGGGCCCGAGTTCTCGAGCTGGAGGAACCACGTGGAGACGCGACGGGGGGCGAAACCGTCGGCGGTGATGAAAAAGGCGGGGTCCTTGATCCAGCCCATGCGATCGGCGGTCTCGTACGGGATGCCCGCGAGACGGTAGCGTCCGCGCTCGTCGGCGACGCACTCGACATGGACGCGGCTGCCGGCGAGGAAACCGCGATAGGCGATGCGGGCTCCGGGCACGGGTTTCTCGTCGATGTCCAGAACCCGACCCTCGAGGGTCTTTCCCGGGTCCAGTGGCAGGACGACGTCGCGCGTGGTCAGGGCTTCGTCGACCCAAACGGGGACATAGCCCGCCTTCGAACCGAAGACGGCGTAGGCGATGTCGGCGTTGGGAACCGTCAGTCGAAACGCGCCCTGCTCGTCGGTGAGAGCCAGATCCTCGGAGTCACCGGCGGTCCCCTTTCCGAGGTCGGGGATCACGGTCGAATCCGCCGGGACGGCGAGGACCCGAACCCCCGGCAGGGGCCGTCCGGCGACGTCGACGGCCCGTCCAGTGAGAAAGGCCGCTTGGATTGGGGGCGGCGTGTCGGCGGAGGCTTCGCCGGTGTGGTCGTCGCCAGCATCGCGAGATTCCCTCCCGGCGTTCCGGCGGGGGCTCTCCGCGCTTTCGATGGCGGGACGGTCCGCGGCCCGCTCGAGATCCGGGGCTTCGTTCTCGAATCGAAATCTCAGAGCGAAGAGCGCGACCGCCCCGACGAGGACGAGAAGGAGCAGGCCAGATTTTTTCTGTTTGGGCACCTGTGTATTCCTCGACGCGAGAAGGGACCGACCATTGTCGGCCCCGTCGTTGCGAGCGTCAAGACGGATTCGGCTTTGTCACCTGGAAAAAAAACGAGTGGCGCGTCGCAACCTCTCCGAGACTAAGTCTCCATCCTTAGGGACGGAGAGATTGGCGAGGGGGTGACGCGCCGAAGACTTTTTTCTGTGTCTATTGGAAGCTGATGACCTTGCCGTCGCTGGCTGCCAGGAACCCGTTCCCGCTGTTGGGCGTCAAGACCAGGGCCTGGAGCATGAGGTCCAAGCCGCCCAATCCGGGAGGAATCAGGTACGTGTGGAGATTCCCGCCGGGAAAGATCGGAGGCGGCGGCAGGGGCCCGAGGGGATTCAGCCCGTCCACCAGAATGAAAGGCGGCATGCCGAAGAGGTTCAGGTGGAGGCCGGGGATGGCGTTGACGGGAGGCTGCCCGGGAAGGAAAAGCTGACCCGCCACCAGGTAGGGGTCGTCGAAGTAGGTGCCGAAGGGGGAGTCGAAATCGATCCCCAGGATCTGACCGGGGAAGGCGGGCTTCACGTCCAAGGGATCCGGGGTGGCGTCGATCCCCGTGAACAGTCGGATGTCGTCGCCGGTTCCCGGGAACTGGGGGTCGAAGACGGTCACGACATCCGTTTCGATGAGGTCGATCCCATGGGGAGGATCGGAGACGAAGACCGTGACGGGAAAATCTCCCGTTTGGGCATAGACGTGATTGACAGAAGGCGTCGTCGTCACCAGCAGGGTTCCATCGCCCAGGAACCAAGTGTAATTGGCCGTGGGTGACGTGCCCGCGCCGATGAGGGTGAAATCGGTGGTCTGTCCGAGGATCGTGTCGCGATCCGCGACCACGAGCTGCAGGTCGGGTTCGGGGAAGCCGCACAGATCGATGGGCAGGGCATGAACGTGGTCTCCCGGGGTATTCGAAAGAAGAGTCTTTCCCTGTCCGTTCTCGTCGATCATGTAGATGTCGAAATCCCCGGCCTCGTTGGAGGTGTAGAGGATGTTCGATCCGTTCCAGGAGAAAGGTGCCTTGATCCCCGGCGTGCCTGGATTCGTCACCATGACCTGGTTCGAGCCATCGAAGTCCATCAGCCAGATCTGGGTGACGCCGGGCTGGAAAGGATCCACGCGGCTGAACGCGATCTTGGACCCGTCTCCCTTCGGCGCGGGCCCGGCGTCGAGAAGGCTGTTGTTCGTGAGTTTGGTCTCATTGCCGCCGTTGAGGTCGGTGCTGTAGATCTCGAAGTCGCCGTCGTGGTTCGAGCTGAAAAAGAGGCGATCGCCGGAGGGCGTGGAGGCCGCCGGGGAGCAGCCGGTTCGGGCCCCATGGTCCACAACCACCCCCAGGTCGGTGCCATTGACGTCGACCCTGCGGATGACGGAGGTTCCGTTCTGTCGAAACTGGGTCACGAAGAGGCTTTGCGCATCGGGCGCCGCAAATGGAAGGATCACGTCGTTGCTTGCATCGTCCAAAGGAGGGAGGAAGAGGGGCACCGGGGGACCCATGGGAGGAAGAGTGTGAAGGACCCAGTGGTTGCCCGGCACCAGCAATGGCACGAAGAGTCCACCGAACGGAATGAGGAGTGGCGATTGCGCCGGGAAGGGTGTTGCGAGAATCGGCGGCGATCCTGGAGGAGGGGGCGTAGACTGGATCATGTAGGTCACGGTTCCGGCCGCGGGATCCTGAGTGACGGTTGTCGTGAGGTCTTGAGCGACGCCGGTGACGTCCAGTGCCATGGCGACGAGGGCGATACGTAGAATGCGGGAATTCATGGGATTCTCCTTTCGGATTCGGGTTCACCCCGTAGAGCGGAAATCCGCCCACGGATGTGACACCGTCCCAAGATTTTTCTCGGGCGCGCCTTGTTATCAGGGAGCTGTAACCCGCCTCGCAGGAGAGATGTGACCATGGCTGCAACGTGGATGGAACGCGCCCGCCGTTCGATGCCGGGCGGTGTGAATTCTCCCGTCAGGGCCTTCCGCTCGGTGGGGGGCGATCCGGTTTTCGTCGCGCGCGGTGAAGGGGCCATGGTCTTCGACACCGAGGGGCGACGCTACGTGGACTATGTCCTCAGCTACGGGCCGCTCATCATGGGGCATCGTCCCCCGGAGGTCCTCGCCGCTTTGCAGCGTGCACTCGCCAAGGGAACCAGCTTCGGCATGCCGACGGAAGAGGAGGTCCTCCTTGCGGAGACCATCTGCGAACGTGTCCCGTCGGTGGAGATGGTGCGTCTCGTCAATTCCGGCACTGAAGCCACCATGAGCGCCATTCGCCTGGCCCGCGCCGTCACGGGTCGCGATCGGATTTTGAAGTTCGAGGGTTGCTATCACGGGCACGGGGATTCCTTCCTCGTGAAGGCGGGGAGCGGCGCCCTGACCCTGGGCCATCCCACGAGCCCAGGCGTGCCGGCCGATCTGGCGGCGTTGACGTTGGTCGCCGACTATAACGATCTGGATTCCGCCGTGCGGCTCTTCGACGCCCACCCCGATGAAGTCGCCTGCATCATCGTGGAGCCCATCGCGGGCAACATCGGGTGCGTGCCACCTCAGGCCGGTTTCCTCCAGGGGCTCCAGGCGCTGGCGGCGGACCGCGGGGCGCTTCTCATCTTCGACGAGGTCATGACGGGCTTTCGCGTCCATGCCTTTGGCGCCCAGGGTCTCTACGGGGTCACTCCCGACCTCACGACCATGGGGAAAGTGATCGGCGGCGGTTTGCCCGTGGGGGCCTACGGCGGGCGACGGGATCTGATGGAACAAGTCGCTCCCGCGGGACCCGTCTACCAGGCGGGCACGCTCAGCGGAAATCCCCTCGCGGTGGCGGCGGGCCGGGCGGCTCTCGACGCCCTGGCGCGCCCCGGTTTTTACGAAGACCTGGAGGCACGCTCGGCGGCCGTGGCCATGGTCCTCGAGGAGGCGGCGCGCCGGGCCGGCTGTCCTCTTACCCTCAATCGCGTGGGGTCCATGTTCTGTCCCTACTTCGCGGACGGTCCCGTCGAAGACTATGCCGCCGTGATGAGCGCCGACGTGGAGCGACACCGCCGCTTCTTCCATGCCCTCCTCGAGGGCGGCGTGATGCCGGCCCCCTCGCCCTTCGAGGCCTGGTTCGTCTCCTCCGTCCACGGCGACGAGGCGTTGGAGATCACCGCCGAGGCGGCGGAGGCGGCGTTCCGGAAAGCGGTGGCGGGCTGAGACCGGGGCCCGCGATCTCTTGTCTCGCCCCGACTTCGGGCTATAGTCCTCGTCCCGATTGGAGGATTCGCCATGGCCAAGAACAACCGACCGCCGAAGAAAGCCAACCACGGCAAGCGCCCCACCAACCACAGCGCCCGTCGCAAGAAGCGCTGGTAGGCCGACTTACCCCACCACCGACTCCCCTTCCGCTCCGCGGAGCGAGGGGGACCGAGCCGATGCGGGAGAACGGCTAGGTCTTTGTGGGTGTCGTCTCGTCAGGGCGACCGGGTCGCGTCGAGGTCGGTGCTCACGCGGGTGATCTCGGTTGCCAGAGCGAGGACGCCGTCGGTGAGGGCGGCCGGGCCCGGCTGGAGGATGATCGACGGGTCGATCTCCACCATGCGGCCGGGGCGAGTGAAGGGGGCTTCCGCGAAGCCGGGTCGGGCGAGGGCTTCCTTCTCGCGAAACTTCTTGCCGCACCAGCAGGCGAGATAGAGATCGGGCTTGCGGCGGATGACTTCCTCCGGCGGGGCTTGGCGGTCCTTGGCGAGGCTGCGATCGCGGTAGTCGGCGAAGATATCCGCGCCTCCCGCGACCTCGATGAGCTCGGACACCCAGCGGATGCCCGTGATGATGGGGTCCGGCCATTCCTCGAAGTAGACGCGGGGTTGGACGGGAAGCCGGTGGGCTCGTTCGCGAACGGCCTGTAGGTTCGCCTCCAGGTGCTGGGCCAAGGCTTCACCCTTTTCCGTCCGGTCTATGAGCCGTCCAAGACGTCGGATCATGTTCAAGATGCCTGCCACCGATCGCTGGTTGAAGGCATGCACCTCGAGGCCGGCCTTGACCAGATCCCGGACGATGTCGGCTTGCAAGTCCGAGAATGCCAGCACCAGGTCCGGCGCGAGGGCGACGATGTCGTCGATCTTCGCCCGAATGAATTGGGAGACCACGGGCTTTTCCTTCTTCGCGCGCTCGGGTCTCACCGTGAAGGCGGAGACGCCGACGATGCGCTCCTCCTCGCCCATGAGATAGAGGGCCTCCGTGGTCTCCTCCGTCAGGCACACGATTCTCTTCGCTCCGCTCATGACTTCATCTTAGGGGCACCGGCGCGACACGTCTCGTCGGTCGTCACTGAATTCCGAGTGCCACCGTAAAGCTGTTCGTAAGGATGAAGTCGCCCGGGTATCCGGGAATGGCGGGAAGGCAGGAGTTGCCGACGCCAAATGGTAAGGGTGTGATGTCGCTTGCGCTGGGCAGACCGAGGTATGCGCCCAGCGCGAAGGGCGCCGGGAAGGGATTCGTGGGAGGCTGGAGCACGTCCAGTGTGAAAGGCGAACCCAAGTCCAGATCGACGACGCGCGCGAGTTCTCCCGAAGAGCCGTTGACGAAGAGTACGTCATAGGGCCCGCCCGCGCCCTCCCCCACGTTGCCCGCGGCGCAGGGTGCGAGATGGGGGGAAGGAGTAGACCCGGACGATTCCGGCTCCATGGATGTCCGTCGGAGCGGATCTGCTCCCGACGAGGAGATCAGGACCGCCGTCGCCATCAAAATCCCCCACACCGGCCAAGGAATAGCCCAAGACATCCCTGGGCTCCCTATAAAACTCGAAGAGAATCTCACTTGAATGGCCGTCGAATACCTGGACGAGGCCCGCATTGACTCCATGCGAGCTGTCATATGGAAAACTGATGGCGACCTCATCGTACCCGTCCTCGTTCACATCTCCCGCCCCCGCGACCGCAAACCCGAAGCCGGGCAATTCGTAAATCCGGATGGTGGACCCCGTAGGCCCGGAGTAGACACGGGCGGAAGGATTGAATGTCGCGGATGGGTACATGAAATACGGGACGCCCACGATGAGGTCGGGGATGCCGTCCCCATTCACGTCTCCAACCGCCGCCACCGAGTATCCAAATTCATCGCCGGTGTTGCCTCCGACGAGTTCGAGGATCACATCCGGAGGGAATTGTCCCGAGAGCGTTCCCGACAACAAAACACAAATCGCCACCGGCCAGATCAACGTTTTCATGGATTCTCCTCTCGGTTCGGAATGGGAATCGAGCCGACCTCGCCGGGAGACAATCCGAATCCCTCTGCACCTCCGAACACGGCCATCATCGCCGCTCAGGTCACGATTGTCAATGACGAATCAGCATTTGGTGCGGTTCTCCGAGCCGTGCTTCAGATTCTGGGGGGGGGGGGCTCCCGCCGTCTGGGATCTGGTAGAATCGTGGTTGATTATTCTCGAACCCGTTTAGGAACCCCCCGCCATGTTGAATCGCTCTGCCTACTCCCTGCTCGTATTCGTTGTCGTCTTGTCCCTCCGTCCCATGGGGGCTCAGAGTCCCCCTCTACTCTCGGGGGTGGTTGCGGATGGCATCCAGGGGCCCCTGGTGTCCGGCACGGTCTACATTGCCATCAGCACCATCAACGTGCCTGCTGGGAGCACCCTGACGATTCCCTTCGACGTTACGATCAAGTTCATGCCGGGGACATCCTTCATCATCGATGGAACCCTCGTTTGCAACGGGACGACCAATGGGCCCATCGCGTTCACGTCGTTCGCGGACGACTCCCACGGCGGCGACACGAATGGAAACGGGCCGTCACTCGGCGCACCGGGGGATTGGCGGGGTCTCGTTTTCAACGGCGGCGCCGGAGCCAGCCATCTGGATCATTGCCAAGTGCTCTGGGGCGGCCAGGCTGGATTCTCGGGCATCCAGACCTCTGCCGGAATCACCGTGCTGAATACGCTCATCTCGGATTTTTCGGGGAACGCCATCGATTTGCAGAATGTCGATAGCGGCGTGACCATCGCTAACTCCGCGATCGAGAACAACGGTGGATACGCGGTGACGAACTGCCCCATTCAGGCCCTGGCCGGCTTCTCGGCCACGACCGCATCCGGAAACGTCCTCGGCGACTACCAGAGGGTCACGGTCGGGGCGCTCACGGCGTCGCTGACGATCAGTCCGAACAACCTTCTTGGAACCGTTTTCGTCGCGGCGATCAACCTCAGCGTTCCGACGGGGCTCACGCTGACGCTCACCGCCGGAGTGACCATCAAGTTCCTCCCGGGGAGACAGCTCACGGTCGACGGGACTCTTGATGCCAGTACGGGAGTCGGAATTCCGATCTCGTTCACGTCCTATGCGGACGACTCGCGAGGTGGCGACACGAACAAGGACGGACCCTCCACGGGAACGCCCGGCGATTGGCGTGGAATCGTCTTCAACCTGAATTCCGCAGCCAGCGTGCTGGACAACTGCGAGGTCGTCTTCGGCGGCAACTCGGGATTCTTCGGCCTGCAGATCTCGGCGGGGATCACGGTCAGCAACACTCTGGTCGCCCAATGCTCCAACGACGCCATCGGCCTGCAGAATCTGAATTCCGGCGTGACGATCACAAACTGTCAGCTCATGAACAACGCAGGTTATCCCATGGACGGCGTCGACATCCGTTCGCTTCAGAACTTCAGCGGGAACACGGCGTCGGGCAACACCCTGGGCGACTACGCCCATGTCGTTGTGGGGACGGTGAGCGTCCCCCTGACCATCGGGTTCGACAACCTGCCGAATTCCGTTCTCGTCGTGGATGCCAATATGTCGATCCCCTCCAGTTCGGCGCTCACCCTCGATCCCGGACTCATCGTGAAGTTCACCGGGGGCCGACAGGTCACTGTCGACGGCACTTTGACCTGCCTCGGGGCTTCGGGGAATCCCATCGTTTTCACATCCCTCGACGACGACGCCCATGGCGGTGACACGAACAACAACGGGGCGACCACGGGGGCGCCCGGAGATTGGCGGGGCCTCGTCTTCAACCCGAATTCCGTAGCCAGCGTGCTGGACAACTGCGAGGTCGTCTTCGGCGGCAACTCGGGATTCTTC
>CAZLGG010000029.1:38363-40069 GCA_964559135.1 uncultured Planctomycetia bacterium
TGAAGTTCACCGGGGGCCGACAGGTCACTGTCGACGGCACTTTGACCTGCCTCGGCGCGTCGGGGAATCCCATCGTGTTCACCTCCCTCGACGACGACGCTCACGGGGGCGACACCGCCAAGGATGGAGTCACCACGGGGGCGCCTGGCGATTGGCGGGGCCTTATCTTCAACGCGAATTCCGTAGCCAGCGTGCTGGACAACTGCCAGGTCGTTTTCGGCGGCGGCGCGGGATTTGCCGGAATCCAGATCGGTGCACCGATCCAGGTTTCCGGATGCCATATCAGTGACTGCGCGGCCGACGGGATACTCATTGCGAGTGGGCCCGCCGCCATCGGCGCCGTGATTGAAGACAGCTTGTTCACGAACAACGGTGCTGTGGCGATCAACGGGGTGACGTTGGATCATCTGCCTTTTTTCGTCAACAATCAGGCGAACGGAAACGGAGGGGATTTTGTCCATGTCGTGTCCGCATTCACCATCGCCACAGATGTCACCGTGGGGCCTCAGAATCTCATCAGCGATGTGGTTGTTGTTTCCAGCGATATTGCAGTCCCCGCGTCGCGACGTCTCACCCTGTTGCCAGGCGTCATCGTGAAATTCCAGGCGGGGCAGCGAACCGTCCAGGCGTTCGGAACGCTGGACGTGCAGGGGACCGGAGCGCGTCCGGTGGTCTTTACGATCTTCGAGGACGACGAATATGGAGGCGACACCAACAACGACGGAGTCACCACGGCTCCAGCCCCGGGCGGATGGCGCGGATTCATTTTCGCGGGGAATTCTCTGAACTCTCGTATGGAACACACTCTCATTCGGTATGGGGGTGCGGGCGGGTTCTCCGGACTCTTGACACAAGCGCCGACCCTATCGCTGCGAGGGGTGCGCATCGAGCACGGAGCCGCTGACGGTTTTCGGCTTCTCGATGTGGGGGGGAATCCGTCCAACCTCGTCGCCTTTGATTGTCAGGGCGATGGCATTCGGTTGGAGGGCGGAACGTTTGCCTTACGGCACGCCACCAGCACGGCGAACGGCGGGGTGGGCGTCTTCCGCACCGTTGTCTCCGCGGCAACGGCCATCAACACCATCTCCTGGAACAACGGTGCCGGGAACTTCGCAGGCTTCGGTGTCGGTGACGTCATCGCGTCCGACGGCGACCCGGCCTTGGCTGGCCTCAACGGCAACATCGATGCCGACCCTCTGTTCGTGGATCCTTCCGTCGGCGTCGGAAACCTGGATCTGCTGCCTCTTTCGCCCTGTATCAACACAGGTGACCAAGCCGCGGGCATCAGCGTTTTCAGCGATTTTCGCGAGGCCTCACGGGTTCTGGACGCCCAGCTCGACGGCAACATGTTGGCGGACATGGGCGCCTATGAGTACAGCCGTTGGCGGATGGATGCCGTGGGGGCGCCCCGCATCGGGGGAGCGGTCACGTTCACGGTCACGGGTGATCCAGGAGGCTTGGTCGTCCTGTTGAGCGGCCTTCTGGACGGAGCCTTCTTCGCGCCGCCCTACGGTTTCATCCTGGCCGGCAACGCGACCTTGAGTCTCATCACGACCGTGTCCGTCGGCACACCCGTTACGTCGCCCATTCCCGCCGACCCGTCGATCATCGGCTTCCCCTTTGGCGTCCAGGCCGTGACGATCCTCGCGGTCGACCCTTCGAAGGGCAACGCCATCAATATGTATCGCGCCAAGGTCCTTCCTTGA
>CAZLGG010000030.1:0-13541 GCA_964559135.1 uncultured Planctomycetia bacterium
ATCGGCGCGCTCGAGATGCAGAGCCTGGGGTCGGTGGTGGACATTCTTCTCGAGGAGTCCTCCCTACCTTTGCTGATCGCCCGCCACGATCTCGACGACGCCAAGGCCGCCCTGCGTCATTCCGTCCTGCTCGTAGACTGGTCGCCCCGACTTCAGGGCCCCCCCGCCGCCTGGGCTGCGGCGCTGGCTCGCGGAGGGGGCGAAGTTCTCATGATCGCCGTCCCCGAGCCTGTCGTATTGGAAGGCATCCGACGTCTGCTCGGCGAGGAAGAAGGAAAGCGCTTGACCGATGAACTGGTGTCGCGCGCCGAAGTCCGCCTCTCGGGGAGCCTCGTGGCGACCATGAACAGACTTGCGGAGAAAGAGGGATTCCGCGTCAGCTTTCAGGTCCGCACGGGGTCCACGCTCGTCACCGCCGTCATCGACGAGATGGGGACGACCGAACGCCTCCTCGTCGTCGGGCACGGGGATCAGGACGGGGGGCACGGCCTGCAGCACGCCCGCGAACTGATCCTGGCTTCGCGAGGACCCGTCCTCGCCGTGAGGGTCTCCTGACCATGGCCGGGCCCACCGTGGACATTCCCTTCGACGATTTCGCCTCACGGTTCCTCGCGGCCATGGGACCGTGGCGTCCGGAAGAAGGCGGCATCGAACTCGCCCGGCACGCCTTCGCCGTCGCCAAGAAGAACGAGGTGATGAATCTCACCCGCATCGTGGAACCGGAGGCGATGGCCGTCAAACACGCTCTGGACTCCTTGGCCGCCCTGCCCATCCTTGTGGGCGCGGACGAAGCTCCGGTCAACAGCGTTCTCGATCTGGGCACGGGCGCCGGATACCCGGGCCTCGCCCTGGCCCTGGCCATGCCTCACCTGTCGGTGACTCTTCTGGACTCCACGAGAAAGAAGGTGGATTTCCTTCAGGAACTGGTCGTGGAACTCGGCGTCTCGGATCGCGTCGAGTGCGTCTGGGCCCGCTTCGAGGACTGGATTCGACCCCATCGGGGGCATTTCGACATGGTTCTTGCTCGTGCGGTGGGCCCCCTCCATCGGCTGCTCGAGTGGTGCACGCATCGATGGTACGGACCGTTGATTCTGTGGAAGGGGCCGGCGTTCCTCGACGAACTCGAGGAGGCACGAGCGACCCTCGATAAAAGAAAACTCGACGTGAGTCTGGATCTGCCCTATCTGCTCCCCGACGATCCCGCGGAGCGGCGTCTCGTCGTCATCGACTGGGAGGACTGACGGCGAGTCCCTGGACTCACACGGTGACGATCTCCACCTCCAACGCGAGTTCACACTTCAAACTGCGCGTCACGAGACAGTTCTTTTCGGACATCTCGAGGACGCGGGTCGCTCTCGCCCTGTCCGTACCCTCGGGCACGACGAGGCGAGCTCGCGAAACGAGACGCGTGAACTGCAACCCGCCCTCGGTCTTCTCGAGGGTTCCCGCCGTTTCGCATTCGATCTCTTTCCAATCCAACTTCGAGTGTTTGGCCACGCTGCGAAACGTCAGGAGAAAACAGTCGGCCGCCGCGGCCACGAAGAGCTCCTCCGGCGACCAGAGACCGCCCGGCCCCCCGAATTGGGGCGGCGGGCCGCTCTTCAAGGGTGGCAGGCCTTCCCCTGTCAGATCCACCAGCTCCTCGCCTGCGACGCGAGCCTTCACTTCATAGGTGTGAGGGAGCGGTTCCATTCGGCGTTCCTCCAATCGAGACATGTTGCTTCGAAAACCATCGCTCCGCGAACCTCGAGAGCCCCGTGAATCATCGCGGTTCTCCAGTCTACTCACCTCCCGCGCTTGCCCGTATCCCGGACTTGGGATAGGACCGAACATGGAAACGGCCGCCGATCTCTCCCAGCCCCGGATCTGGCTCGTCCTCGGAGACAAGCTCGGCGACAACGCACAAGTCCGTCGCGTGGCCGAAGCCCTCGGCCGCCCGTTCGAGGAAAAACGCCTCGTCTTCCTCCCCCCCTTCCGCCAGGGGAAGCCGGCGTTTCGGCCTTCGCTCGACCACATCGATCGGGAGAAATCCGACGCCTTGGCGCCCCCCTGGCCGGACCTGATCCTGACTTCCGGCAGCCGGCCGTCGATGGCGGCTCTTTGGGTCAAGCAACGATCCGGAGGCACGACGCGACTGGCCATCATCGGGCGCCCCAAGAGGATGCTGAATCGGTTCGACCTGGCCGTCGTGCCGTCTCAATACGTCATGCCCACCTCGCCCCGGATCCTTCCCTTGGACTTTCCGCTGATGGAAGTGGACCGCGACCGTCTCGAAGCCGCCCGCGCGTCCTGGGCGGACCGACTGAATCGGATGCCGAGGCCGTTGACGGCCGTGTTGGTGGGCGGCCCCACCCAACCCTTCCGCATGGACCGTGACGTGGCGGAGGATCTCGGACGGCGGCTCACGGAACTCGTCACCCGGGACGGGGGCAGCCTCTACATCACCACCAGCCGCCGGACGCCGCCGGAGGTCGTCGGCGCCCTCGGTGCCCACATGCCATCCCGGTCCGAGTTGTTCGTGTGGGGACCGGATGCCGACGACAACCCCTATCTCGGTCTCCTCGCCCACGCCGACCGCTTCGTGGTGACCGGCGACAGCGTCTCCATGCTGGTCGAGGTGGCGCGCCTTGGCCGTCCTCTCGCCATCTACGAACTCCCAGTCCGACCCGGTTCCTGGAAACGTCGTCTTGCCACGGGACTTCAAGAAGAGCCGTGGCGGAGCATCTCGTCGTTTTTTCGCAGATTCTGCAACCTCGACCTCTTGGGCTTTCCCCGAGATATCACCAGGATCCACAAGAAGCTCGAAAGCCGCGGCTCCGCGGTCGCATTCGGGAAACCGTTTCCCGCCGCCGGAGTGGGCCTCGACGACGAGCTACAGGCCGTGGTTGACCGGGTGCGAGAACTCCTCGCCCCGGACGGGCACGCCCAACAGGAGAAATCATCGTGAGAAGCGTCCTGCACGTCATCGGTCGAAAGCTGGTCTGGATCGCCACGTTCTTTCTACCTCGTTCCGCCCGCATCGCCCGTGAGCGCCGCCTCCGCGGTCGCGAAGAAGCTCGTAAGCTGAAGCATGCCGACGGAGTGATCGCCTCCTATGGGAAGAGCGGGCGCCCCTCGCTGAGAGTGTTTGTCTTTCGCTTCTATCAGGTGCGCTACAAGCTGCCGGACAGCCTGCTCATGGGCTTCGACAACTTCCACCGCAAGAATCCGGCGACGCCGAAGCTGCTCTTCACCCACGACAACTACCTGAGGGACTACACGGGCAACCGGGGAAGCAAGGTCGACTACAAAGGGCTGCCCGTCGTCTTCCTCGCACGCCATCCCGCGGACACGGCGGTGTCCCAGTTTTTCCAGTGGAAGTTTCGCATGAAGCCCCACAAGCGCCTCATCAACGACTACCCCAAGGATTTGGAGATGCCCATCTTCGACTTCGTGATGAGCAAGGAGGCGGGAATCCCGAAGGTCATTGACTACCTGAACGGCTGGGCCGAGGCGAAACCCCTGCTCGGAGAACGACTCCACATCGTTCGCTACGAGGACCTGCGACAATTCACCGCGGAGGCTTTGGGGGGCGTCCTCACCCACCTCGGGGCCGATCCTTCGGCGGAGGATTTGGCCGAAGCCGTGGATTTCGCCTCCTTCGAAAACATGCGCAAGATGGAGGCATCCAAGAGCTTCCGCGGAGCGGGGAGCCGCATGAAGGCCAAAGACAAGAGCAACCCCAATTCGTTCAAGGTGCGCCGCGGCAAGGTGGGAGGGTTTCGCGACTACTTCGACGACGACCAGGTGAAGGAGATCGAAGCGTTCATCGACGTTCACCTGAATCCCGTCTTCGGGTATACCCATGTAGCAGAAAAAGAGGACAGCGCCACCCACGAAGCCTAGTCCAAGAAGGGGGATTTCCATGAAGCCCTGCGTCTTCGTCCACACGAATCACAAGCAGAACATCGGCGCGAAAGTCGCCGTCCATTCGTTTCGGCGCTACTCCCGAAACAACGAGAAGTTCGATGTGAAGGTCATCCACACCGAGGACCACGCGTTCATTCGCGAGAAGGACGGCCAGACCTACCTCCGGGACGGCGTCAAACGAATCTGGCTGTATGACGACCTGCAGTCCTTCACGCCCTTGCGCTTCATGCCCCCCGAGCTCATGGGCTACGAGGGTCGCGCGGTCGTCGTCGATCCCGACGTGTTTGCCGTCGGTGACGTCTGGGAACTCTTGTCCAGGGACATGCAGGGCAAGGCGGTCATCTCCCGATTCCGGTCCGGTCCCAAGGGCTACATCGACAAGTGTCGCGCCAGTTCGGTGATGCTTCTCGACTGCGCCAAACTGAAACACTGGCGCGTCGAGGAACAGTTCCGCGCCATGTTCGAGTTCAAGCGAGACTACATGCCCTGGATCTGCCTCAAGCTCGAGGACCCGGCGACTCTGGGCCTCTTCGAGGACGAGTGGAACGACTTCGACCGGCTCACCGAGAAGACGAAGCTGTTGCACACGACGCGTCGGATGACGCAGCCGTGGAAGACGGGACTCCCCATCGATTGGAGACCGGCCGAGCGGTTCCGACTCTTCCCGCCGGTCGCTTGGCTCATGCGAGCTCGGCGTCACCTCTTCGGAGAGTACGGTCTCCTTGGGAAGTACCGCCCCCATCCCGACCCCAACCAACAAAACCTCTTCTTCGGGCTGCTCAAGGAGTGTCTCGATGCGGGCACGGTCACGGAGTCCGAATTGAGAAACGAGATGGCGCGAAACCATGTCCGCCATGACGCGTTCCAGGTCTTGAAACAGACACCGGCGTTGCCTTCCCAAGAGTCGATGGCTGCCCAAGCCTGAATCCCCCGGCGGCCCGCACGGGATGAGGTCTCGCCCCCCCGTACCGGCGTTGAAGACGAGGGCGATGTTCGGCAACCTGGGTGTGGAGACCGGCTCTACCCATGAGGAGGCCGCTATGAATGATCGACCCTGTGTGTTCATTCACACGAATCATCGCCAGATCGTCGGTGCCATCGTCGCCGAGTATTCCTTTCGTCGTAACTCCCGTCATGCCGACGCGTTCGACGTGCGTATCATCTCGACCGAGGACTACCCATTCCTGAAAGCGCGAGAGGGGCAGACCTATCTCCGCGAGGGGCGGCAGGTCCGGTGGGAGTACGAAAACCTGCAGTCCTTTACGCCGCTCCGATTCATGCCGCCGGAACTCATGGGTTATGAGGGCCGCGCGCTCGTCGTGGATCCGGACGTCTTTGCGGTGGGTGAGTGTTGGGAGCTTCTGAATCGCGATCTCGGCGATGCCGCCATCGGCGCCCGCAAGCGCACGGGGAACAAGGGTCGCATGGGCTGCTGGGCGAGTTCGGTCATGGCTCTCGACTGCGCCCGCCTCACCCACTGGAAGTGCGAGGAGAACTTCGACGAACTCTTCGACGGAAGGCGGGACTACATGGACTGGATCTGTCTGAGGCTCGAACCCGAAGGGAGCATCCAACTCATCGGTGACCGCTGGAACGACTTCGACCGTCTGACCCCGGAAACGCGGCTCATCCACAACACCCATCGGGCGACACAGCCTTGGAAGACAGGACTGCCGCGCGATTTCAACTTCGCCAGCAAACGGGTCGACCTTCGCCGCCCGGGAACCTGGCTCCGCCCCTTGGTTCGCCTCAAGCGGGCCTTTGGACCGGCGGTGTACCTCCCCCATCCCGATCCGGCGCAGGAGAAGTTCTTCTTCGGACTCCTGAAGGAATGTGTGGAGCAGAAACTCATCACCGAAGACATGCTTCGCCACGAAATCGCCGAGGAGCATGTCCGCGCCGACGCTTTCGAAGTCCTGGATCGAACTCCAACCCTGGCGGCGCAATGAGACGGCACTCCGTATGACGGTCCTCAGGCTCTTCGCGCGCAGGTATCCCTATCGCAGCCTGGTGGCGGTCCTGGCCCTCGTTCTCTCCGGAGTCCTCGAGGGCCTGAGCGTGACAGCCATCCTCCCGGCCCTGCAGAACATGATGCACGCCGAGAGTTCGGACAGCAGCGCCGCTCGGTTCATGGGAAGGGTTCTGGATGCGCTTCACCTGTCCCCCACGCTGGGAACGCTGCTCGTCCTGGTCTTCGTGGGGCTCCTCTTCAGAAGCGCTCTTCTGCTCCTCGCGCAAAGGCAGGTCGGCTTCACCGTGGCGCGCGTCGCCACGGATCTTCGCCTGGAGCTGCTTCGCTCGCTCCTGACGGCGCGCTGGGAGTACTTCGTTCGGCAACCCGTGGGCCGGCTCGCCAACGCCATGTCGATTCAGGCGACCCAGTCGGCGAAGGCCTACCTCCACGGCGCGAATCTGACGGCGGCAGGAGTTCGGATATTGGCCTACGCCGCCGTGGCAGCCTTCATCGATTGGAAGATCACCCTCGCCTATCTGGCCGGAGCGTTCGTGGCTCTCCTGACTCTCCAGTCGCTCGTCCAGGCAGCCAGGCGCGCGGGAAAAAGGAAGACCGCCGTCCTCATGTCGCTCCTGGCGGGCATCACCGACGTGATCCTGGCCATCAAGCCGCTCAAGGCCATGGAGCGACAGGAGCACGCCGATCTGTTTCTTCGGGAACACACGGACGAACTGAACTCCGCACTCAAGCAGGAGGTCATGAGCAAGGAGGCCCTCAAAGCGCTGCAGCTACCGATCTTCGCGGGCCTTGTCGGCTTGGGCGTCTGGGTGGGCGTGGAGATCTGGAATCTCGAATTGGCGAAGATGACGATGCTTCTCCTCGTGATCTCGCGCATCCTGGTGAACCTGGGCAAGGCTCAAACCTTCTACCAAAACCTGGTCACCAGCGAAGCGGCCTTCACGGCGCTGCACGAAATCGTAGCCCAAGCCGAATCGCAGGAGGAGACCCATGAGGGAAACCGCCCCCCCACATTCGACAAGGAACTCCGGTTCGCGGATGTGGGCTTCTCCTACGACGATCGCAAGATCCTGGACGGCCTCGACCTCGTCATTCCCCAGGGAAGTTTTGCCACGTTGGTGGGATTCTCCGGCGCGGGCAAGACGACGATCCTCGATCTCATCACGGGGCTCCTCCGGCCCACCCACGGGAGCATCCTCGTGGACGGCGTTCCGCTCTCGGATCTGAATGTCAAGCGCTGGAGGCGCATGATCGGATACGTCCCCCAGGAAAACCTCCTTCTCCACGACAGCATCCTTCAGAATCTCACCCTCGGCGATCCGACGCTCACCGAGGACGATGCCATCGAGGCCCTGAAGGGCGCCGGCGCCTGGGAGTTCGTGCAGAGTCAAACCGAGGGTCTGCAAACGTCCGTCGGCGAGCGAGGCGCCCGCCTGTCGGGAGGCCAGCGACAGCGCATCATGATCGCTCGCGCCCTGATCCATCGCCCGAAGCTTCTTCTCCTCGACGAAGCCACGAGTGCGCTCGACCCGGAGACCGAGAAAGACGTGGCCCGCACTCTCGCGTCCTTCCGAGGACAGATCACGATCCTCGCCATCACCCATCGCCCAGCCCTCGTCGATGTCGCCGACCAGGTCATCCGCCTCTCCGCGCCCGGGGACGATGAAGCGACCGAGGGCCGTGGAGACTCCGCCGTTCCGAACGCATGAAGAGATCCGCTCGGCGTCCGGCGACGGGCTCAGGCCTTCCGGGACAACACGGCCGCGGTCTTGAGGAAGGATTCCTGGGGATAGTCGTCGGTCGCCCAAATCGGCCGCAGACCGAAGGCGGCGAGTTCGTCGATCGCACCCCGGAAGTAGTCCCTGCGAAAGACATTCCAGCGCGGCCAGCCTTCGGCATTGACGTCACGGAAGGGTTCGATGTTGAAGGCGTGCGCCGCCGTCACCCGAGCCATTTCATTCAACACTTTTTGGCGAATCCGCTCCATCTGCTCCAGGGCGAGGACCGTATAGACGAGATCGAACTCACCGTCCGCGAACGGTAGCTCTGCCGCGCTCCCACGGTGAAAGTGAATGCGTCGGTGGGCGGCGGGATCGACCGGCGGCTCGGGCGCGAATTTCTGCAGGAAAAGCGGCAGCGTCTCATGATCCCTCTGGAGTCTCTTGGCGGCCTCGTAGCCCACGGAGGTCAGTTCCAAGCCGTGGAATTCCACGTTGGGGAATCGCCCGGCGGCCAGGAGCAGATTGATTCCGTTACCGCACCCGATCTCGAGGATGCGCCGAGGCTTCACCGCATCGATGACGGCCGCCAACATGACCTGACGGAACCGGGTGGCTCCCACCGTCGCCGCCAGCAAGAGTTCGCCTTGCCACTCCCAAGGGCTCAGACGATCCGGCTTCCTGTCCAAGTCGTAGCGTGCGTACGTGTCCCCGCCCCAAACCTGATCGTACTCCTCGAGGATCTCGCTCTCTCGCCTCTGTCCGGAGGGTAACCATCGCGTGATCAGGCGGCGGGCGCCCTTGATGACGATCTTCTTCTTGCGTCGCTTCATGTGAGCGCGCCATTCGGGGTCATCGACGTGGGCGCGCCGCCCGACGAACGGCTCGAAAGCCCGGACGACGTCGTCGCTGCACAAGGGAAGACGGATTTCGCTCAACGGCTCAAATTTTCTCACGGTCACTGATAACGATTGGTGGCCGCCGTCGAAAGCGCGGCGATCATCGTGAAAGGGGGGCACCTCCTTCCGGGCTACCCGATCGATAGCGGAGCGGCCAAGCCGAGGATGGGGTTCGCCGGACCTATCCCACCTGCCCGCTCGTCACGGCCTATTCTGACTCATGCAAACCGTCGAGGCGTTCAGGCGTGGCCCCCCAAATGAGTTGGCCGAGATCGGCTTCATCGGAAATAGCTCGAATCGGCTTCGCAGGATTCCCGGCGACAATAGTGTTGTCGGGTACGGGTTTAACGACGACGCTCCCGGTTCCTACGACAACATTGTTGCCGATCGTGATGCCTCCCACGATGCATGAATGAGGCAGGATGAATACGTTGTCACCAATCGTAGGATATGCACCGTGCTTCCCACCAATCGTAGTGTTGTGCCAAATATGGGCACGCCCCAGGAACCGGGCTCGATTTGCAATTACGATTCCCACGCCGTGATGGAAAGTCAGGTTCTTGTCTTTCCGAAACTTTGCAGGAACCTCCGAAGCGATGAGGAGGCGGAGTCTCATGGCTCGCTTGTTGTCGAATAGCTTCATCGAATCAACTCATTGGAGGGGCCGGATGATTTGTTCACATTTTTCTTCCAGCTAACGGCAAGACATCCATACAACTCCTCGGGGATTGTCCCGATTCCGGTCGAAACTCGGCGGCCCGGGTAGCCGTTCGTCAGTCTATGCGGCGCCCTCCTTCTTGTCGATATGCTCGAGAGTTTGGCTGAGCGCCGGCACGCCCCCGAGTCAGGGTCCCCCTATGTCAGGGGAGTTGACGCGTTGGTTGACGGCCGAGGGGACCCGGTCGATAAGATTCTCGAGCAGGGCCTTCACCACGGTGCTGTTCTCGGTCGAAACTCACGGGCATAAGGAAACCGTCCACCAAAACGGGTGACTGCCAGCTAATGACAGGATTCAGTGAGCGCAAGAACGACGAAACTCCAACGAATTCACAGTTCGCCGGCGACCTCGCCAATCTTTTCTACGCCGATGGGAGAGACTCCCAAGAGTGTGCGAACCCGTGCCACCGTTCTTTGGAGATCTCGAGGTGGAACGGATCGGGCCGCCGGGAGGGGATCGTCCGCCCAACTGGCATGCCCCGCATCGACGATCCGACGGTGAAACAGGGCGAGATCTCGCGAGAGTCTCCGCGGACCCCAGCGCATCATGAGCTCGTACCCCCAGGCCTTCCAGCGAACGTCGTTTCTCTCGTCGGCCGTGACGGGGGGGCCGTCGGGGCCGCGCATCGAAAACCGACCGCGCCCCGGGTCGAAGAGCCGAACGGTCTTCCCCGTCTGAATCGCTTCGCTCATCATCGCGACGCTGTCGCCCGTGACGAGCAGGGCCGAGCTGTCCGCAAGGATGGCGTGGTAGGGATTCCGCCCGTCGTTCCGCCGCCAACGATAGACGAAGGCGGGCATCGTGAACTCGTTCTCGAGAACGGTGACGACGTCCGAAGGGGTTCTGGCGCTGGTCGTGACGAGAAGGGAGCACGCCCCCAACCTCTTCGCCTCGAGCTCGGCCGTGCGAACGAGACGCCTCGCGGCGCGCACGCCGAACGCATAGGGACCGCTCGGCCCACCGACGAGAACACCCAGCCGCGGCTTGGGAAACCGCGAGAATTCCTCGCGAAATCGCCGACTCTCCCGAGCGAGGCGATCCGGGTTCACACGATGAAGCGTCCCGAGGTTTTCCAGGACCTGAGGCGCGGGCCGGACCCGATACTGGGGCGTGGTCACCACGAGATCGAAGGCGCTCGCGGCCGCCCAGGTTCGACCGACGAAGACGACCTTCGTGCGTCCCTGGGACAGCCTGCGAATCGCCCGGGCCGCCGGTTCGTTCTTGGCGCCCGCCACGATCAGAAGATCGGGAAATGGTGGAGCGAGGGCCGCTCGGTCGGAGGAGGGGATCCCGCGGAGAGTGACGCGGCGCAGAAGGCTCGTGCATGCCGTCGTCGGGCCGTGGTGGATCAGCTTCTCCTCGAAAGGAAAGCCCAAAGCCTCGGCCAAGGCGAGGATCTGTTGGCGCTCACCCGCCCGATAGCCCGTGAGCGTCCAGACCTTGATGGGGCGTCGCGTTTTCACCTGCCAAGAGCGCTCCTCGTCGACGAAAGATTTCCTCGACCAACTCCAAATCCTCGGGGCGGTCGACGTCCACGGCGGCCTCGGGGTCGTCCAGGATCACGGGCGCGACCCGCGCGTCCGTTCTCCGGGAGAGGTGTTCCAAGGCCTGGCTCAAACTGAGCCGCCGAAAAGCGTAACGCAGAAGAGCACCCGGACCGATGGTGGACGCCAAACGGAGGGGACTCTTCCGCTGCGATTCCACGCGCCGCCAGAAATCGATGACGCGCCGGCCACGCTTCCCCCTGAGATAAAAGAGGTTGCAACCGCAAAAGCCGCCGTCGGACAGGCGGTAAACGGTCCGTCGCCGACCCGGAAAGGCCGCGAGCACCGGACCGGACGGAGTCACCCCCACGACCAAATCCGCCGTTTCCAGTCGCGCCCGAACCAAGAACGCTTCGATCAGAGGGGGCGTCAACAGGGGGTGATCGCCCGTCGTGATGAAAACGGCGCCCTCTTCCGGTAACCGGTTCAGAGCTTCCATGGCGGACAGGCAGGGCGAAGCTCCCATGGGCACGGGTTCGACGACCCCTTCGCCCACGAGGTGGGCGAGGGTCGGCTCATCCTTGATCCGCTCCCAAAGGGCCGAGACCAGAAACGGTCGCTCGAGATCCGCCCCGCGCAGCGCGTCCACGACATGAAGCAGCATGGGACGCCCCGCGACCGGAAGCAGCACCTTCGACGCCGTCCCGAAGGCGGCAGCCATCGGATCTCCCGTGGGCCTCTCCCCCGCCAACACGAGAGTGCGTTCGGCCGCGTTCACCGGAACCCCCCCGCGCGATAGATCTTCCACAGGGTCGGCCACGCGAAGAGCAAGGGGTGCCTGCGAACTCGATCCGACACCTCGACCTCGACGCCGCTGTGACGACGGATCTTCCAGAGTGCGTAGTCGACGCCGCCTTCGAAGGTGAAGACGGCCTTCAACAGGCGCAGGAGGTTGAGGAGCTTTCCGTGGGGTTTGCGGAGGAGCCAACGAGCGCGCCCCCGCAGACGAGCCCATCCGGAGAGGGCGACTTCGACCCTCCCGTCGTTCCACCGAAGCCCACGGCATCCGTCCCCCCCGAGCGCGGCCGCGGTGCGCTCGCGGTAAACATGCACCTCGCTCTCCACGATTCGCCGGGCACGTCCTTCGTCCTCCGTACGAAGTTCGGTGCCGTAGCAGGTCGTGAGGCCCTTGGACCAGATCTCCTCCGGGGGAAGGGGTCCTCGCACGAGAGACGCTGTCTCCCCGAGGAAGGTCCTCACTGCCCGTGCGAGGATTCGGGCCAGGCGATCTTCGGCCTCCTCGCCCCGGACCCACGCCAGCCGGCAAGGCTGCGCGAAGCGCCCCCAGAAATAGACCTGCAGCCGGCCGGGGGCCGTCAAGCGGATGAGATCGCGGCTCGAGACGAGGGCGTACTTGGCTCGCACCTTTCCATCGGCCGACGCGTCCTCCTCGAGGTAGAAGACGTTCGGCGGGAGAAGCGCATTTGCGAGAGCCGGGAACCACCGACCGTAGGCCCGACGATAACCGTCCACGACGACGAGAAGATCCGCCAGCGTTTCGGTGAGGTCGTCACCTCGTCGAGCGGAACCGTAGAACACGACAGCCTCGAGTGAAGCGCCGTAGCGATCGCGGATCGCCGCCACCAACGGTTCCACTCCGCTCGGCAATGGTTTGCGCAACTCATCCAGAATCGAGTCGACCAAAGGGTCCGCCGCCGCGATGCCGTTGGCTCCCTCGACCGCGCTCATGTTCTCAGGAATCTCAGGGATTCCGTGGCATCCAAAGCTATGGGCTGACCGTCCTCGGGCTGGATCAACTCTCCGTCCAACGTGACGCCGTCAATGTGAGTGAGAACGGCCGTGCGAACGCGCAAACTCGTGTAGCCGCGTTCCGACGAGGTCCAGCGGCAGGGTCTTGCGCGCAGGGACCAGGGCGCCGAGAGAAAAACGCCTCGAGGAGGGTCGGGGATGCCGGTGATCCGCAGTGGGCCGTCACCTTCTCCCCAGAAGGGCCGAATCCCGAGTGCCAGGCGCTCGAGTGTCGTCGCGAGAAGGCCGACCCACGGTCTCTCGCCCAGGTCGGCATCATCGGCCCTGATCCCCACTGTGACTGGCGGGAAAGGAGCCTTGCCGATGAGCAGCTTCCCGAGGATGGACGCGACGCCGAGCGCCGTCCCGAGCCCGGTCTCGCTGCCGGGAAGAACACTGGTTTCACGAAAGGTCCAGCATCCTTTGGAACCGTGATAGATGATTCCCCCGCCCACGAAAAAACCATATCGGCTCGGAGACCGGGGGGATGTGGTCAGACGGATGACCGCTCGCTCCACGACATGGCCGTCGTCTCCGCTTCGTTCGGCCCATCGCAGGATGCGGTGCAAGGCGCGGGTGGGACGCCCGCGGCAACCGAAGTCTCCGGCGCTCATGTTCGTGCGGCCGCCTTCGAGCACCGCCAAAAGCGGCGGCGCTTCGCCGGCCGCACGACGACGCATCACCTCCGTGACGACCATCGAAAGCGTCCCGTCCCCGCCGTTCACGACGACGAGCTGAATCTTCGCGTCGCGGAATGCGCAGAGCGCCCGCGCCACGTCCTCGGGCTTCGAGACCTCTTCGTGCCGCAATTCCGGAACGCCGGCCAAGAATCGACGCATTCGACTCAGGCCGCCTCGATTGTTGTGGTAGCCAGGCCCCGAGATCATGCCGATGTTCTTCAAGGGAATGACGTTCTCCGACGAACTGGATTCAGACCGTGTCGTTTCCTGAGTGTCGGGATGCAAGGACGACGGGGATACGATCGTGAAGGCCCTCCGTGGGTGCGCATTGGCGCGACCCTCCGCCCGATTC
>CAZLGG010000030.1:13551-39372 GCA_964559135.1 uncultured Planctomycetia bacterium
TTCTATACTCACGAGGACCCACCGAACCACCGGGGTCCCGGGAGACCCCATGGCCTGTGACATCGCCCATACCTCCGACCTCCACCTGACCGGTCTTCACGGCAAGGGTTGGAGGCGATTGGCGGGCAAACGCCTCTTCGGTTATCTCTCGTGGGCACTCCGCAGGAAACGCGAGCATCGCCCGGAAATCCTGGCGGCCTTGAAGAAGGATCTCGATGCGGCGCCCCCGGAAGTGCTGCTCGTCACCGGAGATCTCACTCACCTGGGCCTTCCCGGCGAATTCGTCGAGGCGAAAGAGTTTCTCGGTCAGCTTGGGGGACCGGAGCGCGTCCTCGTGGTCCCGGGGAATCATGAGGCCTACGCCCGTTGCGAATACGCGCAGGGAATCGGGCTCCTCGCCCCTTACCTGCCCGGGGAGGCCTCCCAGCCGATCGAGGGCCCGCCCGCCTGGGGTGTCTTCCCCAGGCTGGACGTTCGGGGCGAGTTTGCATTCGTGGGTCTTTCCACCGCCACCCCCACGCCTGTGTTCTCGGCCGCCGGTCGGGTGGGACGTCCACAGATTCGTCGGCTGGAAACGATGCTGTCCGCGCTCGGGAACGAAGGGTTTTTTCGCATCCTCTACCTCCATCACCCGGCCGAGTCCGGCGTCGTCCGCCATCGGAAGGATCTCGAGGACCGCGCGCTTCTTCTCGACTGCCTGGAGAAGACCGGCGTCGAACTCGTTCTTCACGGTCATGCCCATCGCTCGGTGCGATCTCGGCTGAGAATCCGAGGGCAGGACATCTGGAGTCTCGGAGTCGGGTCGGGCTCCGCCATGGGGCTCCGGGGCGAAGAACGTCGCGCCCGTTATCACAGGCTCCGCCTGGATCGCGAAAAGGATGGAGTGCGACTCACCCTGACCGTTTCGACTTGGGATCCCGAGTCCCGATCCTTCACCGCGGCCGACGCCGAAGATCTCGGCCTCATCCTTCACACGAGGGGGGCGAATCAAACGGTCCTGGACTCCGGGAACTGAGCGGCGAGCAGGATACCTGTCAGTCCCAACACGATGAGCAAAGGCGTCAGGGCCGTCAGCTGGGGGGGGAGGTGAAGAAGCAACCCGAGATACGCGGACGCCTTCCCCAAGAGGAAGACGAGCCCCCCCAAGAGCGCCCCGAGAGCAAAGCGCTTTCCCAATCCCGCCACGAGAGTCGCCGTGAGCATGAACGGGAACGAGAGCAGAAGCATCGCCAGGAATTCGAATGGCCGCGCCAACTTCTTCCAGAGAACGAGCTGATAGCGTTCCACGGCCAGCCCACGCTTGCGACGCACGCGTACCTGTCGAAAAAGCTCGCTCGGAGCCAAGGTCTCCGGCGCCTGCAGAATGAGTTCCAGCTCGTCTGCCCCCAGACTCGAGGCCCAGTTCATCGTATCCCGATGCTCGACCTGACTCGCAAGACTCGTGAACTCCTCGCGACGGACGTCTTCCAGGCGCCACCGGGCTTCCTCGAGCTCCAGTGTGGCGCGCGCCGCTCGAAGGTTCTCGATCAGACGCCCCTTGTCGTCAAAGCGGTAGATCTCGAGGCCCCGCAGGTGGGTCTGATCCTCGACGTCTTCAACGCGGAGGAAACTCGTGCCCTCGCGGAACCAGTACCCCCGCGACGTACTCAGGCTCGGGCGGTCCGACCGGAAAAGCGTCGAACGCTCACGTGCGGCCTTCTCCAAGGGGGGCGAGATGAACTCCATGAGCAAGGCGAGAGCACAAGCGCACGGCACGGCCGTCTTGAGAACCGCCAGCGCCACGCGTGGGGCACTGCCACCCAGGGCGCGAGTCACCAACAATTCTCGATGAGCGGCCAAGAGTCCGAGACCCAGAATGGCGCCGAGCAGCGCGGCAACGGGAGAAAGCTCCGCGATCCGACGGGGAGTCGTGAGGAGGATCTGGAGAAGGGCGTCATCGAGACCATAGCCCCCACGCCCCAAGTCGTCCGTCTCCCTGACCAAGGCGGCGATGCTGAAGAGACTCAGAAGGACGGCGCCGACGACGAGGAAACCTCGCAAGAAAGCCTTGCCCACGTAGCGATCCAGCGTGTTCACGATTTCCTCCTCCCTCGACGCGGGGGGAGGGCGTTCCCAGCAGTTGCCATCAGGTACGCCCCCAGTGGGTTCGCACTCGATACTGCCATCCCACGACAAGCGCCAGGAGACCGTCCACCCACCAGAGCCCCGGAACGGCGCCGATCACGCCCTGCTCGACACCGTTGCGTGCCACGATGCTGACTTGGTAGTAGGCGACGAAGGTGCCCAAGGCCATGAGCATGCCGGAAAACCTCTGTCCGCGCCACCGACCGAAGAGGAACGCCAGGAATCCTACGAGCAGCGTGCTCCATGGTCGTGTCAGTCGCCACTGGAGTTCGGCCACGTCTTTCGGATTGCTCGAAGACAACAGATGTCGGGTGGACGCGGCCTTTCGCTTGTAGCCGACGGGCAGAACCCGCGGGACGGGAAGGTCGCAGACGAAGCGCCCCGACCTCACTCCCGAGAATCGTCCCAGATTCCCGAAAACACGCAGGTCCTGGAGGACGACTCTGCGGGGTCCGTCGTCCGTCACGGGCAACAGTTTCGCTCGCCGCGCAACGGCGACGAGGGGCTGGGGATCGTGCTCTATCCAGAGAAAGATGCGGCTGAGGGCGCCATCGGTGCCGTCCCGTTTCCCGACATAGAAGACCTCCTTCCCGTCCAGGGATTCGTAGAAGCGAGAGTCTTGGAGATCGTCCAAGGTGAGTTCTTCCACGACTCGGGCCTGGAGAGCATAAATGGATCGGTAGGCCGCAGGACGCAGCCAAAGGGAGAGAACGCCCGTGAGCAGGGCTGCCACGACGAACAGAAAAGCGGCGCCCCGCGCCATTCGGCCATCGGAGTAACCGCACGCATTCATCGCGACCAATTCGCGGCGTCGGTCCAAACGTCCCAGGCTGAAGACAACCGTGATGAACAACGACAAAGGAAGCAGGGTCTCGAGGGCGATGGCCGTCTTGTAGAGGACGAGGCGCGCCACGGACTCGGCCGCGAGGAGGCCGGTCGCCGCATCGCCCAGGAAATCCGTGGCGCTGTAGGCGGCGAAGACGAAGCACAACAGGGTCAGGACCAAGAGGAAGGGCTTGGCCATTTCCCGCACGAGATAACGATCGAGCAGTTGCAAGAACCCCTCCCTGGGACGAAGCCGTCGCTGCGCGCTATAGTACGACACGAAGGACGAACCAGAAGGGACTCCCGGGACTTGCTTCAAGCCAACGAACTCAGAAAGAGCTACCGACGCCGGGAGGTCGTCGCCGGGGTTTCGATCCGCGTCGACCGTCAGGAGGTCGTGGGCCTCCTCGGCCCCAACGGCGCCGGCAAGACGACGACCTTCCGCATGGTGGTGGGCCTCGTTCCGGCAGACGGCGGGAGCATCCTTTTGGACGGGGACAATCTCGCGGGCCTACCGGTTCATGCCCGTGCCGTCCGAGGCCTGGGCTACCTTCCCCAGGAGGCCTCCGTCTTTCGGGGACTCAACGTCGCCGACAACATCCGCGTGGCCCTGGAACTCCGTCCCGATCTCGATCGGAGGGGGCGGCGCGCCGAGTTGAATCGGTGGATGGAAGAGTTGCAGATCGGCCACCTGGGCCAACGGGCCGCGACGAGTCTTTCGGGCGGCGAGCGCCGCCGCGTCGAGATCGCTCGCGCGCTTGCGGCCCGGCCCCGCTACCTTCTGTTGGACGAGCCCTTCGCCGCCATCGACCCCATCGCCGTCGCGGAGATTCGCCGCATCGTCCGCCATCTGACCGATCGCGGCATCGGCGTCCTCGTCACGGACCACAACGTACGGGAGACCCTCGACGTTTGCGACCGAGCCTACATCATGGACCGGGGCCGAATCCTGGCCGAAGGCTCACCGGAAGAGATCCTCGCCGACCCCAAGGTTCGCGAGGTCTACCTGGGCGAAGACTTCAAGCTCTGACCGCTCCCCCCCGGCGTGCCCTGGAGCGCAAAGCTTGCTTTGCATGCCTTCATCACTCGTGCAGAGCAAGCTCTGCGCTCCAGGAGAGAAGACATCTCACGGAGGCGCAGAGGCACGGAGACTCATCGGCCGAGCGGTCGACGATCTGTCTCCTTCTACTCCGAGGCTCCGCGGCTCCGTGAGAGAAAAATGAGGACGTCAACGAAGGCCCGAACCTCGACGCGTCCTCACGCAACAAGGAGGATGCGATGACGTCGAGCGCAAAGCTTGCTGTGCATGCCTTGGGTCTTCGAGGTGGACGCGACGCGGCTGAGAAATTCAGATGTGAGCTTCGGCCTCGAGGCCACGGGGGAACTCTTCATCCGTGGCCTTCAGTTCGATGTAGCGCTCGCGATCCAGCTCCTTCAGGATGATCTCCACCGCTTCCTGCGCCGTGTGCTGCGAGGTATCGATCACCAAGTCGGCGTCGTCGGGCGCTTCATAGGGATCATCCACGCCGGTGAAGCCCTTGAGGATTCCCTTGCGTGCCTTGGCGTAGAGGCCTTTCCGATCCCTGGCCTCGCAAACGTCCAGCGGCGTGGAGACGTGAACCAGCAGGAAGCCTCCATCCTCCGCGACGGCGTCCCGCACCTTCCGCCGGACGACGGCGTAAGGAGCGATGGGGGCACAGAGCGCCACGCCGCCATTCTTGGTGATCTGCTTGGCCACGAAACCGATGCGAAGAATGTTCAGGTCGCGGTGCTCCTTCGAGAAGTTCAGCTCGCTGCTCAAGTTCTTCCGCACGATGTCGCCGTCGAGAAGAGTGATCGGGCGGTCCTGGACCTCCATGAGGCGCGCCTCGAGGATGGCCGCCAAGGTGGATTTTCCGGAACTCGGCAGGCCCGTGAAGAACACGGTGAACCCCTGCTTGTTGCGGGCAGGGTAGCGCTTCCGCAGCGTCGCCAGTACCTCCGGGAAGGAGAACCAGTCCGGAATGTCCGCGCCCTGCCTCAAGCGTCGACGCAACTCCGTCCCGGAGAGCCGCAGAATGTCCGACGCATCGGTGACCTCGCTGGCGGCGCGATAGGCCTTCGCGGACTTGGAGTAGACCACTTCCTCCATGGGAACCGGCTGGATTCCCAGTTCGTCGGCGAAGCGCGCCACCAACTCCTGGGCATCATACATCCCGTAGAGGGGCTCACCGGTCTTCCGGTGTTTCGGGCCGGCATGGTCGCGACCGATGACGAAGTGAGTACAGCCGTGATTACGTCGGATGATGGCGTGCCAAACCGCCTCCCGAGGGCCGGCCATGCGCATCGCCAAAGGAAGGAGCGACACGCGCGTGCGTTCGGGCAGATACTTTAGAACGCTCTGGTAGCACCGAATCCGCGTCACCGCGTCGACGTCTCCCACGGTCGTCGCCCCGACGACGGGGTGAACCAGGATGTCGGCCCCGACCTGTTCCGCGGCCCGCGTCACCATCGCCACATGCGCCCGGTGCATGGGGTTGCGCGTCTGGAAAGCAAGCACCTTCTCGCTGCCGGTGTTGCGGAAGAGTTCGCGCAAGCGCGTCGGCGTTTGGCGAAGGTGGAGGAAGTGATGATGAGGCGGCAGCTCGACGCCCTCCACCGGACCTGCCAGTCGCATGGCATGCCCGTAGTGGAGCAAATCGAAGACACCGGGGTGACCGTCATCCGCCGTCCCGAAGACAGCTTCGGCCTCGCGAATGCGGTCGGGTTCGTAGACCTCGGAAATGGTCAAGACGGCCAGCACCATGCCCTCCGGGTGCCGCAGCGCCACGCGGGCGCCCTCGCGAAGGCCCTGTTCCTTCACGAACTCCGGGTTGACGCCGAGAGTGATCGGAATGGGCCAGACCGTGCCATCCGCCAAACGAACGTTCTCGTAGATGGACTCCAAGTCCTTGGAATCGAGATAGCCGCTCAAAGGGGAAAACGAACCGTTGAGCAAAAGTTCGAGATCGCAGACCTGGTTCGCGGTGAGGAACCACGAGGGAAGATCGACCGCCTCTCTTTTGAGGGCGACGGCCCGCTCGTTGTCGACGAGAAGGGGCTTCAAGGGGCCGCCGTGCGCGGCATCATCGAAGGACATGACGGTATTCCATTCAGGGGCGTTGCAAAGTTGAAGCGAGAGACGCCTCGGGCTTCGCGCCCAGGATGTGAAGGATTCCCTCGGGGGGCAAGGCGCGTCAGACGCCCCCCGACTCCTCTCTGCCGGCGCGCTCCGCATGAAACGCGGCAAGCTGGGCCTCGACACGGAGGTCCGGATTCCTCATCGAGGACGGGATCGCTCGGAACTTGGCGGAGACCAAGCGGTTGCCGCGAACGAGCTGGTGGGAGACCTTGCGACTGTCGCAGAGCCAGACATCGCCCGGGTCGAGAGTCACCCCATGCCGGGGCTCGCCGTCCTGCCCCGGATTCTCCTTCCAACCGAAGGCCTCCTTCGTCAGGCATTCGATCAGTGCGTCCGCGCTCCGATCGCGAAAGCGTTCCAACCGGGCCGACTCGTAGAATCGATCGACGAGATCCATCAACGACCAGCTCACGTTCCAGAGCCTGGGCTCTGCGTCCACATTGATGAACATCCGAACGTATTGAACGTCCTCCCCGCTGTGGAAGAAGTCCAGGTGCATGTGTTCGCCGCCGCTGGGCGTGAAACGCCAAGAGATATTCTCCTTCGAAAACCGGTAGCCCGCAAAAGCTCGAGAGATGAACCGGCGAGCTTCCCGTCCCAGTCGAGCCACCTCGCGACGAAATGCGAAGTAGTCGGTCCAGGGTGAGAACATTTCACGAAAAGCATGTCGCACTTGTGGTCTATGCAGTGCGGGCCGAAGGAAGAAGGCGTCGCTCAGCCTCTTGAATCGGGGATCCGCGGGGAGTCGGAATCGTGACAACAAGTCGATGTCGGGACGGAACGGGGCGTTCTCGAGGATGATGACGTGACCGGACTCGTAGGCGTCGACGAGTCGGCGCGAGAATTCCCGCGGGGCCCGCGTCATTTCCTCCGCATCCATGCGCACGAAGGGATCGACGAGCTCCGGACTCAATTGCACGTCGACCATCGTTCTTCTCCAGGGCCGCTGCACCCATTCGAAGGTCGATTCAGAGCGGCTCGCAGGCCCCGCTCGCCTTGGCCGCCTCCGCCACCCTCGCCGCGACGCGCGGCGCCACCGAGCGGTCGAAGGGCGAAGGGAGGATCATCTTGGGGGAAGGATGAGGCACGCTTTCCATGATCGCGAAGATCGCAGCGAACTTCATCGCCTCGTTGAATCGTAGGGCCCGTGCCTCCAGGGCTCCGCGAAAGAGGCCTGGAAACGCCAGGACGTTATTCACCTGATTCGGAAAATCGGATCGCCCCGTCCCGACGACGGCAGCCCCCCCCTTGATCGCATCCTCCGGCATGATCTCGGGCGTGGGATTCGCCATGGCGAGAACGATCGGATCCTCTCCCATGTGAGAGATGTCTTCAGATGTCAGCAGATTGCCTCGCGAGACTCCAATGAACACATGGGCGCCGCTGATGGCATCGTGGAGCGTCCCGCGACGGCCGTCCGGATTCGTGAGCTTTGCGATCTCTTCCTTGATGGCGTTGTTCCCGGCTCGTCCGGGAAAGATGATTCCGCGCGAGTCGCAAACCGTGACACTCTTGACGGGAATGCACCACTCGCCCTGCCCTTGGCAGGTGAGAAGATTGCAGATCGCGCGCCCCGCGGCGCCGGCGCCGTTGATGACGACATCCAGTTGGGAAAGAGACCGATGGGTCGCCTTGGCGGCATTCATCACGGCCGCGAGGAGAACGATGGCCGTCCCGTGCTGGTCGTCGTGCAAGACGGGGATCCCCACATCCTGGAGAGCGGCCTCGATCTCGAAACACCGCGGCGCCGAGATGTCCTCCAGGTTGATTCCTCCGAAGGTGGGCGCGATGGCCTTGACGAGGGCCACGATCTTCTGGGGATCGCGCTCATCGATGACGATGGGAACGGAGTCGACCCCGCCGAATTCTCGGAAAAGCGCGGCCTTCCCCTCCATGACGGGGAGCCCCGCGGCCGGACCGATATCACCCAGACCGAGGACGGATGAGCCGTCGGATACGACGGCGACGCATCGCCCTTTCCAGGTCAGGTCCCACGCGGCCAGTGGATTCTCGGCGATCACTTCACAGGGGCGAGCAACGCCGGGCGTGTAGGCGACGCTCAGATCTTCCTGGGTTTCGAGCCGCATCCGAGACCGCACCTCGATCTTCCCGTGGGTTTCCCGGTGCCGTTCGAGAGATCGTTCAAAGATATCCATGCGTCTGCTCCCTTCACGAAGTCGATGGTCATCCTACGAACTGCCGACGGAAACGGTAGCGGACCCCTCCCGAAAGGGCGACGATGCGGCTATCGTGGAAAGGCGACGCCGTTGCGTCGCGCTCCCGGGAGATGCGAGTTCTTGTCACCTTTCAGCCCCACACAACGCGCAGGCATCGCCATCGTGTTCCTTCTGATCGCGCTGCAAGGAGTCTCCTATCTGATCCTCGTCCCCGTGGGAAAAGGAGCCGACGAGGACGAGCACATCGACTATGCTCTCCATCTCGCCGCTGAGCATCGGCTTCCGGACCCGCGCAGCGAGCCCGTGGGACAGGCGCAACATCCTCCCCTCCCCTACGTGGTGGACGCCCTCGTCATCGGGATGGCGCGGGACGCGTTCTTTGGGTCTCGCACGAATCGGCCAAGGGCGTTTTTCGGACGCCAGACCCTCTTTCAGCCCGGACCGCGAGGACACGCAAGCGCCTCGAAGGCTCCCGCCCCCAGGCAGCGCCTTCGCGAAGAACTTCCGCAGGCGATTTTCTACGCCCTCCGCAGTCTCGACCTCGCCATCGTCCTCATGGCCGCACTCTTTTTGCTCTTCGCGCTGAGAAACCTCATCCCGGGCGAACCCGGAGTCGCGGTGTCCCTGTGGGCGGCCCTCGTTTCCCTTCCCGCCTTCGCGTTTCACGGCGCGATGGTGAGCAATGACCCCTGGATGGCCTGTCTGGGGGCTTGGACATGCTGGCTTCTGTTCGCCGCGCGGCGACGCGGTGACTTGCTCTCCACCCGGCGTCTCCTCCCGGTGTCCGTCCTTCTGGGCCTGGCGTTTCTCGTGAAGCTGCACGCGGTGGGACTTCTCGCGTTCAGCATACTCCTCGTCATCGCTGAGGCGCGACGGCGGAAGGCGGGCCGCAAGACGGCCGCCGCAACCATCGGCCTGTTGCTTCTCGGTCCCGTTCTATTGGCCGGCTGGTGGCATGTTCGCCAGTCCTGGCTGCAAGGCGGACTGCTTTCGCTGGAACACCACGCGCGATTCCGTCCCGAATTGATCCGCCTGGGTGACCGCCCGTGGCTTCTTTACTGGGAGGCGGCCGTGTCGGCTCTCACCTCGCTCATGGGCGACTTGGGTCAAGACCTTCTGCATCCGCCGAGCCCCTTTGCCTACCTTCCCGGGGGACTCATCCTTCTCAGCATCCTGGCTCTCCTCGTGCCCGCCTCGCGAGAAAAACGCACCGACGGTTCCTCGGCGATGCCTCTTCCCACAGGCGCCTCGGCGGCCGGGCTCCTCCTGCTCCTGGCCGCCATCCTCGTCGCCAACAGGCACTACTACCATCTCCACGGCCGTTACTTCCTCGGGCTGTTGGCTCCGCTCGCCGTGGTGATGCTCGCCGGCCTCCGCCGCCTTCTCCGGTCCGATCCCTTGAAGGTGACTCTCGGTCTCGTCGCGGGATGGAACGGCGTCTTCGGATTCGCCACCGTGCTGCTCGTCGTCCTCCCCCGTTACACGATTCCGGCGGAGAAGTGGACACGAGGCGAGGTCGTCGTCTATTGGGACGCGGGGCACGAGGGCTTTGACGACGAGAGCGCCGGCGGCGACGTCCTCGTCCGTCGATTCCGCGACCTCTACCGCCCCGAAGACACGGTGCGGATGGCGTTCCAGACCACGTCGAAACCGGACGTCGTCTATCGTTTTCAAGTCCCGGACGTGCGTCGCGCGTGGCAACTTCGCGTGCGATACCCGGACCCCCTGCCTTTGAAAGGGGGCGACATGCCGGCCCCGACCGGCCAGGCCATGGTCGTGAACAAATGGCCCATACACGGACCGATCAGCCTGTGGTCCTCGCTGGGCGACTTGGTCTATCCGCTTCCCCAGTCCGCGCTGAACACCGGAGAGGTCGAAGTCTGGTGGCAGAATCACGTGCCCTTTCCGAGCGGTGTCGGTGTGGCCGAGATCTGGTTCGAGGCCGCTTGGGTGGATTGTCTGAAACCGCCGCGGAGGTCGAAGAACGACGGCGCGGTCGAAGTGATCCTCACGAACCGCGACACTTCCGAGCCACACGGCGCACGGGTCGTCCTCGTCCAGGGCGAGACCATCGTCGGGGATAGCGGCGCGGTGGAACGTATCGAACCGGGGGGGCTTCGGCCGCTCCGAATCGTTCCCACAAAGGCTGGACCCGGAAAACTGAAGGCCTACATTCTTGCCTCTGACGCCGGCCCCCTCGCCAATACGAAGATCGCGTATTGGGCCCCGAAGAAGGGCCTCACGGCCGGGAATCTGCGGGTTCCCGATCTCGAGGTCCTTCGCATCGGCAACCAGACGGTTCCCGGAGACGTCGTCGCGGAAGTCCTCTTGCGTCGAACGTTGGCCGGTCGATATCCCCTGACCATCATCCAGGGAACTGATCGCAACGTCTTCGACGGAGAGTGTCTCCGGATCGAAGTGGACGGGGCCCGCCTCGACGGCGGGTGGAGCGTCGCACCCTCCTCCTGGGGCGAGGGGCTCTTCGCCGCGACGACCGATCTCTTGAAGACGGCCCCCGGCGAGGGACTGGTCACCGTGAGAATCGTGGTCGGCAAGACCCCGCCCACGCCCTGGGTGGACCTGGATCGCCTCATCCTCGGGCGCGACCCCGTGGGTTGGCGACTCGCGCCGTCCTACGACGTCGACTGAGGTCGAATCATCGCGCCGACGAGTCGGGCCACTTCACCGGGATTCGGTTCCGCTCCGGGGCAGACCCATGAGAGTCTCGACAAGAGGCTGAACCCCACGCCGTACATGACCAGCATCCAGGACACGGACGAAGACTCGCAGTCCTCTCGAATGCTTCCGTCGCGATGCCCCTCCTCCACGAGCTTTCGTAGCAAGCCCTCGAAACCCGCGTAGTACTCGCAGAGAAGTTCTTGCGTGCGCGCATCCTTTGCGGATGCGAGCGCACGGTCCACGATGGAGAAGAGATTCCTCCGCTCCTCCGAGATCCGAGGGAATTCTTCCACGAGAGCAAGCAGTCTCTCGGCGGCGTTGGTCCCCATCGATGCGATGCTTTGCAGTCGCACCTTGGCCTCGGTCGCGATGTCCTCGAGGATGTCGTGGAAGAGGGCCAACTTGGAGGAGAAATGCCGATAGAGGATGGGCTCCGAGACGCCGGCTCGCGCCGCGATCATCGCCGTCGTGGTTTCCTTGTAGCCGATGCTCGAGAAGAGATCTCGGGCCACTTCGAGGAGTTGAGCGCGTCGGTCCTCGGCGCACATGCGCGGCCGCGATTTCGAAACCGTCTTGGGGCGCGTGTCCATACATGAATCCTACACGAACACACCCGTGATTCGGAGGGTGAAATCCGCTCGCCGGGTTTTCCCGGGAAACCACCGCGGCAGGCGTGGGCCGTTGCTCCCGCAGCGGGCAGCCCTCATTCCCAGTGGAGAATCTTGTCCATCGAGTCGCGGGAGATGGCGTGATAACCCGGCCTGGCCTCCCGATAGATGTCGACGGCCATGGGGCGAAGGGCTGGGTCCTTCGCCATCGCTTCGTACAGCGGTTTCAGGAACTTGCGTCGGCCCTGGCGTAACAGGAATCCTCGCAATGCGGGCCAAGCCTTCTCGTAGCGACTGTGGATGCAGAGTTCCAACCATGCCGCGAGGATCTCACTGTTCCCGGACTCCGTGAGATGGAAACGTCGGTCGATCTCGGCGAGAGTCTCGGGGTTCTCCGACTCCCCAAGGCTGCGAATGAAGTGAAGCCACTCATGGGTCACCCAACCGGACACCGGCCATGAATCCATGGAGCTCCGCCCCGCCTTCCAGTCCGCAACGAGAGCGTCGATCCGAGCGAACGCGTCGCTGGTTGCGTCCGGAGCGTCCGCGGGGAGCCCCGGTTCCTCGATCCATGCGTGGACGTCCACGACGGAGGTCCGGTCAGGGTCGGTTCGCAGGAGCCGCTCTTCGAGAAAGGCGATGAAGTCCTCCGTGGTCACGCTCGTGAAAGCGTGTTCGTTGAACCACGCCTTCAGGAATTCATCGAAACGGTCACGGCCGAACGTCTGTTCGAGGAGGCGCAGGAAAGCGGCTCCCTTTTCGTAGGGCACGCCGGTGAATCCCTCGTCGGGGTCGCGCCCCTTCAGATCCACGTGCAGGATCTGATCCTTCGGGGGAAGCTCCGCCATCTCCTCGCGGAGTTCCTGCATACCGAGCATGACTTCCATCTTCTTGCGCTCGATGCCGTAGACCTTCTCCATCGCCCTTTGCTCCAGGTAGACCGTGAAGCCTTCGTTCAGCCAGAAGTCCCGCCAGGTGGCATTCGTGACCAGGTTGCCCGACCAGGAGTGGGCGAGTTCATGGGCGACGAGGGAGACGAGTGAACGATCGCCCGAAAGAATCGTCGGCGTGGCGAACGTGAGGCAGGGGTTTTCCATCCCTCCGAAAGGGAAACTCGGAGGGAGGACGAGCAGGTCGTAACGTCCCCAACGATAGGGACCGTACAGGCCCTCGATCGCGTCGATCATGGACTCGGTATCTCGAAACTCCGACGCGGCCGCCTCCACGACTCCAGGCTCGGCGTAGACACCGCTGCGCGGGCCCAGGGAGCGGAACTCGAGGTCGCCCACGGCGAGGGCGATGAGGTAGGAAGGGATCCGATACGGCATCTCGAAGGCGAACACGCGATGCTCGGCAGTCGGTTCCAATTCACGGGTTTCGGAGGCGCTCATCACGGCGCGCAGGGACTTGGGCGTCCGAACCACCGCACTGTAGGTCACCCGCACACCGGGCGTATCCTGGCAGGGAATCCAGGTCCGGGCGTGAATCGCCTGGGACTGGGAGAAGAGGAACGGGAGTTTTCCTCCTCGCGTCTGCGAGGGCTCCAACCACTGCAGTCCCGTCCCCTCCTCGGTGGTCGCGTACCGGATACGGACGAGATCGTCATCGGGCGCCAGCTCGACCTGCAAAGTGTCTCCGAGGACGGCGTCTCCCGGAATGACCTCGTGGGCCGCTGCGTGGAAGACATCGTCGCGCCCCGCCTCGACCGCCTGGATGTCCAGGCTCTTGACGTCCAACCTCAAGGGCGCTTGCGGATCGCGGCGCGTGAGGGTCCAGGTGGCTGTCCCTTCCAGGCGCTGGTGGCTGAAATCCACCGTCCAGTCCAAATCCAGGTGATCGACGCGGACCTCGTCCGGCCGCGCATGGCTGTGTTCGTCATGAGGCATGGTCTTGATGTTCCGATCTGTGGCCGACACGTCCCCGGCCGTGTTCGGGCCCGCCGCGCAGGAGGCGCCAACCAACACCGACGCCACAACGAGGATCAGTTTCTTCATGGGTCACTCCCGTGCGCCGCCTCCCCCCCCGGGTGGCGGCGGCCGAGATCATAGCACTTCGGCGACGGAGGCTCGGGATGGGGCCTACAGCCGCCGCTCCATGTGGAGAGCGCCGTCGGAGGAGAGGCGACACGACACGCCGAACGCCGCCCCCAGTTCCTCCGAAAGCAACACGTCCCTCGGAGCGCCCTCGATGAGGGCTCGACCGCGGTCCAGAAGAAGCACCCTCGGGAAGACCTCATGGACGAGATGCAGGTCATGGATGGCGACAAGGAGCGCGTGTCCCCGACCCACCAACTCGCGAAAGAGATCGATGAGTTCCAATTGGTGACCGATGTCGAGGGCCGCCGTGGGCTCGTCCAGCAGGACGATGGTCGCCTCTTGAACGAGGGACCTGGCCAACCGGACGCGCTGTCGCTCGCCGCCCGAGAGGGTCGGGAGACGTCGCCTTGCGAGGGCCTTCAGTCCCATGGTCGCCATCGCCGCCTCGACCGCATCCCTGTCGGCCGCCGTCGATCCCTTCCAGGGAGAGGCGTGGGGGTATCGACCCTGCGCCACGGCCTCTCGGACGTCCACGTCGACGGGCGCCTCGGACAGCTGCGGGAGGAAAGCCAAACGACACGCCACATCGCGACGGCTCCATTCCGAAAGCGGTCGCCCCGCCAACTCGACCTCGCCCGAGGTGGGCTCCCAGACACCGGACAGGCAGCGCAGAAGGCTGCTCTTTCCGGCGCCGTTCGGGCCGACGACCGCCATCAGGTCGCCCGGTCGAAGGGTCAGGTCGATGCCCTTCAGGATTTCCCGTCGGTCCCTGGTGTATCCCAGCCCCCGAGCTTCCAGGCAAGGAGCGGCATCCATCGAGATCACGCCTCGACTCTCCCCTTTGAATCCCGGAGAACGTCGCGCAACCATGACGCATCCCGACTCGGGCAGGGCGCGACCCGGAGATCCTCGCCGCCGGCGGCGCGAAAGGTCTCGCGCAACCTCAATCCCAATTCCTCCAGGGTTTCCAGTCCGTCGGTGACGAAGCTGGGACTCAAGACGAGAAGACGGCGATGGCCGGCGCGGGCCGCCGTTTCGGCCTCCTGGATCGTGGAAGGCGTCAACCACTTGGCTCGCCCAAGGCGGGACTGAAAGGAGAGTCGCCACCCACGGGCATCGAGACCCATGGCCTGCGCGAGAGCCCGGGCCGTCGCAACGCACTGCGCGCGGTAGCAGGTCGCGAGTCGCCCCTCGGGACGGTCACAACAGTTCTCGTCGGCAAGACAGGCGCCCGTCGGGTCCGCCTTGCGAACCTGCCGCTCCGGCAAACCGTGAAAGCTGATGAGAACCCGTTCCGGGCGGAAGGACTCGATCAGCGGACGCGCCAGCCGGGCCTGCTCCTCGATGTAGGAGGGATGATCGAAAAACGGAGGTACGAACCGAAGTCGAAACGGTCGTGCGAGTCTGCCGTTCTCGCGCTGGATCTTCTCTCTCACCGAACCCACCGTCGCCTCGGCGAACTGGGGAAACAAGGGCACGACGGTCAGTGCTCCCAGATCCTTCTCGGCGAGACCGGTGAGGACGTCGGCGATCGAAGGCCGTCCGTATCTCATGGCCAAGGCCACGGGACATGAGACCTGTCCGCGAAGTCCCTCGGCCAGTCGCCGGCTTTCCACGAGGAGAGGTGATCCCTCGTCGGTCCAGATCTTGCGGTAGGCTTCGGCCGTCCTCGGCGAGCGAAAGGGGCCGATGAGCCCCCTCACCAACATCGCCCGAGGGAGCCACGACATGTCAATGACCTTCGGGTCCATGAGGAACTCGACGAGGTAGCGTCGGACGGCCCCCCTCGTGGGCGCATCGGGGGTCCCTAGATTGACGAGGAGTATGCCCTCGGAGTCCCCATTCATGGACCGGTCCCTCTACTCCCCTTCCTTGGCACGGGCCTTAAGAGCGCGGAAGCCCAGGAACATCGGAATCTCTCTCCGGATGCGGTTGAACTCCGCGGCCTGGCGGCCGCCCTCGCTGGTGCGCAGGCTCGGCCATTCTTCCAGGCGATCCAAGACGAAGCCGACCTCGGCCAGATCCTTGACGTATTGCTGGAGCGGCCTATGAAAGGTCCACGTGGTCTCCTTTCGGCCGCCGCGCGCCACCTCGCCCGGGTTCATGACGATCTCGAACTGGCCGGGCGTGAGGTAGCCGTCCACGCGACGGTACTGCCGTCGAAGTCTTCCCCTGAAATCCTCGCCCCAAGACGTCTGCTTCGGGGCGCGAAAAGCGGGGTGCAAGACCACGGCCACGAATCGTCCGCCCGGCTTCAGCACCTCGGAAGCCTTCTCGAGGACGGCCCGAAGAGGATCGATGTTCATGAGGGCCATGATGCATGTGACGGCGTCGAACTTTTCGCCGGCAAGGGCGCTGAGCTCGCGAGCATCGGCGACCTCGTAGCGCACGCCTTCCGGCCCCTTGGCGCGCGCCTTCTGGATGAGACTCGGCGAGGCATCCACCCCCACGCACTCGACATCCAGCGCCGCAAGAGAGCGGCAGAATGCGCCCTCGCCGCAGGCGACGTCGAGGATGCGCTCGCCGGGGACCGACTCGAGCAATCGCAGGGCGCCTGGATGAATGACGCGTTGGAAGTGATCGTCGGGTCGCTCGCCTTCCAAGGTGTTCTCGTAGCGATCGGCCACCCGCTCCCAAGACGTCTCGATCCTCGTTTGACCGGGCGTCGGAAATCCTCCGCGCACCGGTTCCGTCGAAGGTTCGGGAGGTTGTGCTCCGCAGAGTCTCCAGAAATCGGCCGGAGGAGGGCTCTCGAAAACCACTTCGCGACCCGTCGCCGGGTGGCGGAACGCGAGCAGGCTCGCGTGCAGCCCCAACCGGCGGAGGGGGTTGTCCCCGGGCCTCCCATAGAGGCGGTCTCCCACGATGGGATGACCCGCGTCCTGGAGATGGACCCGCAGCTGATGCTTGCGACCGCTCTCCATCCGCATGAGGAAGAGCGTTCGCCCCTGCCCCGTCGCCAGCACCTCGTAGAAACTCACCGCCAGTTTGGCGCGGTCCTCCCCCGGCCCCGGGGCCTCCTCCCCCGTCCGATCCGGCTCGACGCACTCCACTCGCCCGGCGGGCCCTTCCTTGAGGAAGCTTTGGAAGCCGCCCCGGCTCGGTTCGTCCTCCCTTTGGGCTCCCTCGGTCACGGCGTGGTATTGCCGGCGCACCCGACGCGCTCGGAAGTCCTCCTTCAGCCATGAGAATCCTTGACGCGAGCGGGCGAAGACGAGCAGCCCGGAGGCGTCTCGGTCCAAGCGATGGATGATCCACAACCCGCTCTCACGACGGCGCTTCACGTCATCGCCGAATCGCTCTCGAAGCAAGGAGAGAACGCTGTCCTCTCTTCGCCCTTGGGGTGTCGCCGAGAGCATCCCCGGCGGTTTATCCACCACGAGGACGTCCGCATCCTCGTAGACGATGCGGAAACCGGGCTGGGGACGGCGCGGCCGCCCACTCTTGGGATTTCGACGGATCGGAGGCCTGCCGGACCGCCGTTGCGGCCTCCGGCCCTTGCCGCCGCCGGAAGTCGATCGCCTGCGGGGAGTGTTCATCAGCCAGGATAGTGGGCGAGAGGACCTCACCCAAGCCTGCCCCCTTCGAAGCCCCCGCCCCCGTCACTCGAAGACGTGGAGGTTCTTCCAGAAGAAGTCCAAGGCTTCCTTGAGGCTCGTCTCGTCATAACCCAACTGCCCGGTCATCCGGTCGACGAATCGACGGGCACCGACCTCATGCTCGGCGTCGAGTTTCCCCGGCACCATGTCCAGAAGTATGAGGGAGTCCTCGACGACCCGTCGGATCTGACCGAATCGTTGCCGGAAGGTCTCCGCCCTCAGACGAGTGAACAGGTCGCGAAAGACGTCTTCGTGGACGAGGGATGCGTCGGGATGGCTGAGCCGGAAAGACGCCGCCTTGGTGAGAATATCCGATCGGAACTCTTCCGCATCCGCCTCCGCCCCCAAGAGCTCCTCCATTTCCCGCATGAACTTCTCATCGGGCGGAACCGACTCTCCAGTCGTCTCGTCCACGACCTTCTCGCGAGTCTTGTGCGCCCGAACGTGGTGAAAGTATCGCTCGAAGAGTCGTTGGTACTCGGTTTCGTCGACGATCTCCGCGGCGATCTCCACGTCGTGGCGCAAGAGCTGCAAATACTCACCCCGTACTTCGTCGATGAAGGAGCGGCAATCGTGATACCCATTGCGTGTCGGCTGAAGCCGCAGGAATTGAAAGAGTCCCGGACTCTTGATGAGCTCCGGAAGCGTCCGCAACACGAGCAGTGGAGTCAGACACCCCCCGGGAGGATCGAGAGCGATCTCGGCGATCATCGTCAACATTTCCCGAGGAGAGCAACCTCTCCGGCCTTCGTAGGCCGCATCCACCGTCCCTTCGAATTCCGCCTCGAACGAATCATACTCGTGAGCCAACTGAGCGACCTGCGCGAGAAGGCGCCCTCGATCGGCGTCACTCATGCGCGGGGGGATCTCGCCGTGATCGTAGAGCTTGGCTTTCTCGAGCGGGCTCAACGAGAGCAAAAGCTCGCGGGTCTCGTCGTCGAGACCCGTTCCCGTGGGTTGCATGAGCCGCGTCATCACGGCCCAAAGAGCCGCCAACCCGAGCGTGTGGGGTGCAACGGTGAGGTGCGACGAGAAGAGGTCGAGGTTCATCCTGTAGAGTTCTTCCTCCTGCGAATAGCGGAGCAGATAGGGCACGCGGACGAGATCGAGCCGGGCATTGAAGGAAGAGAAAAGCGGTTCGCGTCGGAACGCCGAGAGGTAGTTCTCGTTGCTCGTACCGAACAGGACCAGGTCCAAGGTGGCGGAATAGCCGGGGAGATGAACCGTGCCGGTTTCAGCCGTCGTGAGCAGGTACTTGTTCGCCTCGATGGGGCGTTTCAAGAAGTCGCTGAAGTCGACGATTCCACGGGACGCATCCACGAGATCGCCCTCGGCCTCGAGGAGCTTCTCGTTGGTGAGGAGCGGAGGAAGGCCGTTCATGTGAGGCTGGGCGAGGGCCCGAGTTCCGGCGTCGATGTTGCGCTGGGGATCGATGGTGACAGCGGCGGTCCTGTAGCGGTGCGACACGAAGAACCGTTCGACCTGCACATGCCGCATCACCTTCACCCAATCCCCCTTGTAGGCCCGCATCAGCGCTTCGTAGATCCTGCGTGACTTCGGGCTGAGGCTCCCCTCCTTCAGCATGAACGTCCAAACGAAGCGTTCTTTCTCGGACGGAGGCGCCGCTTCGAGGGCGGCATCGAACACCCGTCGGCGATCGGCGGACGGGATGAGGAAGATCGGGTTCTCGTTGAGTTCGCAAGGAATCTTCGCGGAGATGTCATCGGGGCCGAGGAAGGCGAACGTGTCCAGCTCCTCCCCCACGGCGTCCCTGTCAAAACCGACGCGGGCGCCGCGATCCTCCGTGGAGCTGAAGATCCAGTTGAACCGCAGCAGCATGCCCTCTTCGGTTTCGCTGTAAGCTTCGAGACCTCGCATCAGGCCCTGCACGATCGTCGTCTTGGCGGATCCGTTGGGGCCGTGCAGAAGGATCATCCTGTCGATCTTTCGCTTCTCCACGAATTCCCGCAGGTCACTGTAAATACGGTTGTGAACCTCTTCGTGTCCGATGACGGGCCGCTCTCCTTTTCCGAGCGGGTCGTCGAAGACCTTGAACCTGCGGACGGGCGCTCCGCCGATGCCGCGGACCTCTTCGGTGCCGAAATGGTCCATCATGTCGACCATGTATTGAGCCGCGTTGCGCGTCAACGAGTAGGGGCGCTGCAGGAAGTGCTGAAGAAACTGCGAAAAGGAGAGGATCGCGTGCGCTTGCGTAAACCGCTCGACGGACCTGCTGGCGATGTCCTTGAGGACGGCGTCAATATCGACCATGTTTTCGGTTCTCGGATAACGTTACTACTATAATACGCTGGGGGTCCGGCAGTGCGGACACCAATCCACGAGGAGCCGCATTCCATGTCCGCGAAGACGCTGCTTTGTCTGATCCTCGCCGCCGCCGGTGCGTGAGCCCAGGAGACTCCCGAGCCATCGACCCGGAAGATGATTCAGCGGTTGCGCGACATCGACGCGATCCAAGACGTCCAGAAGAACCCCTACGAGAACCGCCGCCGAGCGGCGTACTTGGGCCGGCTCGTCGCAAAGCGGCAGGGCGACCAAGCCAACTTGATCCACAATCTTGGCATCGAATTCTTGCGCGCTGGGGACTCGGTCCGCGCCCTCAGAGCTTTCAAGGCGCTCCGCGAGGGCCTTGCCAAGGGGGGAGTCAAGACCACCCCCGAGCAGCGCGCCGAACTGAGATTCTACGAGATCACGGCTTGGTTGCGGTTGGCCGAGCAACAGAACTGCCTCGGTCATCATGGGCGCGAATCCTGCCTCATGCCCATTCGCGGCTCGGGCGTTCACGTCGATCGCAAGGCGTCCTCGGAGGCCATCCGCCTCATCGAGAAGGAACTGAGTTATTTCCCCGATGACCTGGCGGATCGCTGGCTGCTCAACCTCGCCTGGATGACTCTCGGCGGGTGGCCGGACAAGGTGCCGGAGCGATTCCGCATCGCGCCCGAGGTTTTCGCCTCCAAGGCCCCCATGCCGCGACTCCTCGACGTGGGCGGCGAGGCGGGGGTCAATGCACTCGGCCTCTCCGGCGGCGCCGTCGCCGAGGACTTCGACGGCGACGGGCTCATCGACATCATGTGCTCATCGTGGCACCTGAAGGATCAGATCCGCCTCTTCCGCAACAAGGGGGACGGGACCTTCGAGGACGTCACCACCGCGGCGGGGCTCGAGGGGCTCACGGGCGGCCTCAATCTCGTCCATGCGGACTACGACAACGACGGGGACTTCGACGTCCTCGTTCTCCGCGGGGCTTGGCGAGGCCCGTCGGGCCACTGGCCCAACAGCCTCTTACGCAATGACGGCAAGGGGCGCTTCACCGACGTCACCGAGGCCGCCGGGCTCCTTTCGTTCCATCCGAGCCCAACCGCGGCGTTCGCCGACTTCGATCGCGATGGCGATCTCGACCTGTTCATCGGCAACGAATCCCGCGGCAAGGACACCCATGACAGTGAGTTCTTCCGGAACGAAGGCGACGGAACCTTCAAGGACATCACCCATGAGGTGGGCCTCGAGATCAATCGCTGGGTCAAGGCGGTCTCATGGGGCGACATCGACAACGACGGCGACCCGGACCTCTACGAGACACTCGGCGGAGCGTTCTTCGGAGATCGCTACACCAACGCCCTGTTCCTCAATCCTGGCTCGGGAAACCGGCAGATCACGCTTCGCTTCGAGGGGACGAAATCCAACCGGTGCGCCCTGGGCGCCCGCTTCACGGTCCGGATCACGATGGACGACGGAACGTAGCGTGTCCTTCACCGCGTCGTCGGAACCGGCGGGAGCTTCGGGTCGTCCAGCTTTCGACAGGAGATCGGGATCGGGCCATCCAAAGGGCCCGTGGACGTCAGCATGACGTGGAATTCAGGCGCCACCCAGGTGTGGAAGGCGCTCTCGCCCGATCGGGCATGGCGACTCGTCGAGGGCGAGGTCCACCCCATCCCGATGCCTCTCCCTCACGTCGACATGGACCGGCTTCTCGGCGCCGAGAAAAAGAATTAGGCTCCACCGCGAGAGGCATCCGTCCCGCCCACCCGGCGCAGGAAGAGCCGCGAACCCTCAGGAGCGCATCTCACCGCCGAAGAGACCCCGTTCCTCGAGCATTTCCTTGAGCGCCGGAAGCCCTTCGTCGCGGAATCGCTCCAGGAGAGGTCCGAGCTCACTCCGCAAGATGCGCAGCGTCGCTTCGTCCTTCTCCCCTCGGGCCCTGGCCGCGGCGAGAAAAAGTTCCGGTTCCGCGGACGCGAGCGCGAGGATTCCCCCGGTCACCGGCGGCGTCGGAGAGAGAAACAGCTCGGCGTTGCCCGCAAACACGGCCCAACCGTCACCCGGCGCACCCGGACGCCACGAAGCCAGCAAATCGGCGTCGCCCACGCTGTCCTTGACTCCCGAGAGGCCGGGAATCTTTCCGATGGCCCGAATCGTCATCTCCGAGAACGGGCGCGAACGGTAGGACGGAGGATGGTAAGCGAGCACGCCCAGCGGGGCGTTCGCGGCCAACTGGCTCAAGGCGAAGACGTAGACCTCCTCGTCGAAGTCCTTGGGAGCGGGCGGGGCCACGAGTGCCAGATTGGCACCGGCTTCCTTCAACTGTTGCAGGTCCGCCATGGCCGCGTCGATGTCGGCGGCCTCCGCGAGGAGCCCGCCCAGGATCACCATGTCGTCGTCCAGCACGGCTCGCGCGCAACGCACCAACTCATCGCGCTCGGTGCGCGTGAGTTTTTCGCGTTCGCCGGTGGTGCCCGCGACCAGAACGCCGTCCAATCCCATCGCGTCGAGGTAGCGAATGTTTTCCTCGAAGCCCTCGATATCGATCCCGTCGCCGCGGAAAGGGGTCACCAACGCGGCCAGGACAAAAGGCTGCGCGGTCCCGTTTCTTCCGATGCGACTCCAATCCGTAAACGGCATGTCACGACCTCCAGGAAACCGGGGAGCGTGGGGGGCCCCCGGGTTTGCTCGCCGACATGGGAGATTCTACACTCTCCCCTCGACCCGCGCCCGAAGGCATGAGAACACCCGCGGAGGGACTCATGTCGCGCATGCAATCCTGGCTGGCCGCCTTCACGCTGGGCGCCTTTTTCTCATGGGACTGGGGTCCCATCGAGGACATTCGAGGCGTTTGGGGCCTTCTCCTCGTCCTTCTCTTCCTCATGCCCAGGGTTCTCTCGGCCCACCGACGACTGCGAACGGGGATGCCGGCCCTCGTCGCTTTGCTGCTGGGCGTGATCTGGGGCGCCGTCACTCACGAAGCTCCCCTCCCCCACCTTGGCTCTCCGGTTCCAGCGCTCATCGAAGGGCGCATCGTGAGCGCCGGGCGGCTGAGATCCCGTTTTCCAGGACGTCCGGTCTTCTGGATTCGACTGAAGGACGCGACCTTGCATCCTTTGGCCGACGACGCGAGCACGGGTGTCGCCACGGGCGCTCCCGTTCTTCTCCTTCAGCCCTGGTCCACGGAGAGATCCCTCCCCGGTCCGGGCGAACACATTTGCGTCGAAGCCATGATCCGCGTCTCACGCGGGCGATGGATCGCGCGCAGCGCGGCGCCGGAGAATCTCCGAGTCCTGAACACCCCTGGCCTTTCCGATCATCTCTCCCGCTCGAGGGGACACTTGAGGAAACGGTTGAGTCGGTTCGGCAACGCCGAGACGGGCACGACGCTCGCGGCGCTCCTCTTGGGTTTTCGTGACGACGACCGCGATCGCCGGGCGACGTTTCAACGGGCGGGCGCTTCCCATTTCCTGGTGGTCTCGGGCCTCCACCTGGGGTTGATGGCCGCTCTCCTCCACTTTTTGATGTTGGGCCGTCGCCGGCCGACTCTCATCCTCTTGGCCGTCTACGCGCAGCTCGCCGGAGGCGGTTCCCCGGTGATGCGAGCCTTGCTCGCCCTTCTCGTCCTTGCCTGGGCCAGGCGGCGGGGTCTCGGAGTGCGCTGGGGAGGCTTACTCGCCGCGCTCGCCGCCTTTCTCCTCATCGTCGATCCATCGCGAGCCGGCGATGTGGGGTTTCGGCTGTCCTTCCAGGCTCTCGCCGGCGTCCTCGCCTGGGCCGGCCCACCGGCGTCGGCGCGGCCGGGAGATCCCCTCGAAGCCTTTCTCTGGCGAAAACGCGGCCCGCCTCCGACGCATCGCATCCTGCAACTCGGGCTCGCTTCCACAGGCGCCGTCCTCGCCACGGCGCCCGTTTGCCTCCGGGTCTTCGGAGGCTTCGCGCCGGCCGCGATCCTCAGCGGCCTCCTCTTTCCCCCGCTGGTGATGCTGCTTCTCGCCCTGGGCGGGCTCACGCTGCTCATCCCCCCGGTCGCCCTGCTGGCACAACCCATCGTCGCGGTGACGACGGATCTCGCTCAGGCCTTGTCGCACCTCCCCGGCGGATACATCACCGCGCCGGCCCCGTCGGCGTCCGTCGCGTGGATTCACTACGGGCTCCTCGTCTTCGGGGCTCGACGGTGGGCACGCGACCCCTGTTGGCGTAATCTTCCGGTGTCGCTGCTCCCCCCCCTCCTGGGTCTCGTGCTGCTCCTGCACCCATGAGGCCCGCGACGTCGGCTTGAACGGGAATCCATGACCACACGACGCCAAACACGCCGACCAAGATTCGCAGCCTGGATCTTTTCGTTCTTGCTCGCGGCCGTCGTCGCGTGGTCGGCTTGGCGCGCCGCCCATCAGTCCCTCACCCATGACGAGGCCTGGACGTGGACCCACTTCGCCGCCGGGGGGCCCGCAGTCATCTTCGGCCGCTACGCCCCCAACAACCACGTCCTCCACTCCGTGTTGGTTTGGGCGTCGGAACGTCTCTTTGGGCCCCATGAGCTGGCCCTCAGGCTGCCGGCGCTCCTCGGAGCGACCCTCTTTCTCCTGGCGCTCGTTCGTCTTTCGCGTCGGTTGCTGGGCCGGGGAAGCCTCGCCGTCCTCTTCTTTGCGACCTTGGCGCTGAATCCCCTCTTTCTGGACTACTTCGTCCAGGCCAGGGGTTACAGCCTCATGCTGGCGGGCCTCGCGTGGGGCGCCGCGTTGCTCCACGCATCGATCGAGGACGAGAGCGTTTCCCGACGCACGGCCGCGTGGGGCAGCGCGACCCTCGGGCTGGCCCTCGCCGCGGTTCCCTCCTGTGCCTTTGCGGTCGTGGGGCTGGGGGCGTCCACGCTGGTTGGCGCTTTGCGGCGGGGCGAGACGCTTGCACGCACTCTCGCGATCCTGGTTCTCCCGGGGCTTGCGATCGCCGGGGCCATCCTCGGCGCCCCGCTCCTCCATGCGACGCAGGCCCAATTTCACTTCGGGGCGGCGTCTCCGTGGGCGACGGTCCTCGGCATCGTCGACGCCACCTTCGCCCATCTGCCCCCACCCTACGGCTCGCGGCCGGAGGGCATGGAGACGCTCCTCCGAGTCGCCGCGGGCCTCGTCTTCGCGATGGGCATCCTCCTGGCGACCTTGGGTCTTCGAGATCTCTTCCGAAGTCGTCCCCGGCGCTTTTTCGCCTCCGCCTTGGGTCTCCAGGTCTTGGCCGTCTGCGCGGGCGTTTTGTTCTTTCACCTGCCGTGGCCCCGGGAGCGGACGGCGTTGGGCGTCATGTTCCTCGGCGCGCTGGCCCTCGGTGAAGCGGTGGGAGTCTCCCGGCAGCCTCGCGTGCGAACCCTGGCGGCGTGGGTGATGGCTGGCATCGTGGCGGCGAACCTTCTGCAGATCGAGGGAAAGCGTTTCCGGAGCCACCCTTACGACGCTGCGTCCCGCCAGGTCTACGAAGCCGTGACGGCCGAAGCCCGGGGCATGACACGCCATCCCGTGAGCGTCTGGGCGGAAGCACGCCTCGCTCGCGCCCTCGAGGCCTATCGACAACTCCGAGGGGATGGGGATCTGTTGAGTCGCATCGTCCTGGGGTGGAAAGCTCCGGATCGGCGCTACGACGTCTTCGTCCTCACCGTGGAGCAAGCGAAGCGGTTGGGTCGCGCCCTGCCGCGGGGAACCCTCATCCGCATGTTCCGGGAAGTCGGCCGGTTTGACGAAGGCCGCATCCTCGTCGTCCGTCCCCGCTGACACGACGCGGTGCTGGTGGACCGTCCCCGCCGTCGTCCGCCGAGGCGAAGAGGAGTCTCGGGAATCGGGTTGACAGGGGGTCTCCGGCCGGGGTACAAATAAGAGTGTCATAAGAACATCTTATTGTTGCGGATGCGTCATCGTTGCCGACCCGAACCCACGGAGCGAGGAGAATCAGGGATGAGCGAGGGAGATCGAAAAGTCCATACGGACCCGTGGACCGGAGTGACCTACCGCCTGGAGGCCGGCGAGAAGGCCCCGCCCCGCCCTCGCCTGACCGATTCCTGCCTTCGGTTTCTCAACCTCCACGCATCCTTCGAGGATCAACGGCAACCGGGCTCCATGGCCCGGCAGCACATCGATGACTGTCCCCAGTGCCGGCAGTATATCGCACGCAAGGAATGGGAGCGCAAGAAGGAAGAGGAGCTGCTCTCTTCCCCCGACGTCGAAGCCCTCGTGGCCGAGTACGCCAAGCGCTTCCGCGTGCCGGTTTGGCAGCGTCGCCGTGTGCAGTTGGCCGCGGGGTTGATTGTCCTCATCTTGGGCAGCCTTTGGCTACTCTATTCATTCCTCG
>CAZLGG010000031.1:0-32447 GCA_964559135.1 uncultured Planctomycetia bacterium
GATTGGCAAGGCGCGAGCGGTTTCGCGCCGTGCTTCGAGACGCGGCCTGGACATCTCTCGGTGTCATCCTCTATGTCGTGGCGCGGTGGCGGGTGCTCGGGGAGGGGTTCGGGCAGGAGGAGCGCGACGCCGCGGGTGCGCTGTTCGAAATGGGGCGCGGCTGGTTGGAGTACCTCCAGACGTTCCTCCTCCTTCGCCAACCCGTCTTCGATCAGTACTGGCCCACGCCTTCCCCCGCGACCCTCGCGGTCTTGGGCTGGGGACTCATGGCCGTGCCGGCGGTCTGGGGTTCCCGAGCCGTCTGGCGAGCAAGAACGGGCGACAAGCCCGGCCTCGCACCGCTGGGCGCCTTGGCCGTCGTCGGCGCGTTTCTCCCGGTCATGCAGTGGATTCCCCTCAACATCATCGTCGCGGACCGGTTTGCCTACCTGGCTCTCATGCCCGCGTCGGCTCTCGTCGTGGGGGGGCTTTTCAGATGGGCGCCGCGTCGGGCCGCCGCATGGGCCGCGGGCATCGTGATCCTCGTGAGTTCGGGCCGCACCCTCGTGGCCGAGCGATCCTGGCGCGACGACGAGCATCTGTGGAAAGCGGTTCTCGATCGGAGAGCGGGAATGTCATTGTCGGGGCGCCCCTCCTGGTATCTGCGAGCTCGCTTCAATTGGGGGCGTGCCGTGTTCGATCGCTTTTCCGCCGCCGAATCCGCGGGAGACCTGAAGGAGTTCGACGAGGCCTTCGCCGCCCTCCGCGAGGGTTATGAGTTGGCGCCGGGCGGTCCCGTGCGACTGGCTCGCGCGGCGTTACGCATGCACCGTCCTGTCGTCGCGTTCTCCGCCGCGGCGGAATCCATCTCCCGAGCGTTGGATGGAGATGCCGTGGCGCGGCGCAACCTGGATGCCGCCTTCACCATCATGCAAGCGTCCCTCATCCAGGACGTTCTGAACGCTCCACCCGAACAGCGACGCGTTCGCGCTCGTGCCGCCCTCGCGGCGATGGAGAACCCGGAATTCGCTCTGGCCAGGCGCCTCGGCGCGGCCGGTCGGTTCCTGCGCCGTAGGCTCGTGCAGCTCCTCAAGATGAGAAAGACGCTTCTCGAGATTCTCGGACGGGGGAAGGACGCATGAATCGCTGGGTCGCCTTGGCCTCCGACGTGGCGCGATCGAATCTCATGTCGCGCCGCCTTCCTTTCAAGCTCACCTTGGCCGTCAACTACACCTGCAACTGCCGCTGTCCCATGTGTTCCATTTGGCAGCGCTCGAGCGACGGAGAGATGTCGCTTGCCGAGGTCGAGCGATTCTTCCGCCGCAACGGACGATGGTCATGGATCAACCTCACGGGGGGCGAGATCCTCATGAAAAAGGGCGCGCCGGAACTCGTCGACCTGGTCTTGCGTCACAATCCAAGGCTCTTTCTTCTCGACTTCCCGACCACGGCGTTTGCTCCCGACCGTCTGCTGGCTTTGGTGAAGCAGGCCCTCGGGAGTGGCGTCCGTCGCTTGGGTGTGACCGTGAGCCTCGATGGGCCGCCGGCCCTCCACGACGCACTCAGGGGGGTCCCTGGACTTTTCGCGAAAGCCATGGAGAGCATGAAGCGCCTGAGGGCTCTCGGTGACCGACGTCTCATCGTCAAGTTCGGATTCACGCTCCAACAGGCCAACAGTGACCAGTTGGAGGCGATGATCACGGCCGTGCAGGAAGAGATCCCCGACCTGTCCGCGGATGACATCCACCTCAACGCGGCGCAGGTGAGCCCCCACTACTACGGGAATGGAGACGGAGGGGATCGAGGAGTCTGGGGCAAGGAGGGCTGGGCCGAGTCCTGGGCGGACGTCGTGGCCGGGCACGTTCGCCGCCTCGAAGGCCGCGGGCCTGTGAGCGTTCTCGAACGCCTTTTCTTGAAGGGGCTCGTGGACTACCTTCGAACCGGGCGGAGCCCGGTCGCGTGCTCCTCTCTCGGATCTTCGGTCTTCGTGGATCCGTTCTGGAACGTATATCCCTGTGTGTCCTGGGACCGTCCCCTCGGTAACCTCCGAGAGGCGGATTTCGATCTGGCGGCGCTCATGAAGGCCCGCGTGGTTCGCGATGCGCGGGAGCAGATCGCGAAGCGGAAATGTCCCGATTGCTGGACCGCGTGCGAGGCCTACCAGTCGCTGCTGGGGCACGGTCTCGGGAGCGCGGGGCTGGCGCTCAAACGAGGAGCAGGAGCGAACGAAACATGCGACAAGTGATGCCTCGGTGTCCAGGGATTTGCGGAGTTTTCCTCCTCGCCGCGGGACTGCTCGCCCAGACGCCGCCTCCCCCGAGCCAACCCGCCGTCGCGGAGGATCCCGCCGAACGTGTTTTGAGAGAGGTGGACTCCCGGATTCATTATCCCCGCCTCGAGGGCATGAAGGACGTCAGTTTCCTTTGGCAGCTGGAGGGGACGGGCCCTTTCCAGGCGCTTTCCAGCATCTGGATCAAGTACGCATGGAAGGCGCCGGCGAAGATCCGGATGGAGTACGTGCACGGGGACGGGACGCCTCTCGAGGCCTTTCCCGACTTCGCCAAGACCCCCCAGGGCGAGGCGCTTTTCAAACATCTCGAACGGCAACTCCACGGGATGGCTCAGACCTTGGTCATCGGGATGCCGCTCCAGGTCATCTACAAGGACTACTACAAGGAAGTGAAGACCCGCGAGGTCAACCACAAGGTCGAGTACCGACTCGTCCTTCGGCCGAAGGCGAAAAAGGCGTTCACCCGGGTGGAGATTCGCATCCGGGACGGTCTTCCCCGCGAGTTCATCAAGACCGATGCCAAGGGGCGCGTCATGACGAGCCGTTTCCGATTCGAAAAGCGCGGGAAAAAGTGGCTCGTCACGGGCATGAAGGTCGAGCAGTCAGGGCAGCTCCTCATGGACGAGTCCTATCACTACGTCCTCAAGAAGGGGCTGCTCGTCCTCCAGGAGATCGAGCGCGGTGTTCTTCGCGGCGAAAAGCGGAAGGTCAAGGTGCGCCTCGAGAATCTGCGCGTGAACCAGGGACTGAAGGACAGCGAATTCGAGCGATCCTGAGGCCCGGCCTTAGAGCAGCTCTTCGAGCTTCTCCACGGGTCTTCCCAGCACTGCACGTTTTCCCTTGACGAGGATCGGGCGCTGCAGAAGCGTCGGGTGTTCTGCCATGAGCCCGAGGAGTTCCTCGTCGTCCGTATCCGTGGGGACGCCCAGCTTCTTCGCGTCACGGGTTCGGAGCAGGTCGTGGGGCGACATGCCGAGCTTGCGGAAGAGGTCCTTCAGCTCGTCCCGCGACAAGGGTTGTTCCGTGTACTCGCGGTAGACGTATTCCGCGCCCGATTCCCGGAGCAAGGCGACCGCCTTGCGACAGGTTCCTCACGTCTTCTTGCAGATCAACGTCATCATGGTTGTTTCTCGAAAGACAGTCGAAATCCCTGGTTGTCTCATCCCAGCCTTCAGACGCAGCGAAGCTGCTTCTCGGCGTCGACCTCGTCGCGATTGATGAGCTGGATCGCCGTTCGGCACGCATCGCTGACATGGTGGTCCTTGGGGAGCGCCCATGAGAGTTGCCTCAAGACCTGGATCGTGAGCCTGAAGGCGCGGACGAGATCCCCGTCCTGCATGTTCGTGAGACCCCGGAGCCTTTGAAAGGTATCGCCCATCATCCACGCCTCGAGAACGAGGGAAAGCCCGAAGTCCAAGGGTTTGAGCAGGTGCTCGCGACCGCACTGCGACTCCGACCTTCGAAACGCGCGAAGCCGTTTCGTGGCCCGATTGACCACGGGGGAGGGCAGAGTCGAGGACTGAATGCGCTGCGGTGGGCCCCCTCGAGATCGCTCTTCGTAGACGATGGAAGCGGCCAAGAGGGCGCATTGGAGTGGATCGAGATCCTCGAAGCAACCCTCCCAGAAGAGTTCCGTGAGGTGGATCTCGAACCCCGCCAAGCGGGTGCAGAATCGTCCTTTCCCGGTCAGTCCCTCCTCGTCGAGATAGCTGCGCCCTTGCAGGATGGTGAGCGCTTGCTGAAGGCTCTTGATGGCATGCTTCGGTGACTTGCGCTGAAAAGCGCTGAAGCTTTTCTTCACGGCCTCCTCGATGCGGTCGCCCATGAGGCGTTTCAGGTTCAACGTCGTGGCGTAGCCCAGGTCGAACTGGCTGATGACGGCGCCCGGATTCTTGTGCAGGATCGCATTGACGATCTTCGGCGTGTCCCGTTCGGGGTCGAGGATGGCGTAGACCTCGCCTTCCGTGTCGATGCCCTGGCGGCCCGCGCGCCCGGCCATCTGCCGGAAGCTGAGTGACGACATGGGTTTCATGTCCACGCCGTCGAACTTCCACAGAGAATCGAAAACGACGCAGCGGGCCGGCATGTTCACGCCCAGCGCAAAGGTCTCGGTGGTGAAGAGGAGTTTCACGAGCCCCGAGCAGAAGAGACGTTCCACGATGTCCTTGAAGATCGGCATGATCCCGGCGTGGTGATAAAGAACGCCTCTTTGAGCGTGCTCACGAAGAACCGGCGTCGCAGGATGCGTGGCGGCTCCATAGCGCTCCACGAGGTCGTCAAAGAGCTTCAGAACCCGTCTCTCCTCGTCCGGTTCGAGGAGTTTCAGCTTCTTTTGGTAGCGGCGGGCGAGGGTTTCGCATTTCCTCCGACTGAACGAGAAGTAGAGCAGCGGCATGCGGCGGTCACGCACGAGAATGCGGATGAGATCCCGCTTTCTCTGGGGCGGGCGATGGCGACCACCGCGTCGGTCGCGGTGATGATGTCGGACCGTGCGCGCTTTTTGACGCGCAGCCGTGAGATTCTGCTTGAGGTCTTTCGGTTCGAAGATTCCCGGCTCGTCGAGGAAGAGGAAACGATGAAGCGGCACCGGCCGCTCGCTGGTGTGTACGAGGTCCACGTGCGTGTCGCGGATGGACGTCATCCAATCGGTGAGTTCGTCCAGATTGCCGATCGTCGCCGACAGGGCGATGAATCGGATGTTCGGCGGGGCGAAGATGATGGTCTCTTCCCAGACCGACCCACGGTCAGGGTCGCCGAGGTAGTGCACCTCATCGAAGACCAGGTAATCGATGTTGTCGAGCCGCTTGACATCCTCGAAGATCGTGTTGCGAAAAATCTCCGTCGTCATGATGAGAATCGGCGCGGTCGGGTTGATGGTCACGTCGCCGGTCATGATTCCGACCTTGTCGTCCCCGTAGCTCTCCATGAAGTCCCTATACTTCTGGTTGGAGAGCGCCTTGATGGGGGACGTGTAGACGATGCGCCTTTGATTTCGAAGCGCCGTATCGATGGCGTACTCGGCGATGACGGTCTTGCCGGCGCCCGTTGGGGCCGAGACGATGACGGAGTGCCCTCGTTCGATGGACTGGATCGCCTGTTCCTGGAAGGGATAGAGCTCAAAGCCCTTGTATCTCATGGCTGAATCTGACCGGAAGTCCGGATCTCGTCAAGGCTTGAAGTCGCCGATCACGAGATCCGACGGGGACCGCGTTGCCGCCCGGCGAGCCCCGTTGCTATGCTGGATTCGACCCTTGAGGAGCAGTTTTCACATGGCCGGTCACTCCCACGCAGCGAACATCCGCCACCGCAAGGCGGCCGTGGACAAAAAGCGCAGCAAGATATTCTCCAAGATTGCTCGGCGCATCATCGTGGAAGCGCGTCTGGGCGATCCCGACCCGGAAACGAACGCCGCCCTGCGGCTGATCGTGGAAACCGCGCGTGCCGCGAACATGCCGAAGGACGTCATTCAGAGAAACATCGACAAGGGGGCTGGAGTCGGTGCCGACACCGTCGCTTACGAGGACGTCGTGTACGAGGGATACGCCCAGGGTGGCGTCGCCGTGATGGTGGAAGGCCTGACGGATAACCGCAATCGGACGAGCCCGGAGATCAAGAAGCTCTTCGAACGCGCGGGCGGAAACCTGGGACAGCCTGGCTGCGTTGGTTACCTCTTCGAAAGCAAGGCCGTTTTCCTCGTGAAGGGGGAAGGCAAGAGCGAGGACGAGGTCATGGAGGCCGTCCTGGACCTCGGCGCGGAGGACATGGAAGCCGTGGATGACGGGTACATGATCACCGCCGCGCCTTCCGAATTCGTGGCGATCAAGGCGGGGCTCGAGGAGAGAGGGTTCGAGCTGGAGCTGGCCGAGGTCCAGAAACTGGCCCAGAACACGATCGAAATCACCGACGAAGCGCAGGCACGCAAGGTTCTGAAGCTGATCGAGGCCCTCGAGGATCACGAGGACGTTCAAAACGTCTCCACGAACCACAGCCTCTCCGAGGAGCTTTCCGCCAAACTCGAGGCCTGAATCGCCACGAAAAAAGCCGCGCGCTCAAAGAGCGCGCGGCTGTACGAGGCAGGATTCAGCTCGATCGCATCAGATCAGAAGATGAACCAGTTGAAGCCCAGGCCCAGCTCGAGGAAGGTGAGCGTGGCCGGGGGGTTGGCGCCCCCTGGGCCGGCGAGAGCCGACGAGAAGAGCTCGCCCACCGAGTCCATGCCGCTGGGGCTGGTGTAGCCGCCGGCGGCCAGAGCATTCGTGAAGCCCGTGTTCGTCCCGTCCGAAAGGTCCGTGTCGGTACCCATCCCGGAGACGGCGGCGTCGTCCCCGTCGGTGACGCCGACGATGAAGTCGTCAGTGTTGGTGGGATCCGGCGTGAGGCCCGACAGGTCGAGGATGACCGTTCCCGCGGGCTGCGTCGGGTCGTTGAAGATCGCCTTGAAGTTGCCGGCGGAGCTGGCGTTGGCACCCCACCAGTTCTGGCTGTTGAACTGACACTCGACCATGCCGTTCGGAGCTTCGACGACGTCGTAGGTTGCGCCGCTCATCGTGCCCATGCGGTTGAGGTCGCTGTAGGCCAAGGCGACACCGGCGTTGCCAGGCGTGTTCCAGCCGTTGAAGAACTCGCCCATGGTTTCCGAGAAGTCTCCGGAACCCGCGACGAAGGTGATGTACCCGTTCGAGTTCATGAACACGTCGTTGAAGACCATACCGCCCAGGTTGATGGGAGTGATCAGCGTATGTTGGACGTTGCCATCGTCAGCGAGGGTGTAGCTGGTCGTGACCGCGCCGACGGCGAAGACCATGTCGCCCGCTTCGGTGTTGTCGAAGGGGAAGGGCATGGCGGTCGGATCCGAGACGATGGCCTGCACGGCGACGCTGGCGCCGGTCAGGAAAAGCGGCGTCGTGACGACGAGGTCGAAGTCACCGCTGCCGTTGGTGGCGGCGAACGGGTCCAGCAGAGGGTTGCCCGTGTTGCCGATTCCGTCCATCACCAAATTGACGCCGGAGAGACCGGCTCCGCCGACATCGATCGAGTCGCCCCAGGACGTGGCGAGCTGGGGGCCGGTGATCGGAAGCCCGCTCGCCAGGAGAGCGAATCCTGCATCCGCGTTGGCGCCGGAGTTGATGTGAATGTCGAGGTTGCTGGGTTGCGCCGTGTTGACGGCGACCGTGTGGGCCACGGGGTCGGAGACGCTGGGCTGCACGCCGTTGATATCGAGCGACGCATTGGCGTCGTTGATGGTGAGCTGAGCCTGGGCGGCGGGCGCCATCGCCAGGGCCGCCGTCAGGGCCAGGTAGAGAAACGATTGCTTCTTCATCTAAGAACTCCTTGTGATGCCGCGTCGTGCGCGGCCTTCATTCGATTGTGGGAATGGCCTGGGAAAGGCCACGGATGTTGCTTTCAGGGTTAGGGAACGACAGTCACTTCCACGGCGTTGGAGATCGCGACCACCGAGGGACCGCCGGTCAACATGATCGCCTGGAACGTGGAGAGGACGCCGAGGGGGAAGCTGGAAGACAGCGAAAGGCTGAGGTCCATCTCTCCGTTGCCGTCGAGTCGGAACAGCACGTCCGGGAAGTTCGTGAGGTTCCCGTCCGCGACGAGGGTGATGCCCGTGGGCACGCCGCCCATGCCGACCGGCCCCCCGATGTCGAGCTGTCCGATGCCGGGGAACGACGCATTGGCCGCGTTGAGGGCGCCGCCCAGAAGCACGATGGGCTGTCCCGCCGCGCCTTCGAAGTGGAAGTCGATGCTCGTGCCCTGGCTGACGTTCGTGAAGAACGGGCCATTGACGGGAGCCATCGTGCTGGGATCGATGCCGCCGACGGCGATACCGTTGGCTTCGGTGGCGCCGTTGATGTCGAGGACGGCGAGGCCGGGCTGGGGCGCCTGGCCGTTGCCGGCGACGATGGGACCCGTCGAGTAGTAGATGGTGCCGTTCCAGATGCGGGACGAACCGCCGGGGTTCATGGGGTCGGAACCCGTGCCGAAGGAGCCGGCGAAGGGATAGACGCTGCCCCAGCCCTCGTAGATGTTGAGGAAAGAATCGGATGCGGTGACGCCGCCCCAGTTGGCGCCGTTCGTGTAGTTGATCGCCGTGCCGTTGTTGACCGTCACGTAGATGCCCTGGCGCTGGCCGGGGGCCAGCGGAATGGCGACGCCGGCCGCCAGGTTCGTCGCGACGCCCGGGCCATTGCCCACGACGCCCAGGATGGTCGTCACGAGGGTCCATTGGGCGGGGTCCGTGTCCGCGCGAAGGCCGGCGCTGGGGCCGGCCGTGGGTGTCTGGGCGATGGTGCCCGGGTTCGTGGCCGTCGGGTCGAGGTTGACGATGTAGATTTCGACATCCCACGTACCCGCATCGAGGTTGACGTCGAAGTCGGTGATCGTGAGACCACCGGGCGACATGACATCGAACATATTGCCGGACTGGCCATTGTTGTTCATGAAGGTGGTGGTGAGGCTGAACTGACCGAAAGCGACGCTGCCCAGCAGCATAGCCATCAGTGCAGGCAGAAGGATGCGAGAACGCAATCGTTGCATGATGCTCTCCTTTGGAGACATGATTGTAGGGGAAGACTGAAATACTCGAGCTCGCGTTGCCGGGAAGCTCGTCAACAACAAAACGCGGGACCCGAGTGGTCCCGACGAGGGCTGATTCCACCAGATTGCCCCTCCAAGGCCAAGTAAAAACCATAAGGATCGCGATGTTTCGTCGTTTTTTTTTGCTCGGGGGGTGGATGCCTTCGCGGCGATTCGGTCGCATCGTCGGGGGACTTCGGCGTAACCTGCGTCATCGCAGAGAGTTCTTCCGAAGATGAAGAAAGCCGTTGCCGATTTCTCGGCAACGGCGGGCTTCAATTCGAACGGAGGGATACCTTCAAAGCACCGCTTGTGCGGCGACCAGGCGGGCGATGGGAACGCGGTAGGGCGAGCAACTCACGTAATCCAGCCCCAACGCTTCGCAGAACAGAATAGACGCAGGGTCGCCGCCGTGTTCGCCGCAGATTCCCAGCTTGATATCGGCGCGAGCCGAACGTCCCTTGTCCACGGCAATCCTCATCAGCTGTCCGACCCCCGTCGTGTCCAAGCTCGCGAACGGATCCGCGTCGTAGATGCCCAGGTGTTGGTAAACGGGAAGGAACCGGCCCGAATCGTCCCGGGAGAGTCCAAGGGTCGTCTGCGTGAGGTCGTTCGTTCCGAAGGAGAAGAATTGCGCTTCGCTGGCGACTTCGTCGGCGGTCAAGGCCGCACGTGGAATCTCGATCATGGTCCCCACGATGTAGGGGACTCTCACACCCTTGGCCTTGAAGACCTTGGCCGCGACCTCGCGAACGATGTCGGCCTGGAGCTGGAACTCCTTCACGTTGCCGATGAGCGGAATCATGACCTCCGGCTTCACCCGGATGCCCTTCTTCTTCACCTTGACAGCCGCTTCGAAGATGGCCTGAGCCTGCATCTCGGTGATTTCGGGATAGGTGATTCCCAATCGACAGCCCCGGTGGCCGAGCATCGGGTTGAACTCGCGGAGCTCCTCGATCTTCGCCTCGAGTTTCTTCGGCGTGATTCCCAATTCCTTGGCGACCAGGCGGATCTCCTTGGTCTCATGGGGGAGGAACTCGTGGAGGGGCGGATCGAGGGTGCGGATGGTCACGGCTCGACCGTCCATGGCCTTGAAGATCCCCTCGAAGTCCCTCCGCTGGATCGGAAGGAGCTTCTTGAGGGCGGCCCGGCGTTCTTTCTCGTCTTCGGCCAGGATCATCGCCCGCATGTGTTGGATCTTCTCCTCTCCAAAGAACATGTGCTCCGTGCGGCAAAGGCCGATTCCTTGAGCTCCAAAGGCGACCGCAATGGCGGCCTGGTCCGGCTGGTCGGCGTTCGTGCGCACCTTCATGCGTCGCACCTTGTCGCACCACCGCATCAGTTGGTCGTAGGCGCGGAAGATCTCGGACTTCTTCGGATCGAGACTCTTCTCGACGAGAACTTGGCTGATCTCGGAGGGAGACGTCGGGATCTCGCCCACGAGGATCTCACCGGTCGACCCGTTGAGCGAAATGGCGTCCCCCTCCTTGATGACCTTGCCGCCCGCGACGAAGCGTCGCGCCTTGTAGTCGATCTCGAGTTCACCGCAGCCGGCGACGCAGGTCTTGCCCATCTGTCGGGCGACGACGGCGGCGTGCGAGGTCATTCCGCCGCGTGCGGTGAGAATCCCTTCGGCGGCATGCATGCCTTCGATGTCCTCTGGCGACGTCTCGATGCGAACGAGAATGACCCGTTCACCTTTGGCCCGTTTCGCCACGGCATCGTCCGCGTGGAACACGACTTTCCCGGTGGCGGCGCCGGGGCCGGCGTTCAAGCCCTTGGCCACGAGACGTCCCGCCTTGACGGCCGCGGCGTATTCCTTCGGTGAGAAAATCGGCCTCATGATCTGTTCGAGGGCGAAGGGGGTCACGCGACCGATGGCCTCCTGGCGCGTGATGAGGCGTTCCTTCACCATGTCCACGGCGATGCGCACCGTGGCAAGCCCGGTGCGCTTGCCCACGCGGGTCTGGAGCAGCCACAGGTTCCCGTCCTCGATGGTGAACTCGAGGTCCTGCATGTCGCGATAGTGCTTCTCCAAGAGCTTGTAGATGCGTGTCAGCTGTCGATAGGCCTTCGGCATCTCCTGCTGGAGTTGCTCGATCGGCTTGGGGGTCCGGACGCCGGCCACGACGTCTTCACCCTGGGCGTTGATCAGGTATTCGCCGTAAAAGCGCTTCTCGCCGGTCGCGGCGTCCCGCGTGAAAGCCACTCCGGTCGCCGAGTCGTTACCGGTATTGCCGAACACCATGGCCTGCACGTTGACCGCCGTACCGAGGTCGTCGGGAATGCCGTTGATCTTTCGATAGGCGATTGCGCGGTCGTTGCTCCAGGAGCTGAAGACAGCACCGATGGCGCCCCACAGTTGCTTATGGGGGTCGGTGGGGAACGGCTTTCTCGTCCGTTTCTTGATGGCGTCCTTGAAAAGCTTGACGAGGGACTTCAGGTCGTCGACGTCGAGTTCCGTGTCCAAAGTCACCTTCCGCTTCTTTTTGACCCTCTCGATGATGACCTCGAAGGGGTCCTCTTCTTCTTTCGATTCCGGCTTCATGCCCAGAACGACGTCCCCGTACATCTGCACGAAGCGTCGGTAGGAGTCCCATGCGAAGCGTTCATTCCCGGACTTCTCGGCGAGGCCTTGGACGGTTTCATCGTTGAGGCCGAGATTCAGCACCGTGTCCATCATGCCGGGCATGGAGATGGCTGCGCCCGAACGCACCGAAACGAGAAGAGGGTTCGTGCGACTGCCGAACTTCTTGCCCGTCAGCTTTTCCATGCGCCGAATGCCGGAATCGGTCTGCGATGCGAGCTTCTCGGGATACTTGCCCCGGTGCTCGATGAAATAGGCGCAGACCTTCGTGTCGATGGTGAAACCCGGGGGCACCGGGATGCCCAGGTTCGCCATCTCGGCCAGGTTCGCGCCCTTGCCGCCCAGGAGCGTCTTCATGTCGGCACGGCCATCGGCCTTGCCTCCGCCAAAGTGATAAACGTGTTTCGTTGCCATGTCTGGTCCTCGGGGAATCTATGGGTTCTGTCGGGACTCGATGGCCTTTTGAAGCTCATCGAGGTTGTGGGAAACGACGCCGTCGATCCGCCATGCGTTTTCGATGACGATCCTCTCCAGATCGTTGGGGTCGTATTTCGGCGGGACCTCGGGGAGGGTCAGGATGGCCGCGTCATCCTCGTATCGAAGGATTTTGGACATCGATGCGGCTTCCTTGAACAAGGTGTCGAAGCCGGGCTTGGCGGGGACGAACTCATAGGTCGTCTCGAGGACGAATCGGATCGTGGCGCGGTGATCGCCCGAGACGAATGTGACCCAACGCACCCGCGGCCCCAGGGGCCGCTCTTCGACGACCTCGGCCTCCAGGGCATCGCCGAGATATCGACCGATTTCCTCCTCGATCCGGTCGAAGAAGAGTTCCACGTCGGAGTAGCTGAGTTTCTCGCGGGCCTTGAGAGCGTGGGACAGGGCGTTCCAGACATGGCGCGGGCTCTTTTTCTCGAGGGCCCACTGGAAGTACCAAGCCGTGTAGCGGGGGGATCGTAGGGAGTATTCGGGAGGGGGTTCGACGGGATCGACCGCCGTGACGCATGATGCGAAGACCATCGCCGAGAGAACGACCGTGGTGAGTCGTAGCAGTTTGAAGAACCTCATCCCGTATTCCCTGAAGGGCGTCGGACAGTAACAGGGGGAGGGGCGGAATCAAGCGATCGCGAACTCGGATCGGGCGCCGAGAAGCCGGCCGGCGCTCGATCGTGCCCGTCCCAATTCGAATTCCTTCCCGGATGGCTCGAGAGCCGGTAGAATCGAGCTCCCACCGGACCCGAACGGGACGGGTTCCAGGCGTGCCCACAGTGGCTCGCTCATCCGCGAATGAGGAGGATACATGGCGTCAAGGCCTCTCTTGGGTGCTCTGCTCGTCAGCCAGGGTGTCGTTGAGGAATCCCAAGTCGAGGAGGGGCTTCGCCTCCAAAACGACGCCGGGTGCAAGCTGGGCGAGGCACTGATCCGGCTGGGATACATCGACGACGACCAACTCGCGCGGGCCCTCGCACGCCAAGCGAAACTGCCGTTCGTGGACCTGAAGAAGGGGCGCGTGGCCGATGAGGTGATCGAGCTCATCCCCGCGCACCTGGCGGAGGAGTACGGCATCATCCCCGTGAAGGTCCACCAGGGCGACGTCATCGTCGCCATGGCGGATCCGGTCCAGGCTTTCAATCTGGAAAACCTGCGCTTCCTGCTGAACATGAGTTTCCGCCCCGCCGTGGCGTCCGAGTCCGGATTGAAGGACGCATTCCTGCGCTACTATGCCGTCGAAAAGGAGTCCCTCGCGCAGCAGCCGGCGCGAACGCGGGCCTCGGACGACGAGGACGAGGAAGCTCCGATCATCCGCCTCGTGGACCGAATCATCGAGGACGCGGTCAAGCAGAGGGCCTCCGACATCCATGTCGAGCCCTTTTCCGACTCCCTCCGCATCCGCTACCGCATCAACGGCGTCTGCCGGACCGTGGATCGCCACCCCCGTCATCTGCAGGGTCCGGTCATCTCCCGGTTGAAGATCCTGGCCGGGATGGACATCTCCGAGAAGAGGAAGCCGCAAGACGGTCGCATCATGACCCGCGTGCTGTCGCGGGAGATCGACATGCGCGTCAGTGCGCTTCCCGCGGTCAACGGCGAGAGCTTGGTGATGCGTATCCTCGACAAGCAAGAGGGCCTCGTCGGGCTGGAGAAGCTCGGGTTCGAGGGCGAGGATCTGGCTCGCTTCGAGAAGATCATCAGCCGTCCCAACGGAATCTTTCTCGTGACCGGGCCCACGGGATCGGGCAAGACGACGACACTTTACGCCGCTTTGAAGGATCTGAACCGCCCTGACGTCAAGATCATCACGGCGGAGAATCCCGTCGAATACAATCTGAAAGGCGTGAACCAGGTCCAGGTGAAGCACTCCATCGGACTCGACTTCGGGCGCATTCTGAAGGCCATGCTTCGCCAGGCGCCCAACATCATTCTCGTGGGCGAGATTCGCGACGAGGAAACGGCATCCATCGCCATTCAGGCGGCGTTGACCGGCCACCTCGTCTTTTCGACGCTTCACACCAACGACGCACCCAGCGCCATCACCCGTCTCGCCGACATGGGGGTCGCACCCTACATGGTGGCAAGTTCGATCGTCGCGGTCCTCTCTCAGCGTCTGGTGCGGGTGCTCTGCAAGCACTGCAAACAACCGTACGAACCCGGCGCGGCGGAATTGCTCACTCTCGGACTCACTCCGGAGCAGCTGGGCGGGCGGCCCGTCTATCGGCCGGGCGGCTGCGAGAAGTGCAACTTCTCGGGTTACTCGGGAAGGATCGGAGTCTTCGAACTCATGCGCATGGACTCCACCCTCCGACGCATGACCTTCGAGGGCGCCAGTCACCTGGAGATCCGCCGACAAGCCCTCATGGCGGGGATGAGTTCCCTCAGATCCGACGGGGCCCGGAAAGTCGTGCAGGGGGTGACCAGTATCGAAGACGTCTTGAGAGTGGTGAGCCAGGAAGTGGGAGACGACCTCTGATGCCCGACATCCATCAACTCATGCGCTTTTGCGCGGAACAGAATGCGTCCGACTTGCACCTGGCCGTCGGGAGGCCCCCCGTCCTGCGCCAGAGCGGCCGATTGAAGAGTCTGGACATGGACATTCTCACCGCTGGTGACACGGAAGCGGTTTCCACCCAGATCATCCCCGAGCGTCTCCGTGAAGAGTTTCAGGAGCTGGGCAGCGTCGATTTTGGGATGGGGCTCGAGGACATCGCGCGATTCCGCGTGTCCGTGTTTCGGCAGCAGGGATGCGTCGGGATCGTCATGCGGTTGATCCCCAGCAAACTGTTGTCGTTCGAGCAGATCGGGTTGCCTGAGAACGTCAAGGACCTTCTCGTGAAACCCCGGGGTTTGATTCTCGTCACGGGCCCCACCGGGTCCGGCAAGACGACGACACTCGCCACGATGATCGACTACGTGAACACGCATTTCGACCGACACATCATCACGATCGAAGACCCGATCGAGTACCGGCACTCGCACAAGAAGTCCGTCATCACCCAGCGCGAGGTCGGCACCGACACACCCGGATTCTCCGAGGCGATGAGGCGCGCGCTCCGCCAGGATCCGGATATCATCCTTCTGGGGGAAATGCGGGACCTGGAGACCATCTCGACCGCCATCACCGCGGCCGAGACCGGCCACCTCGTCATGGGGACCCTCCACACCACGGGGACCGCGCGCACGGTGGATCGCATCATCGATTCCTTCCCTCCCGATCAACAGGAACAAGTGCGTCAGCAGTTGGCGGGCGGAATCCTTGCGGTCCTCTCTCAGGTTCTCGTGCCGCGCGCGGATCGGGAGGGGGTCGTCGCCGCGTTCGAGATCATGATCAACTCCGCGGCCATCGCGAATCACATCAGGAAGGGGGCGACGTTCAAGATCTACTCGGAGATTCAGACGGGCAAACGCCGTGGGATGCGGCTGCTCGACGACCACCTCCTCGAACTCTACCGAGACGGATTCATCTCCGATGAACACGCTTTGTCCCTGGCCCAGAGGACCGCGGAGATGCGGGACCAGATCGGCATCCAATGAAGGGACCGCATCGCAAGAAGCTCCTGGGGCAGATCTTGAAGGAGATGCGCCTCGTTCATGAGGGGCAGATCCAGGAGGCGCTTTCCCGACAGCGGGACGAGGGGGGGCAGATCGGTCGCATCCTCGTGGAATTGGGGCACCTTTCCGAGGGCGACCTGAAGATGGGGCTCGCCCGGCAGATGGGCTTGGCCTCGGTGGATCTGGAAGCCGTCGTGCCCCCCGAAGAGCTGGTGCGTGCGATGGATGCCGCCACCGCGAACATCTTCCGGGTGGTCCCTTTCGCCAAGGAAGGAGGCGTCGTGAAGGTTGCCCTCACCGATCCCACGAATCTGGCCTGTCTGGACGACCTCCGCTTCATGCTCGGCGCCGATGTCGAGGCGTACATCGCCACCGAGGATCAAGTCACCAAGCTCATCGAAGCGCACTTCCAGGAGCGCCAGGAGTCGATGGACTCGCTCATCGACGAGTTGGAGGACGCTGCCGCCTCGTCGAACATCGACGACCAGGAATCCCTGGCCAAATCGACGCCGGTCGTGAAGCTCCTCAACTACGTCCTCTTCATGGCCATCCGCGACCAGGCGAGCGACATTCACCTCGAGCCCTTCGAGGACGAGTTCAAGATTCGCTATCGGATCGACGGAGTCCTTTTCGAGTTGCGTTCTCCACCGGCGCACTTGGCTCAGGCCCTCGTTTCGCGCGTGAAGGTGATGGCGAACCTGGACATCGCCGAGACGCGGATTCCCCAGGACGGCCGGATCGACCTCAATGTGAGCGGCCGCAAGGTGGACATCCGAGTGTCCACTCTCCCGACCATGCACGGTGAATCCTGCGTGATGCGGGTCCTCGACCGCAGCGTGGTCGATCTCGATTTGGAAAAGCTGGGCCTGCGCCCCAAGGAGGTGGCCACGATTCGCCGCCTCATCGATTTGCCTCACGGCATCATCCTCGTGACGGGGCCGACGGGCTCGGGCAAGACCACGACGTTGTATGCCGCGCTCTCCGCCACCGATGCCGAAGAGCAGAAGATCATCACCACCGAGGACCCCGTCGAGTACGAGTTGCCCGACATCGTTCAGGTGCAGGTCAACGACGAAATCGGCGTCGACTACGCCTCCTGCCTGCGGAGCATCCTTCGGCAGGATCCGGACAAGATCCTCGTGGGGGAGATTCGGGACCGGGAGACGGCGCGCATCGCCGTGGAGGCCTCCCTCACGGGGCACGTGGTCTTCAGCACCTTGCACACCAACGACGCTCCCTCCGCCGTCACGCGGCTCGTCGACATCGGTGTGGAGCCGTTTTTGATCGCGGCCACGCTCGAGGCCGTGGTGGCGCAGCGACTCGTCCGGACGATCTGTCCCAAGTGTCGGACGGCCTACGCGCCGCCCCGAGAGATCCTGGAAGAACTGGAGCTCACGCCTGAGCAGATCGCCGGTGCGGAATTCTACAGCGGAAGAGGCTGCGACAACTGCTACGGCACCGGGTATCGTGGGCGGATGGCGCTTTTCGAGATCATGGTGGTCACGGAGCGGATCAAAGAAGCGATCATCGAGGGGCTTTCGGCCGAGGAACTGGGTGAGATCGCCAGGTCCGAGGGAATGCAGACATTGCGCGACAGCGGCCTTCTCGGAGTCTTCGACGGGCGGATCACGCCGGAAGAGGTCCTCCGGGAAACGGTCATCGATTGAGGAATCTCCATGCCTGAAAAGCTCAGAGCACGACGCGATAAATTCAAAACGGCCGCGGCGAAGGCGACGGCGCCCAAGGAGGCGGGGCAGAAGAAGCCGCTCTTCGGGGGAGGTCGCGTCTCGCGCGTCGCGAAGACCCAGTTCTCCGTCCAGTTCGCAACGTTGCAGGAGGCCGGGCTTCCCGTCTTGCGAAGCCTGAAGATCCTCGAGGGGCAGATGCCGCCGGGCCGATTCAAGAGCGTCCTGCAGGCCGTCTCGGAGGACGTCGAGGGAGGCAGCCCCCTCAGCGAGTCTCTCGCGAAGCACCCCAAGGTTTTCGACGGGCTCTACGTGAACGTCGTTCGGGCGGGCGAGGCCGGCGGTATGCTGACCGAGGTGTTCCTGCGTCTGGCCGACTTCATGGAGCGCAGCGACAAGCTCTCCCGTCGCGTGAAGGGGGCCCTCGCCTATCCCGTCTTCGTGATGGCGTTCGCGGCGGCCGTCGTGGCCTTCATCATGATCGTGGTGATCCCCCAATTCGAGGAGATCTTCGCCGGTCTCGGTGAGGATTTGCCCAAGCCCACGCGTTTTCTCATCGACTTCAGCAAGGGCATCGCAACGTACTGGTATCTGTGGTTGCTCCTGCCGTTCGCGATCGTGGGGATCTGGCGATTCATTCGCAAAGGCGACAAGGGGCGGCTGATCACCGACCGATGGATTCTCCGGCTTCCCCTGATCGGCGGGCTCGTGAAGAAGACGCAGGTCGCTCGTTTTTCGAGAACGCTGGGCACCCTCTCGACGTCGGGGGTTCCTCTGCTCGAGAGCCTCGAGATCGTGCGTGGAACCAGCACGAACGCCATTCTCCGCAACACGGTGGACAAGGTGCGAGAGAGCGTCAGCGAGGGCGAGGCCATCGCTCAGCCTTTGGGGGAGAGCGGCATCTTCGACGACATGGTCGTCAACATGGTTGACGTCGGTGAGGAAACCGGTGAGTTGGACAAGATGCTCATGAAGGTGGCCGACCGCTACGACGACGAAGTCGACACGACGGTCACGGCCATGATCAGCATCCTCGAACCCTTGCTCATCGTCATCATGGGCATCATCGTGGGTTTCATCGTCATCGCCCTCTTCATGCCGCTTCTGGAGCTCCAGGGAAAGATGCGCTGATCGCCAGGGCTCGCTGCCTCGCTCCGTGCCCCGTGCGCGGATAGGATGCCTCCATGTCGCTCTCGCGCAAGATCACTCTGCTCTTCGTTCTGATGGCGGCGGGGATGCTCCTCCTCGTCGTCGTCAACGTGAACGAGCAGGCGGATCGGGCGCGCAGGAGCTTCGAGGATGAAGTGCTCATCCCCACGTCGCGCGTCCTCGCGAGAACCATCCGCGGCACCGTGGAGAAAGCCCTTGCTCGCCTCCTCGAGGAGTCTCGCGGTCAGGGCGCCGCGATCGCCGTCGACATCGGCGACTTGGGAATCTGGGACGAGGCCGAACTCAGAGCGCTGCTCGACAAGGCCGTCATCGTCCATTCGAGCCCCACGGACACAGCCCTTTACAATCCGCGGCCGGCTCTCATCTTCGAGCGAGACACGACGGAGGTCTTCGACAAACCTCGCCTCCGTGCGTTGCTCGCGGAGGCGAAGCGCCAGGGGCCCTTGCCCTTCCGCGACGCCACGGGGCGATGGGTCGTGTGCGGCCGGTTCAGGAGCAAGGCTCTGTCCGAATGGGGGTTTCTCTTCCGATTGAGCCCTCAGCATCTCACCGCGTACGACCCCTCCGTGCCCGTCCGCAGCATCCTTGTGATTCTGCTCGTCGGCATGGGGACGATGTTGCTCGTCTTCTTGTGGATCGTCGAACGAAGTCTCCTCTTGCCCCTCGTGGACACTGAGAAGGCCGCTCTTCGGGTCTCCGCGGGGGACTACGATCATCCCTTGCCGTACGGCGACCGGCAGGACGAGATCGGCAGCATCGCTCGAGCGCTGAACCTGATGATGAAGGATCTCGCTCGCTATCGAGGTCACATGGAAGGCCTTGTCGCAGAGGCGAACGAGAAGTTCCGCGCTGCGGAAAGGCACCTCGTCGTGACCCAGCGTCTGGCCGCCATGGGACGGATCGCGGCCGGCATCGCTCACGAGATCAACAATCCTCTGGGCGGTGTCATCAACGCCGTCCGCCGCATCTCACAGCCGGATCTCGATCCCTCCCGCCGCGAGAAGTACGCCCTGGTCATCGAGGAAGGGCTCGATCGTATCCGAGCGATCGTGCAACGAGTTCTCGACACGACACCTCGCAAGACCGAGGTGCGGGACGTTTCCCTCGATGGTGTCCTCGAGCAGGCCCGGGGCTTGATTCAGCATCGCCTCACGAAGGAGGGGGTCGAGGTCGTCCTCCGCGGGACGGAGGGCCTAACGGTCCTCGGAGACCCGAGGGAACTGGGCCAGGTGTTCCTCAACCTCTTCATCAACGCCTTGGACGCCATGGACGGCGTGGGAGGGACGATCGAGATCGACCGGACCCTTCGCACCGACCGGGTGGCCGTCACCGTGGCGGATTCCGGCCCGGGCATCCCCGAGAAGGACCGAGATCAGGTCTTCGACCTGTTTTTCACCACGAAACCGGGTCAGAAGGGAAGCGGGTTGGGATTGGGGATCGTACACAACATCGTCACGGGGCACGGGGGACGGGTCTCCCTGGTCCCATCGCCCCTGGGCGGTGCCGGATTCCTCGTGGAACTGCCGGCGGCTCGGGAGCACTCTCCAGACTGAACGGAAGGATCGAAACATGGCCAGGATCGATTGGAAGACCGTGATGGCGTCCATGGGCGCCACCGCTCTCGTCGTGGTGTTGCTGCAAGCTCTCCCCGCGGCCCGCGGCGGCGGGAGTACCGACAACAACGGCGACCTCATCGCCGTGACGGGGGAGTACGGCAACGGCACGTCCGTGCTGTACGTCATCGACACCAAGAAGCGCCAGATGGCGGTCTATCGGAGCTTGAACGGGAACGGCGTCCAACTCGTGGCGGCCCGCCGCATTCGTCGCGACCTGGATCTCATGAGCTACCACGACAACAGTCCCGAGGGATTCAGCCCCATGGATCTGGAGAAACAGTTCGAGGAGTTTCGCCAGAAGGCGAAGACGGAAACGCCGCCCAAGCCCCCCGAAAAGGGCGACGACGGGTAGCCTCGTACCGCGGCCCGGTGCCCTGGGTCTCGGTCGTTTTCCTTATCCCTTGGTGGAAAACCTCTTAGAGCCTATGATGAGGGGGTGATCCTCTCGGGGCGGTCCGAGGTCGTGGAGGGGTTCGCGGGCAAAATCCGGACCTCTTCCCTTTCCGCCCGCGACGGCGTAAACTTCGCCCTCACCCCGAGAAGGGAATGCAGAACAACCGATTCTGGAGGACCCGGCGACCATGTCGGACAAGGAAGAATTCGTCTCCCTGGAAAAGGCTCTCAAGGAACTGAAGCTCAAGGAGGAGGAACTGAAGCGCCTCGTCTCCGAGGGCGAAATCCGCGCCTTTCGCGACGCGGACAAGATGAAGTTCAAGCGGGCGGACGTCGAGAAGCTCAAGCAGGACACCGGCAAGACCATCCAGTTCCAGGATGAGTCCAGCGACACCCTCACCGACGACTTGATCTTCGATGAGGAAGTGGAGGACCTGGAGTTGGACGATGCCGAAATCGGCATGGCGACCGCTCCCATCTCCAGCGACGAGACTTTCGTCGACGATCAGCCGAGGAAGATCAAAAAGCACGCGACGGCCAAGACGCGGGCGACCCGGGTACAGAGTTCGGCGACGAAGACCACGTCGGTTCCCGCGGCGAGCCGGGGGAAGACATCCACCGTGCGTCGCACGACGGGACGTTCCACCCGCATCCGCGTCGAGGCGGAGACCGCCAAGACTCAGATCCATCCGGCGATGCTGGGTGTCTTGATCCTGACCAGCATCATTCTGCTCTATGGTTGCGCCGTCTGGTGGGACACCGCCTCGGGCGACATGAGCAGTGTGACTCAGGGGCTGGCCGAAAAGGCCGCCGAGATGTTCATCAAGAAGTGAAACTCATGGGGGGGCCGCCCGGGCCTCCCTGTCGCTTCCCCCGCCTCGACTGTCCCGGTGACTTGGTACGCTCCGCGTGCGTCCAGCTCGATCGGAGAACGGTTCCCATGCATCGTATCCAGCGTATTCTGTTTCCGGCACTCGCTCTTCTTCTGCCCTTGGGTGCCTGTGTGTCCACGGAGCGCTATGAGGCGGCCAGCAACGAGGTCAGCAATCTGGATTCGGCGCTCGAGACCACGCGGTCCGAGAATGTCCGTTTGCGGCAGCGCAACGAGAAGCTCTCCAACCAGTTGGAATTGCTGAAAATCGACCTGGAACGGGCGCGCCAACGGGGGGCCGCCGCCGAGGAAGTGGTCTCCTTGCGCAGTGAGTTGAAGTCGTTGCGGGAGAAACTCAAGGGCATCGACGACGACATTTCGGTGCGGGCCGTTCCCGGGGGGACATCTCTCTCGGTGGAGGGCCAAGTCCTTTTCCGAACGGGGAGCGACGAGATCAGCCGTCGGGGCCGTGAAATCCTGCTCAAGATTGCCACCCGTTTGAATGCCAATGACCGCCTCATCCGGGTCGAAGGGCATACGGACAACGTTCCCATCGTGGTGAACGCAAAGAAGTATCCCTACGGCAACCTCCAGCTCTCCACGGCTCGCGCCCTGCAAGTGGCCCATTTCCTCGTCACCGACGGCGGAGTCGATCGCTCTCGCGTCGGCGTGGCGGGCTTCGGAGAAGAGCGTCCCATCGCGGACAACGGCACCGAGGAAGGGCGTCGGCGCAACCGTCGCGTGGAGATCGTCGTCCTCGATCCATGAAACCCGGACGCCTCGCTCTCGGAGCGGCCGTTCTCCTCGTCCTCGTCCTGATTGTTTTTGCGATGGTCGACGACCCCGTTTCCCTTGATCTGCGCGGGGCCGAACTCGAAGATATGGTGTTCGTTCCGGGGGGGGCGTTCCGCGTGGGGGCGACCCTCCGAAGCGTCGAGGCCTTCTACGTGGACCGCTTCGAGGTCACGGAGCGGGAGTGGGCGCGTTTCCGAAAGGCCACCGGACGAGACCCTCTGCCCTACTGGAACGGCCTTCGACGGGATCCGGACGACCCGGTGCGTTACGTCAGTCTTCAAGAAGCCAGGGATTTCGCCCACTGGAAGGGGAAGGAACTCCCCACGAATCTCCAGTGGGAGCGAGCTTCTCAAGGTGAGGGGGGGAAACGATTTCCCTGGGGGGACGGTTTCCTTTTGGCCGCCAACACGGCGGAGCTTTGGGAAGGCCAGGTGGAGAGTTGGGGCGTCACCCGTGTGGGGACCTTCGAGCGAGGTCGGAGCGCCGTCGGAGCCTATGACATGATCGGCAATGTCTGGGAGTGGACCCGAAGCCGCGCGGACGAGCGGCTCCATGCTTCGGGCCTGGCCGAGGAAGACCCGGGCGACCGCTATATCATACGGGGGGGCGGGTTCGACACACCCATTCGGGGGCGCGCCTACCTGGAGGAGACGGTTCCCGCCCGCACGCGCCGGTGGGATCTGGGATTCCGCTGCGTCATCACCGAGGCCTCCTATCGCAGGCAGGAACGAGTCTTTGCGGCGGTCCGAGAACTCGGATACCGCCGGGATTGGCTGCACCGGTGGGCCCTGGAGGCGGCCGAACACGATCTTGTGGGCGAGGGGAAAGCAGCGTTGCCCTATCTGGAGCAGGCCAAGATGCGAGCGGCAGATAGCCCCTGGTTGCAAGAGCGGATCCAGCGCATCATCGAGAGGATTCATGGAGGTTCGTAGCTTGGATTTTCCCACGAAAGCATCGGAAATGAGGGCTTTGATGAGCGAGAGGGGACTCGCTCCCAACAAGAGGTTCGGACAGAATTTCCTCATCGAGCCCCGGATTCTCGACATCATCGTTCGTTTGGCGGACCTGGCACCGAACGACATCGTGCTCGAGGTCGGTACCGGTATGGGTACGCTCACGCGGCGCCTGGCCGAGGAGCCGAGCCTCCTCCTTTCCGTGGAGGTCGATTCCGGGCTGTATATTCTCGCCCGGGATCTGCTGGGCAACTGCGAAAAACTTCGGCTGATTCACGGCGACATCATGGAGGGGAAGAGCCGGTTGAATAGCGAGGTATGCGAGCGCCTCGATCAGGCTCTCGTCGCCCCCGATTCCGGCGATTTCAAGGTGGTCTCCAACCTCCCCTACAACATCTCGACGCCCTTTCTGACCACTCTCATCCTTCGTTACGGCATGCCGGATCGTCTCGTGCTGATGTTGCAGAAGGAATTGGCCGAGAACCTCGTGGCCAAACCGGGTTCGAAGGACTATTCGCCCCTCTCCATCCTCGTGCGCACCTTGGCGGAGGTCCGAGTGGATCGCGTGCTGGGCAAGGAGGTGTTCTGGCCGCGACCGAAGGTGGATTCCGCCCTGGTCGTCATCGAGAGTCGCCGCATCGATCCCGAACCCATCGCTCGCGCTCTCCCTCTCGTTCGATTCCTCTTCGGGGAACGGCGAAAGAGCATCAGCGGGCTGCTCAAGAGGTTGCCGCCCACGATGGGGGGAGCCTCTCTCGACGAGGAAGAACGGGCTCGCCTCTTGGGCTCCGTGGATCTGACGGGCAAGGAGCGGGCGGAGGAACTTCCTCCGGAAGCCTTCCTCGCCCTCGAGCGGGCGATCGCCAATTCATCTTGGGAAAGGTGATCCGTGTCGGGGCACATCGATACGACGACGATCGACAGAATCCGCGACTCCGCCGATCTCGTGGGCCTCGTCGAGGCCGAGGTGGCCCTCAAGCGCAGCGGTAGGTCCTTGAAGGGACTTTGCCCCTTTCACCAGGAAAAGACGCCGAGCTTTTTCGTCTATCCCGACAAAGGGCGCTTCCGTTGCTTCGGATGCGGCCAGAGCGGCAACGCCATCGACTGGGTGATGACACGCTCGGGCGTCGATTTCGTCGAGGCCCTGGAGATTCTGGCCGAGCGGGCCGGGATCGTCATCGAGAGGACGGAGGTCCGTTCCACGAATGAGAGCGGCGTCAAGAAGTCCGACCTCTATCGGGTCAATCGGTGGGCTCTCAGGTGGTTTCAGATCGCCCTGTCGAAGCCGGAGGGGGAGGCCTGTCGGCGCTATCTCGCCCACCGGGGCATCGACGAGGGCAGTCAATCCCGATTCTTCCTCGGATATGCGCCCGATTCCTGGGATCGTCTCGTCCTGGCCGCGGCCAAGAAAGGGATTCCCGACGCTCTTCTCGTCGAGTCGGGGCTGGCGTCCCGTCGCGAACGGGGAGGGGGGCTCGTGGACTCCTTCCACGATCGTTTGATGTTCCCCATCATCGACAGCTCGGACCGCGTTCTCGGTTTCGGCGGCCGCACCCTCGGGGATGCGGAGCCGAAGTACATCAACACTCGCGAGACGCGGATCTTCTCCAAGCGGCGCTGTCTTTTCGGAGCCGAAGCTCTGCGGGGGATCACGTTCGGCACCTGCATCCACGTCATGGAGGGTTACACGGACGTGGTCATGGCGAGGCAACAGGGGTTGGACCACGCAGTCGCCACCTTGGGAACGGCGCTCACGGAAGACCACGCCCGCATGCTCTCCCGATTCACCGATCGGATCCGCCTCGTCTTCGATGGAGATTCCGCCGGGAGAAAGGCGGCCGAACGCGGGGCCGAGATCTTCGCGGGCGCGGAATTGAACCTCGAGGTCTGTGTTCTGCCCAAGGGCAAGGACCCCTGCGACTTTCTCCTGGAAGGCGGTGCCGCGGCGATCGTAGCGCTGACCGAATCCGCACGAGATTGGCTGGACTTCGTGCTCGCGGAGGCGAGCCGGCGTCACGATCTCTCCACGGTCCAGGGCATCGCTCTGGCCGCGGACGAGTTGCTCGCGATGGCGCACGAGGTCCAGAATCCGGTCAAACGGGGTCTCGTCCTCGACCGGGTGGCCCAGTCGCTCGGCCTTTCCCGGGACGACCTGAGGAAGCGACTGGCAACCCTGAAGCGGCCGGCGCGAGCGCGGGTGGCGCCGCCACCCCCTACCAAGGAGGACGTCGTCGTGACCGTGACCCCGGCACAGCGTCGCGGCGAGAGGGATGTCTTGGAACTGATTCTTCGCACCGAGGACCTCGCCCGAAGTCTCATGGCGGAATTGAAGCCGGAGGACTTCTTGCATCCACCCCACCGGGCGCTCTTCGACGTGATGGCGCGACTCGAACGTGCCGGAACACAGGTGACGGCGGATCAACTGGACCTTTACGTGACGGAGCCGGGGCAGCGAGCGTTCCTCAATCGCCTGGTGACGCGGGCGATGGAGCCCCGCAACGAGGACGGGCTGGGTACGCCCACCAGCGAGGAGCAGGCGAGGGACCTCCTTCTCTGGTTCAAGAAGCAGCGGTTGAGAAACCGGCTCGAGGCCGCCAAGAAGGCTGGGGATCTGGACGCTCTCATTCGCTTGAAGCGTGAACTCGAGGCGGGAGTGCAGAAGAAAGTCCCCTCCGGCTCGCCCGCCCCGGCCCCGGCAAGAGAAATCCCCACGCGGGCGCCCGAGGCCCCCGCGGTGCCTCCGTCCGACGACGAGGACGAGCTGGAGTTCTGAGATGGCCTCTCCTGCTTGTCTTCCTTCTCGGATGTACCTAAAAGATCGTTTGCGTCGTCTCCTGATTCCCAGTCGGAAACCGAAGATCGCAATGGCCCTTGGCAACGTGACGCATCTTAGATCCATCACCATGACCGACCGCGCCCGCAAGCCTGTCATCGACGACGGCCTCGTGTTCCCAATCGTCTCTCTTCGACGACCGTGCGTGACATCACCAGGAGTGAATCGGCGATGAAGGGCCTGGAATCCGAACTCCAACTGATCATCGCGGGGGGCAAGCGGAGCGGTTATGTCACCTACGAGACGATCAACCGCATCCTTCCGCCGAACGTCGTCTCCGCCGATCGCTTGGAGGACGTCCTGCTCCGGCTCGCCACCGAGGGCATCGACGTCATCGAGGAGGATGAAGCCGAGGAGAGGCGAAGGGTCATCGAGAGTCGCCTCTACGCCGAGCCGGCCGCGCCGGCCACCCCCGTGCGGGACGAACCCATCGTCGCCGTCCAGGCGACCGAGCGGATCGACGATCCGGTTCGCATGTATCTCACCCAGATGGGCGAGATCCCTCTCCTCACCCGGGATCAGGAGATCTCTCTCGCGAAGAAGATCGAATTGGCACGGAAGATGTTTCGGCAGAAGATTCTTGAATGCCCGTTCACCGCGGCGCGCGCCATTTCCATCTTCGAGGACGTCCTGCGGGGCGGGCTGGCCTTCGACCGGACCCTCAAGGTGGGGGAGGTGGACAAGCAGGATCTCTGCGACCGCCTTCCGCAAAACGTTGACACCGCGAAGCGCATCCTCCAGGAGAACCAGAAGGACTTCGACCGCTTCCTCCGGGGACAGGTGAAGACCAAAAAGGAGCGGTTCCAACTGGCGTGCCGCCAGCGCACGCGTCGTCGCAAGGTCGCCGTCCTACTCGAAGAACTCGGGTTGCAGATCAAGAATGTTCGGCCGATGCTGCACGACCTCGTGGAACAGTACAACGAGCTCTGCCGCCTGGAGCGAGAGATCGCTCAGCTGCCCGAGGACGACCGAGACACGCAGGGCATCCTGAAGGAAAAGCTTTTTCGGAAGCAACTGGAGGCGGGCGAGACGAGGGAATCCCTCGGTCGGCGCCTGCACCAGATCCGCGATCGATTCGAGCGCTACGAGCAAGCCAAGAGAGACCTGTCGTCGGGCAACCTGCGACTCGTGGTCTCGATCGCGAAGAAGTACCGCAATCGCGGGCTCACGTTTCTGGACCTCATTCAGGAGGGGAACACGGGTCTCATGAAAGCCGTGGAGAAATACGAGTACCGCCGCGGCTACAAGTTCTCGACCTACGCGACGTGGTGGATCCGCCAGGCCATCACCCGTTCGATTGCCGACCAGGCGCGCACCATTCGTATTCCGGTGCACATGATCGAGACGATGAGCAAGCTCCGCAACGTCCACAAACGCTTGCAGCAGGAGACGGGCCGCGAACCGACGGTGGAGGAGATCGCCGACGCCGCGGATGTGACCGTCGAAGAGGCGCGTCGCGTCATGAGCATCTCCAAGCACCCGGTTTCTCTGGATCGCCCCGTCGGCGACTCGGAGGACTCCTACTTCGGCGAGTTCATCGAGGACGAGGGGGCGGAATCCCCCGTGACCTCCGCGACCCACAAGATGCTTCGCGACCGCATCAAGGATATCCTTGCGACCCTGAATTACAGGGAGCGGGAGATCATTAAACTGAGATACGGAATCGGTGACGGGTACACCTACACCCTCGAGGAGGTGGGGCGTATCTTCAAGGTGACGCGCGAGCGCGTCCGCCAGATCGAAGCGAAGGCGGTGATGAAACTCCAACACCCGATTCGATCCCGAAAGCTCTCGGGGTTCCTCGAATCGAAGGGACACTGAAACCCCAGCCCTGGCGGACGCCGGGGCTTTTTTTGTGAGGCGATGAACATGGCACCACGGGGTGGAGCGGAAAACGAAGGCGAACGCCTGGAAGGGGAAGTCCTCGACCTCCTCATCGAGTTGGCGCGGCTGGACCGGAAAATCGATGCTGCCCAGGAGACCAAGCACAAGCGGCCACGGGAATTGGAGCAGCGGACGCGAGCTGTCGCCGCGCAGCAGAAAAAGGTCGATGAAGCCCACGAGATGGTCGTCGCGGCGAAAAAACGCATCGATGTGTTGAACGTGGAGTCCCAGGGGCACGAGGCCGAGATCAAACGCCTCGAGGGGCAGCTCTTTTCGTTGAAGACGAACGAAGAGTTCAACGCGATGAAGCACCAGATCAAGGGGCGCGAGGAGAAGAACGAGCAGGTCCAGGACCGTATTCTCGAGCTGATGATGGCCCTCGACGAACTCGAGGATCGCCTGAAGGCGGAGACCGAAGCGCTCGAAAACGAGAAGTCACTCCTGGCTGAAGAGGAACGGCGCACCCAGGAGGACCTGGCGCGTGCTGAGACGCGCATCGAGGAGCTTGGGGCCAAAAGGGAGGAATTGGCCGCCAAACTCCCCCCGGACCTCTATCATCTCTACCAGTCCGTACGGACCCGTCGCGGCGGTGTGGGGTTGGCGCACGTGGAAGAGGACATTTGCAAGGGATGCGACACCGGGCTCCTTCCTCAGATCGTAGCGAGGCTTGCCGCGCGCCATCTCGAGACCTGTCCTCACTGCGATTGCATCCTCTATCTTTGAGGGGGTCGAAAGAGGACTCCGAAACTCCATGAATCGCGCTCTCGTCCGCAGTCTGGTCTATCCCTTGCACGAGCGTCTTCGCGGACGTTCGACGATGCGGTTCCTCCGCGAATTCCGCGCGACCGATACCAAAACGTCAGCGGATCTGGCACGCTGGCGCCTCGAGAAGGCGAGGCGCCTCATCGAACACGCCCGGCGAGAGAGCCCCTTCTATGCGGAGGCGTTCGCGGACAGGGGGCTCAGCGCCGATGGGCTTCGGAGTCTCGACGATCTTTCCCGATTTCCCACCATCGACAAGGGCCTCATTCGAGAGCGCTTGGATGACCTCGTGGCGCGCGACCATCGCGACCGTGTCTTCCAACTCGCGACGGGAGGCTCCTCGGGGCAACCCCTCATCTTCTACACCGACAAGGTCCGCGAGGCCTCCCAATTGGCGGCGAAGCTGCGGGCTCGCGAGTGGTGGGGCATTCGGGTGGGGGATCATCAGGTGGATCTGTGGGGGAGTCCCATCGAACTCTCCGCCCAGGACCGATTCCGCGCCTTCAAGGACGGACTCCTCAATCAGTGGGTGCTCTCCGCGTTCCACCTGACGGATGAGGCCATGGCGGCCTACCGGGACATTCTCGCGCGGCGCCGCGCCGACTTTCTCTATGGCTACGCCAGCGTCTTGGCGCGCTACGCGCGGTTCCTCGATGCGCGTGGAGAAAACCTGCATCCTCTGAGGATGAAGGGGGCGATCTCCACAGCCGAACTTCTTCTCGAGCCCGACCGCGAGGTCATCGAACGGGTCTTCGGCTGCCCGGTCATCAACGAATACGGCTGTCGCGACGGCGGGTACATCGCCCAGACCTGCCCGGAGGGGGGGCTTCACATCGCGGCCGACACGGTGATCGTCGAGATTCTCTCCGACGACGGCAACCCTCTCCCTCCCGGTGAGGTGGGAGAGGTTTGCGTCACCAACCTGTGGTCGTTCGGCATGCCTCTCATCCGGTATCGCCTGGGCGATACCGCGGCCCTCGTGGAGGCGCCCTGCGAGTGCGGCCGGCCGCAACCTTTGCTTTCGCGCCTCGGCGGTCGGCAAACGGACACCCTCATCACGCCTGACGGACGGCGTATCCACGGACTGGGCGCCATGTACGTGCTGCGCGTCCTCCCCGCCGTCGAGTCCTACCAGGTGATCCAGGAGGCTCCCGACCATTTGCGCGTTCTCCTCGTGCCGCAGGGGCAACCCGCGGAGATCGATCTCGAAGCCCCCGTCCGCGACGGCTTGGCGGAGCTCATGGGCGAGGGCGTCCGTATCGAAGTGGAGCGGGTGGAGGCGATCCCCGTCCTTCCCTCCGGCAAGATGCGCGCCATTTGGAATCGCCTCGACGGCTGAGCCGCCGCCACATGGCGCGAAGGGCCGGCTCTTCATGTCTTGGACGGGGCCGCGAAACTCGATTCACGGCCCCGCCTCGTTGCGTCACCTCAGTGAATGTCCACGATGACTCCATTCGTGAAGACCGGGACGGTTCCCAACACGGTCACGCCCTGCAGCGTGAATCGCAAAGGGGTGGGCACACCCCCGAGAATCACGTTCCACGGACTGCCGGACGCCATGAAGGCCGGCTGGCATCCCCCCAAGGGAACGGTCGTCGCGAACGTGAAAAGATTCGGATTCAAGGGGTCCGCGGGGCAGGGAGCAAACGCCATCGTACCGGAGATGCCGGTGATGGAGAATCCGTTCTGTTGCCCGGGCACGCCGATGAATCCGAAGAGGGCGAAGGGCGTATTCGTGAAGAGCGGGCTGATCGGTGCGACATCAATGCTGAACGAGGTTCCCAGCGGCACGTCGACCCGATGATCCGGCAACCCCAAGGAAGCATTCACGCGGAGGACGGGGGAGCCTTGGCCGGACGGGCCAAGGAACGGGCCGTCCACGGTGACGGGGACCGCCGGAGAAACGATACCGCCCCCGTTGTCGACCGCGACCGAGGCCGTCTGTGACGACATCAGGAGGGAGCCTGGAACCACTGCGGACACTTGCGTTGGCGCCGCCAAGGTCGTCGCCAGCGGCATCCCGTTCCAGGTGACGACGGAACTCGCCGTGAAGCCCAGCCCCTGAATCAGCAGAGTCTCCGATGCGACGCCGATGGAGAGGCGATCGGGAGTGATCTGGCTGATGACGGCTGAGACCCCGATGAGGAGCCCATAGGCGCTCGCGGCGTCGACGCGGGGTCCGATGTGTTGAACCGGGAAGCCGGGCGGGCTGATCTGGGGAGACCCGGTCACGATCAGGGTTTGGCGCATGAGTGCCGGAGACAATGGTGGCTGACCCGAAGCGGCGAGGAGCCCCTGGAGTTGCCCGCAGACTCCGGCTGTGATCATGGCCGCGGCGGAGGTGCCTGCGAAAAGGTGGGTGTAGTATTCCTGGGTTCCGATGCCCATGAAAAGGGCGCCGTAGCCCGCCGTGACGACCAACTCTCCTTGGGCTTGGACATCCACGGCGCTGCCCCAGTTCGAGAGCGGGACGCGACGGCGTTCTCCCGAGCCGAGTGGCATTCCCCCGGCCCCCGCCATGATGGTGTCCATGGCGAAGGGCCCGGGCACGGGGACGGAGCTCAAGTCGACAGAGCCATTGCCGGCTGCCGTGACCACGGTGACGCCTTGCGCCGTGGCCATGTCGATGGCGATGCGCGTCGGCCCGTGGAGTTCGATGGGGAGCGTCGACCCCAGGAAGCCGAACTCGAGGGGAAGAGCTATGACGTCGCCGGCACCGAAGCCGTTGGCCAAAGCCAGAGTGATGACATTGGCGATGTTGAACAGATTGGTGGTCGTGGAGGCCGCGCCCAAGTAGAACGAGGCATTCGAGATGATGCCCGTGATGCCCACCCCGTCGTTCGGCCCCCCGAGGAGAGCGAGATCGGCGGTGCCGTGGTGAGGGTCGAAGGCGGGATTGTTCACGTCGTAGGGTGCGCCGAGAAACGTGCTGGGGGGAGCGTCGACGTGGGCCGGCAGCCAACCCACGTCCACGATCAGGGCCTTGACGCCGGCGCCGCGCCCTCCGGGAGCGGTCCAGTTCGCTTGGATTCCCGAGCCCAGTCCGGCCGGGCCGACCCAGGTCTGAAGTGACGACAGGTTGGGCGCGGCGGAACCTCGAGGGGCATCCGGTTGTCGATCGGCGAATTCGATGGCGGGCGAGGCCCGCAAGTCGTCGAGGATCTCAGCCGCATCGACGGGGGCCGGAAGGTGCAGCTCGAAGACCAAGTTCAGGTCGAGGCTCGCGTCCGGCATTCGGCTGCGGGCGACATCGACCATGTTCGCGATGGACGACTCTGAAACGCTGAAGGGACGTCGCCACACGGCGCCCGCTGCCTCGAGGGCGCGGATCGTGGGCGCGATCCCTCCGAGGCCAGCGCCACGCAAGTCTTGAAGTTTTCCGTCGCGCAGACGAATGCGCTCGCTGTCATGGAATTTGATTTCCAAGGTGGACTGGCTGAAGCCGATTCCGGTAAGGAGGACGATGAGACAGACGACTAGCGTCGTCCGCAGAGTTGGGATGCGTGGGATCATGAGTCGATTCCCCTTTTCCTAGGGTCCTGGGCAGGGATGGGTCCTGATGCAAAACCTGGACCGTTTCGGATACACTTCGACCATGCCCGCTCAACAGTGGATCCACCGGGGCCTCATGTTGCTCGCCCCGTACCAGGCGGGAGCCCTCTGGATAGGTCTCCTGATCACCTTCATTCTGGCCGGTAACCATCGCCGTTGGCTGTCTTGGCGGAATCTGGCCTGTGCGCTCCTTCTGGCGCCCGCCGCGTTCCTCGTGGACGCCATCGAATGGGAACACCGGCTGATGCGAGGAGAGGGGGGTGCGGAAGCGATCGTCACATGGGTCTTCCGATGTCTCTTCGGCTTTACGTTTTTGGCGGTACTTTGGGGGCTCTTCGGATCGTTTCTGGCGCCCCGTCGCGCCTGGCGACCCAACGTGCCTCGCAAGGCTCTCGTGGTGGTCGGCATTTTGGCCGTCGTGCTGAACGCCTGCGTCGTGTTCGGG